>NZ_CP028271.1:2819759-3133066 GCF_009914055.1 Mixta intestinalis
CGCCAGCTGCGTCAGCGCCGGTTTAAGCGTGTGCTCGCCTGCCCCGCCGGAGGCTACCTGGGCATTTTTCAGCGCCAGGCCGCCGAAGGCCAGTACTACTTCAGCATGGTCAATTACGCTTGGCCAGTCGGTCACTCGGCCCGTCAGCGGCATATAGCTGCCAATCACGTATGGCAGAAAGAACTGCGCTGCGCCCCAGCTGTAGTTACCCAGCTGATCCACCCCGCCGCCACCGCTGAAATAGAAGCGCCGCACCAGGCTACGGGCATGGTTTACGCGCCCCGCCGATGACCAGCCATAAGAGCCGGTAAAAATACCGCTGGCACCATAGCGATCGCGCACGCGCCGGTTCTCTTCCGCTATCAGATCGAGCGCGGTTTCCCAATCCACGGCGACGAAATCTTCCCGCCCACGCAGGCTGCGATCGCTGCTCTCACGCTTTTTCAGCCATGACCGACGCACCATCGGCTGACGAATGCGCTTATCGGAATAGACCAGCTGGGGAATACTTTGCAGCATCGGCGACGGATCGCTGTCGGCAAAGAAAGGTTCACAATCGATCAGACGTCCCTGCTCCGTTACGGCGCTGAAAGCGCCCCAGTGGGCCAGGTGCGGTACTTTTTTTATGGTCATGGCAGAAGATCGGGCAGGCAGTCAAAAAACAGTCGGCTATGGTAACGTGCCGGGAACGCAGATGAAAAGGGTAATATTCAGCGCGCTTTGCGACGAGTATGGCATTCTGTCTGGTTGAAGTTGCAGGACTTTTCCGCAACACTTTGCCTATATGTAAACGTTTACCCTGGAAGGTGCTCTATTCATGGCTACGATAAAGGATGTCGCCAGACTGGCGGGTGTATCTGTTGCTACCGTTTCACGCGTTATTAATCACTCTCCCAAAGCCAGTGAAACGTCCCGTCAGGCGGTTTTTAGCGCGATGGAAGCGCTACAGTATCACCCTAACGCTAACGCACGAGCGCTGGCGCAGCAATCAACGGAAACGCTGGGGCTGGTAGTGGGTGACGTCTCCGATCCCTTTTTTGGCGCAATGGTAAAGGCGGTTGATGAAATCGCCTGGCAGACCGGCAACTTCCTGCTGATCGGCAACGGTTATCATAATGAAGAAAAAGAGCGGCAGGCAATTGAACAGCTCATGCGCCACCGCTGCGCGGCCCTGGTTGTGCATGCCAAGAAGATCCCTGACGAAGAGCTGGAAAAGCTGATGCAGCAGATGCCGGGCATGGTGCTGATAAACCGCTCCCTCCCCGGCTGGCAGCATCGCTGTATCGCGCTGGACGACCGCTATGGTGCCTGGCTGGCAACGCGCCATCTGATTCAGCAAGGTCACGACCAGATCGCCTGGATCAGCTCTACCCACACCATTTCCGACGCGGAAGAGCGTCTTCAGGGCTATTACGATGCGCTGCGTGAGCATAATCTGCCGTGTAACGATCGCCTGGTCGCCTTCGGCGAGCCGGATGAGATTGGCGGCGAGCAGGCGATGACCGAACTGCTGGGACGCGGCAAGAACTTTACCGCGGTGGCCTGCTACAACGATTCGATGGCAGCGGGCGCGCTGGCGGTATTAAGTGATAACGGTATCCGCGTGCCGGAGGAGATGTCGTTAATCGGTTTCGATGATGTCCTGGTATCGCGCTACGTGCGCCCGCGGCTGACAACCGTTCGCTATCCAATTGTCACTATGGCACAGCAGGCGGCGGAACTGGCGCTGGCGCTGGCGAATAATCGGCCGCTGCCGGAGGTGACCCATACCTTTAACCCAACGCTGGTTCGCAGGCATTCGGTTAGCGCTCCAGGATAATCAATACGCAACTTTCACCGACGTTAATGCTGTTCGCATACAGCCACTAATGACACGCTATGCAAACTGTGGCGAGACGCTATGTTACGGTTGGCCGTTCTGGACGTTGAAATTTTGCTTCAAGTATCATAAACCCGGGCGCGTGGGATGGTGCCTGGCAAGCCAACCGTAATGTGGGATCGATTTATGACAAAGAGATTTAAGAATAAAGTTGCGATGGTAACCGGTGCGGGTTCCGGCATTGGCGCGGCGATTGCGTGCCAGCTGGCAGCAGAAGGTGCCCATGTGATAGTCGCAGATTTAAATGAAGAGAACGCCACCAGAGTGACAGCAGAAATCACCGAGGCTGGCGGTATCGCCGTTGCGGTTCGCCAGGATGTCAGCGATGCGCAGTCAGTTGCCGATTCTGTCGCGTTCGCGCTGGAGCAGTTTGGTGCGCTGCATTATGCGGTTAACAATGCCGGCATCGGCGGCGGCAATGCGCCGCTGGCGAACTACAGCCTGGACGACTGGCACAGCGTAATCGGTGTTAACCTTAACGGCGTATTTTATGGCCTGAAATACCAGATTCCGGCCCTGCTCCGCTCAGGCGGCGGATCGATTGTGAACGTGGCTTCAATTCTTGGCACCGTCAGTCGCCCTAACTTTTCAGGCTATGTCGCCGCCAAGCATGGCGTTATCGGTCTGACCAAGTCTGCGGCACTGGAATATGCTTCACAGGGTATCCGCATTAACGCTGTGGGGCCGGGCTATATTGATACGCCGTTGATTTCACCGCTGGAGAAAGCGCAGTACCGCGGGCTGGTAAGCCAGCATCCCATCGGGCGGCTCGGACGCCCTGACGAAGTAGCCGCACTGGTATTGTTCCTGTTATCCGATGACGCCTCGTTTATTACCGGCAGTTTTCATCTGGCCGAAGGCGGCTATACGGCACAATAGTTCGATATGCAAACAGGCACATTTAGCGGGATAAAATAATACCGTCAATCCACTGTTTATCGCAGGCGCATTGACGGTATAAGAAGTTTACTGGCTATCAGGGCTGTTTATTTTTGTTCGATAAGTTTCCAACGGCTACCGTCAGACATATACATTAGCTGTTGTCCCTTACTCACTTTCGTGATTCCACCATTCACGTAAATGGATGAGTCATAGCTGGCGCGGTGATCGATAAAAATAGATTTCCACTTAAGCGCTGCGGGCTGTGGAAAATAGATTCGCGGTGACCAGATCCCGTCCTGAGAGCGAATAGCGGCTAAATTAACTTTGCTCAGCGCATCAGAAATGGTTTTCTCTTTCAGTTCACTGCCGTTAACGATGGTTATTTTAGGCACGTTTGGCGACGCCATTGAATCGAGATGGCTGACCGTATTGATGCAGGCCTCGCTATTACAGGCGGCTTGCACCACATAAGCATCCTTACAGTTGCCGTAGGTATAGCTACTCTGTTTCGCTTTTGTTCTGTCATCGCCTATTGGATTCATAAAGACGGAGCTTTGTGCGCCCATCGCATAACAGGAAGAAAGCTGGCCGTTGCCCTGTGAATACTCTTCAACAAAGCCGGAGGATGAATATAGTTTGCCAAAAGTAGCTGGTACTTCAATAACGCCAACGGTGGTGGTGGTGCCGTCCATCATATCGGTAACCATACCGGTAACCAGGTTTCCGCTTTTTGTGACGTCTATTTTATATACATGCCCGGTTTTCCACGGTACAACAACCTGACACTGCACGCCGGAGCCTTCATGATCGAAATATTGGCAGGTGTTGCTTTTCCAGCCTTTTGCTTTCCAGATAGAGAAATTAAAGGCATGAACGCCATTCCCCCGATTCTGTAAACCAATATAACCACCGTCTCCCTGTTTCAAAAAGAACTGGTTCGCCCAATAATAGTGAGAATCCTTTCCACCATCGTTATTTACCTGCTGAAAGAAAGTAAGCTTATTAAACGTTGAATTAGCAGGCCATGTGTGTTGAATCGAAACAATCCCACCGGCGACCACCGCGTAGCTCAGCGGGCTAAACATAAATAATAAAGGGAACAGCAATGCCTTCCTGATGTTACTCATAATTAATTCCTTTAATTAGATAAACCTGTCATGGATAAATTTATTTCTCACTACTGCACCAGCAGCAGTTGGGCCAAATAATATTTAACCGAATTGATTGATGACACCGACGCTTGTTTAGTGACAGCTGGCACAACAGACAGGAAGCAGAGGATTAGGGACGGCGCATAAGGATGTGAGGACAAGGTATGAAGGGCTCTGCGACCAGCGCGTCGCAGAGATTAGTCAGCAGACAGCGATTACAACTCCAGCGCCAGCAGCTCCTGAATGGTCTGCCGACGGCGAATTTCCCGCGCCTCTCCGCCGTCGAACAGCACCTCCGGGATCAGCGGTCGACTGTTATAGTTGGAAGACATCGAGGCACCATAAGCGCCGGTATCATGCAGCACCAGATAATCGCCTGCGCTGACCGCAGGAAGCTGGCGCGTTTCCACCTTGCCGCCTTCCAGCTGGGTAAAAACATCGCCCGATTCGCACAGCGGCCCCGCCACCACCGTCTCACGCAGCTCGCGCTGTCCGGCATCATCGGCCAGCAAAGAGATATGGTGATAGCTGCCATACATTGCCGGACGCATTAAATCGCTAAAGCCCGCATCCACCAGCACAAAGTGACGGCTGCCCATATTTTTTACCGCGCGTACCTGAGTCACCAGCACGCCCGCTTCCGCTACCAAAAAGCGCCCCGGCTCGATCTCCAGCTTTACCGGATGCGCGAGATGCGCGGCGATGCGCTCGCGGGCACGGTGCCACAGGCTGTAGTAATGTTGAGTATCGATCGCCTCTTCGCCATAACGATAGGGAACAGAAAGCCCGCCGCCTGCGGAAATGGCGCTGATATCCTGATCCAGCGCGATAACGCGCTCCACCATCGCTTCGCACACCTGCTCCAGATGCGCATAGTCCACGCCGGAGCCAATATGCATATGGATGCCCACCAGCGTCAGCCCATGCTGCTGAATCGCCTGCACCGCCTGCGACAGATCCTCATGCCAGATACCATGCTTGCTGTTTTCACCGCCGGTGTTGGTTTTCTGGCTGTGTCCGTGACCAAAACCGGGATTAACCCGCAGCCAGACCGGATGACCGGGCGAACAGGCCCCCAACTGATGCAGCATATCCACTGAACCGGCGTTAACCGGAATCCGCAGTTCGGTAACGCGCGCCAGCGTTGGCCTGTCAAGCAGATCGGCGGTAAAAACGATCTCATCTCCACCCGGCTGATAGCCAGCCGCCAGCGCCCGCTCAATTTCACCCAGCGAAACGGAATCAACCTTAACGCCCTCTGCACGCATCAGTCGCAGAATATGAATATTGGAACAGGCCTTCTGCGCAAAACGCACCACGTCAAACTGCCTTAGCTGAGCAATACGCTGGCGAATAATCTCAGCATCGTAGGCCCAGAATGGCCCGTCGTAACGCGCAGCAAGTGAGAGAAGATTAGCGGTATTCAGGGCGCTCTCAGGATTATTTAGCGGACGTGGCATAACGGTTCTCCTTAAACTTTACGCTATTACGCCACAGCCATTTTCCGCTGAAAAATATCTGTTTCTGCGGAGTCTATGCAAATATGATATAGCTTTCGCTACTGGAGAAGGCGATGGCGCAGATTACCCATCGGCACATTGAGATATTCCATGCGGTGATGACCAGCGGCAACCTGACCGCCGCCGCCGAGTTGCTGCATACATCGCAGCCCACCGTCAGCCGCGAACTGGCGCGCTTTGAAAAGCTGACCGGCCTGCAACTGTTCGAGCGAGTGCGCGGGCGCTTGCATCCTACCGTGCAGGGGCTGAGCCTGTTTGAAGAGGTACAGCGCTCCTGGTACGGCCTCGATCGCATTATCAACGCGGCGGAAGGATTACGGCAGTTTCGTCAGGGCGAGCTTTCCATTGCCTGCCTGCCGGTTTTTTCCCAGTCGCTGCTGCCGCCGCTCTGCCAGCCGTTTTTACAGCGTTATCCCGATCTCAGCCTGAATATCATCCCGCAGGAGTCGCCGCTGCTGGAAGAGTGGCTGTCGGCGCAGCGCCACGATCTCGGCCTGACCGAAACCGGGATTACGCCCGCCGGAACCGAGCGCATCGAGCTACTGACGCTAAATGAAGTGTGTGTTTTACCCGCCCGGCATCCGCTAACGGCGCGACGGCAGCTGACGCCGCAGGATTTTGCCGGGGAAAACTATATCAGCCTCTCACGTACCGACAGCTATCGTCAGCTGCTGGACGCGCTGTTTCATGAGCAGGGCATCCAGCGCCGGATGGTGGTGGAGACGCACAGCGCGGCGTCGGTCTGTGCGATGGTGCGGGCGGGAGCGGGAATATCGGTAGTGAATCCGCTGACGGCGTTGGATTATGCCGCCAGCGGCGTGGTGATGCGGCGCTTTAGCGTTGAGGTGCCTTTTACCGTCAGCCTGATCCGCCCGCTGCATCGTCCGGCCTCTTCGCTGGTTAGCGCGTTCAGCCAGCATTTACAGCGTGAGGCGGCGCATTTCGCGACGCGCCTCAACGCCCTGCTCGCTTAGGCGCGCACCGGCTGCGTCTGACCTCCGGCGCGGCGGAAGGTGATCAGGCAGACGATCAGCCCCAGCGCGGCCAGCACCGCGGCAGCAACCGGCACCGACGTCAGGCCATAGCCACCGTCAATGACCGCACCGCCAACCCAGGCACCGAGCGCATTGCCAACGTTAAACGCGGAGATATTCAGCGTCGAGACCAGGTTAGGAGCCTCTTTACCATGACGCACCACGTTGATTTGCAGGCCTGGTACGGTGGCGAAAGTGGCCATCGCCCACAGGAACAGCGTGATTTCAGCCAGCCAGAGGCCGTGGCTGGTCCAGCTGAACGCCAGCGAGAAAATGGCTATCAACGCAAAGCTGAGAATCAGGCTGAAAGAGACTTTCCAGTCCGCCAGTTTGCCGCCGATAATATTGCCAACGGTTAAACCAGCGCCGATCAGGAACAGCGTCCAGCTAACACCACGATTGCTGACGCCGGTAACCTGCAACAGCAGTGGCGCAATATAGCTGAACAGCGCAAACATCGCCGCCGCAAAGCAGACGGTCATCAGCAACGAGAGCCATAGCTTGCCGTTCGCCAGCGCGCTGATTTCACTGGCAAGGTGTACCGGCTTTTCATCTTTGTTGCCCGGCAGGCTGACAGTCAGCGCGATAAAGGCCAGTACGCCGATGATCGCCACGCCCCAGAAGGTTGCGCGCCAGCCAAACAGCTGACCGAACCAGGTACCGAGCGGCACGCCCAGCACGTTCGCCAGCGTCAGGCCGGTAAACATCAGCGCAACGGCGGAAGCCTGACGATTGGGTGCGACCAGGCTGGCGGCCACCACCGAGCCGATACCGAAGAAAGCGCCGTGACAGAGTGCGGTGATCACGCGCGCCAGCATCAGCAGGTTGTAGCTGTAAGCCAGCGCACACAGGATATTGCCAATGATAAAGATGGTCATCAGCAGCATCAGCGTACGCTTGCGCGGCAGCTTCGCCGTCAGCAGTGCCATGACCGGCGCGCCAATCGCCACGCCCAGCGCATAGCCGCTTATCAGCCAGCCCGCGGAGGGAATGGAAACGTGCAGATCGCCCGCCACCTCCGGCAGTAATCCCATAATAACGAACTCGGTGGTGCCGATGGCAAAGGCGCTCAGCGCCAGCGCCAATAGTGAAACAGGCATAACACTCTCCAAAAAACGATGATTGCAGACTCCAGAACGGGCCGCTGTTGAGTAGCGACCTGGACGACGCATTATGTCGTTCTGTTTAATATGTCGCGTCGTGGCGGCTATTAGAGCACAGTGTTATCCCGGCAAACACCCCAGCAACAGCAAGGGAATTTTGCGTCAGACGCAATAATCCACGGTGATTACTTTCGGTAAAGCAGATAAATCTGGCGCAGGGAGATCGCGGGAAGGCAGCATGGCAGGAATAAAAAAGGGACGCCAGCGCGCCCCTTTCTACAGGAAAAAAGCTTACTTGCCAGACGGACGCAGCGCCGGGAACAGAATGACGTCGCGGATGGTGTGGCTGTTGGTAAACAGCATTACCAGGCGGTCAATACCGATACCCAGGCCAGCGGTCGGCGGCAGGCCGTGCTCCAGCGCGGTCACGTAATCTTCATCAAAGAACATCGCTTCGTCATCACCAGCATCTTTCGCTTCTACCTGCTGACGGAAACGATCGGCCTGATCTTCCGCATCGTTCAGCTCGGAGAAGCCATTACCGATTTCACGCCCGCCGATAAAGAATTCAAAGCGATCGGTGATTTCCGGGTTGATATCGTTACGACGCGCCAGCGGAGAGACTTCCGCCGGATATTCGGTGATGAAGGTCGGCTGAATCAGGTGGCTTTCTGCCGTTTCTTCAAAGATTTCAGTAACGACGCGGCCCAGACCCCAGCTTTTCTCTACCTTGATGCCGATAGATTGCGCAATAGCAACCGCTTTATCAAAGTCATCCAGATCGGCCAGGTTAGTTTCCGGGCGATATTTCTGGATCGCTTCTTTCATCGTCAGCTTAGCGAACGGCTTGCCGAAATCGAAGAGATGTTCGCCGTAAGGCACTTCGGTAGTCCCCAGCACCTGCTGCGCCAGGGTGCGGAACAGGCTTTCGGTCAGTTCAATGAGATCTTTGTAATCCGCATAAGCCATATAGAGTTCCATCATGGTGAACTCTGGGTTATGGCGCGGCGAGATACCTTCGTTACGGAAGTTGCGGTTGATCTCGAAGACGCGATCGAAACCGCCCACGACCAGGCGCTTGAGGTAGAGCTCCGGCGCAATGCGCAGATACATGTCGATATCCAGCGCGTTATGATGGGTGATAAACGGACGCGCAGATGCACCTCCTGGGATCACCTGCATCATCGGGGTTTCTACTTCCATAAAGTCGCGGCCCACCATGAACTGACGGATACCCGCCATAATTTGGGAGCGAATGCGGAAGGTTTTACGTGAGTCTTCGTTGGCAATCAGATCAAGATAGCGCTGGCGGTAGCGGGTTTCCTGATCGGCCAGGCCGTGAAATTTGTCCGGCAGCGGGCGCAGCGCTTTGGTCAGCAGACGCAGCTCGGTGCAGTGAATGGAGAGCTCACCGGTTTTGGTTTTGAACAGTTTCCCGCGCGCGCCAAGGATATCGCCCAGGTCCCATTTTTTGAACTGTTCGTTGTAAACGCCTTCCGCCAGGTCATCACGCGCCACATACAGCTGGATGCGTCCGCCTACGTCCTGAAGCGTGACAAATGAGGCTTTGCCCATGATGCGGCGCGTCATCATACGTCCCGCCACGCTGACTTCGATGTTCAGCGCTTCCAGCTCTTCGTTTTCTTTGTCGTCGTACTGCGCATGCAGCTGCTCAGAGATGCTGTCACGGCGGAAATCGTTCGGAAACGCAACGCCATGTTCACGCAGCGCGCTAAGTTTTTCACGACGCGCTTTTAGTTCATTGTTAAGTTCAAGCGCGGCATCAGCGCCCTGCGGTTGTTGTTCAGACATGTTTATAGTCCTGCTTTCAAACTTGCTTCAATGAAACGATCCAGATCGCCATCCAGCACTGCCTGGGTGTTACGCGTTTCTACGCCGGTGCGCAGATCCTTGATGCGTGAATCATCCAGTACGTAAGAACGGATCTGGCTGCCCCAGCCAATATCAGACTTGTTGTCTTCCAGCGCCTGTTTTTCAGCGTTTTTCTTTTGCATTTCCAGTTCATAAAGCTTGGCTTTCATCTGCTTCATGGCCTGGTCTTTGTTTTTGTGCTGAGAGCGGTCATTCTGGCACTGGGTGACGGTGCCGGTCGGAATGTGGGTAATACGCACCGCCGATTCGGTACGGTTTACGTGCTGACCGCCCGCGCCAGATGCGCGATAGACGTCAATACGCAGGTCTGCCGGGTTGATTTCGATATCGATATCATCATCCACTTCCGGGTAGACGAAAGCGGAACTGAAGGAGGTGTGGCGACGGCCGCCGGAGTCGAACGGGCTTTTTCGTACCAGGCGATGTACGCCGGTTTCGGTACGCAACCAGCCGAAAGCGTAGTCGCCTGCGATGCGGATGGTTGCGGATTTGATACCCGCCACTTCGCCATCGGAGACTTCGATGACTTCGGTTTTGAAGCCTTTGTCTTCCGCCCAGCGCAGGTACATACGCAGCAGCATACTGGCCCAGTCCTGAGCTTCGGTGCCACCCGATCCCGCCTGGATGTCGATGTAGCAGTCGGCGCTGTCATATTCGCCGGAGAACATGCGGCGGAATTCCAGTTCGCCCAGTTTTTTTTCTAAGACGTCAAGTTCGGCGATGGCTTCGTTGAAGGTTTCTTCGTCCTCTGCTTCAACGGCCAGTTCCAGCAGGCCCGCCACATCTTCGAGGCCCTGGGTCATCTGGTCGAGCGTGTCGACAACAGCTTCGAGCGCAGATCGCTCTTTACCCAGCGCCTGCGCGCGCTCAGGTTCATTCCAGACGTCAGGTTGTTCCAGCTCGGCGTTTACTTCTTCGAGGCGTTCTTTCTTGGCATCGTAGTCAAAGATACCCCCTAAGAACGTCGCTGCGCTCAGTGAGGTCCTGAATACGGTTTTTCACCGGATTAATTTCAAACATGGCTTTCGAATCTTTTTTAGGAAGTGTCGATGGGTATGACCGGGCAGTTTAACTGAAAAGGCAAGGAGATTGTAGTTTTGTCGGATGCTTTGTATGCGGCAGGGTTGTGTTTTGGGGGCGGTTTTGAGAGGCGGGCTGGAGGTTCGGGGCGGGAAGTGGGTTGAGTAGGCAGTTCCGGGAAGCGAGTTTAGCGTTCGGAAACGAGAGGAGGCGGGCGGACGCTACGTAAAGACGTCGTCAATCCATCCCTGGAGACTCCGCCGCGTCATCCATGACGCGGAGGCTTTACTCCGCGTTCCGCCCGCCCCCTCCCTGGCATCGTGCGCATACTTCCCCGCTTCTCTGACACCGTGCAAATACTTTCCCGTTTCCCCCGACATCAGGCGGATACTTTCCCTCTTCCCAACATCGTGCAAATACTTTCCCGCCTCCCCGACATCAGCAAATACGCTCACTTTCCTGACATGATTAAGAACGTTTTCCCGGATTTTCCGAAAAGGTCAGGTTACGCGAGCGCAATAGCAAGGGGAGCAAGAGGGGCTGGACGATGAGGCGGGCCTCCCGCGCCATGGAGGGCGCGGGCGGAGGCCCCATGGATGGGTTTATACCGTCCCGCCGAACGGACAGCCCCTCTTGCGCCCGGCAGCGGATAATCCTTTAGCGAACCACCATACCTGGCCAACCAGCAGCGGATAATTCCCTCATTAAGCCACCACGCTTAACCGACCAGCAGCAGGTTCCGCTTATAACCAGACAAACCTACAGCGGCCAGATATGCTCAATCAGCAACTGCACGCTACGGTTACCGCGAAACTCATTCACGTCCAGCTTATAAGCCAGCTCAACGTGCCGAACGCTGGCGTCAGGCCACAAACGTGTATCAACGTTAAACGCAATCCCATCCAGCAAAGGCCCGCCGCCTAACGGCTCCACCATCACCTTCAAATGACGCTCACCCACCAGCCGCTGCTGCAACAGCTTAAACTTGCCATCAAACACCGGCTCAGGAAAAGATTGCCCCCACGGACCACCATCACGTAGCATCTCAGCCACCGGCAGCGTCAAATCAGGTGCCGACAGCTCACCATCAGACCAGATAACGCCCTGCAACGCATCCGCATCCAGCCACTCGCCCACCAGATCGCTAAACAACCTACTGAATTGTTCAAATTTAGCTTCTTCCAGCGACAGGCCAGCCGCCATCGCGTGACCGCCAAACTTAATAATCAGCCCCGGATTCAGCGTATCAAGGCGTTCGAGCGCGTCTCGCAAATGCAGCCCCGCTACCGAACGTCCTGAACCTTTTAGCGTACCGTCGCCAGCAGGCGCAAAGGCGATAACCGGACGATGAAAACGCTCCTTCAGGCGTGAAGCCAGAATACCTACCACGCCCTGATGCCATTCAGGATGATAAAACGCAAGGCCCAGCGGCAGCGTATCGCTACTGCGTTCCAGCTGATTACAGAGCGCCAGCGCTTCCGCCTGCATCCCTTGCTCAATCTCTTTACGCGTCTGATTCAACGCATCCAGTTCGCTGGCTAACATTCGCGCCTGCGCCAGATCATCCGTCAACAACAGCGCCACGCCTACCGACATATCATCCAGACGTCCGGCGGCGTTCAGACGCGGCCCCAGCGCAAAACCAAGATCGCTGGCGGCCAGCTGACGCGCATCGCGGTTAGCCACCTCCAGCAGCGCACGGATACCTGGACGACATTTCCCGGCGCGAATTCGCCCCATCCCCTGCCAGACTAAAATACGGTTGTTAGCGTCCAGCGGCACCACATCGGCTACCGTGCCCAACGCCACCAAATCAAGCAGTTCGGCAAGGTTAGGGATAGCCAGCCCGTTATCGAACCAGCCCAGCGTACGCAGATGCGCCCGCAGCGCCAGCATCAGATAAAAAGCAACGCCCACGCCCGCCAGCGCACGTGAAGGGAAAGTGCTGTCATTGAGATTCGGATTAACAATCGCTTCTGCCGCTGGCAACGTTTCCCCCGGCAGATGGTGATCGGTCACCAGCACCGGAATCCCCTTTTGATGCGCACGTTCAACGCCCGCATGGGAAGAGATACCGTTATCCACCGTCAGAATAAGCTCCGCGCCGCGTGCGGCAGCCTGCTCTACCACTTCCGGACTAAGGCCATAACCATCGTCAAAACGGTTCGGCACCAGATACTGCACATTGCGCCCGCCCATGCTGCGTAGCGCCAAAACGGTCAGCGCGGTACTGGTCGCACCGTCGGCATCAAAATCACCGACGATCATAATCTGTTTTTCATCACGCAGCGCCTGATGTAGCAGCTCAACCGCCTGCTGCATACCGCTCAAACCTTGCCACGGATGAAGATATTTCGCGCCGCGCTCCAGCTCGCGTTGATTGCTTATGCCACGCTGGGCGTAAAGACGACGCAGCAGCGGATGGAGATCCGGCGATAACGCCGGATCGTTTACCGCTTCTCGGCGGCGAAGTTGCATCGGTTTATTCACTGCTAATTAGTTACCGCTTTTTTGTTTATCAAGAAGCTGCTTCATTTCCTGCGGCCCCTGATAACCCGGAATCATCAGACCATTTTCCAGTAGAATGGCCGGAGTGCCCTGAATACCGAACAGGATGCCCAGCTGGTAATGCTGCGCCAGATCGGTTTTACAATCGGCCGGAGAAACTGCATCGCCTTTCATCGCCGCATCAAAGGCTTTATTCCGATCTTTTGCACACCAGATGGATTTCATCTCTTTTGCCACTGTCCATTCATCCCTTCACGCGGGAAGGCCAGATAGCGCACGGTGATGCCCAGCGCGTTGTAATCTGACATCTCCTGATGCAGCTTACGGCAATAGCCACAGGTGGTATCGGTGAAGACAGTAATGACATACTGCTCTTTCGGCGCTTTATAGACGATCATATCTTTGCTTAGCGCATCAACTTTTTTCTGCAACAGCTGATTCGTCACGTTAACCGGACGCGCACCGCCAACATCATAAAGCGGCCCCTGAATAAAGTGCTTTCCATCTTCGCTGACATACAGCACGCCGCTGTCAGAAAGTATGGTTTTCATCCCTGGCAGTGGCGAAGGATAAATTTCAGTTTTATCTATACCCAGCTTACGTAAAGATTGCTGAATCGCAGCGTCATCCGCCTGGGCTGCGCCCGCGAAAGTGGCAGCCAGCATAGCGACGATGGCAAAAGTTTTTTTCATCCTGTTCCCTTTTTACTCCGCCGCCTTCAGGCGCGCGGGTGGTGCTGTTGATGTAACTGACGCAGACGCTCGGTAGCGACATGCGTGTAAATCTGCGTGGTGGAAAGATCGCTGTGTCCCAGCAGCATCTGTACGACACGTAAATCCGCGCCGTGGTTCAACAAATGCGTAGCAAAGGCGTGCCGAAGCACGTGCGGAGAGAGCTTTTCGCTATCAATTCCCGCCAGCACGGCATAATGCTTAATGCGATGCCAGAAAGTTTGCCGCGTCATCTGCTGCGCCCGGCTGCTGGGAAACAGCACGTCAATAACCCGTCCGTTCAGCAACCACGGACGCCCGTGTTCCATATACTGTTCCAGCCAGTGTATCGCCTCTTCACCCAGCGGCACCAGCCGCTCTTTATTGCCTTTACCGATAACGCGCACAACGCCCTGGCGCAGGCTGACATCGCTGACCGTCAGGCCAACCAGCTCCGATACGCGCAGGCCGGTAGCGTAAAGCAGCTCCAGCATCGCCTTATCACGCAGCTCAATAGGCTGTTCAACGCTGGGTGCCTGTAGCAGGCGATCTACCTGGGCTTCCGACAGATCTTTCGGCAACCGCTGGGGCAGTTTAGGTGAAGAGAGCAGCGCGCTGGGATCGTCATTACGCAGCTTTTCCCGATAGAGATACTGAAAAAGCCGCCGCATTGCACTCAACAGACGTGCTGAGCTGGTGGCTTTATAACCACCCTCAACGCGATCGGCAAGAAAAGCCTGTAAATCCACGGCCTCAGCCTGTAGCAACGTGCGCTGATGGTGCGCCAGCCAGCCAGCCAGCGATTGCAAATCCCGGCGATAAGAGGTCAGCGTATTTTGCGCCAGGTTACGTTCGATCCACAGCGCATCAAGAAACTGTTCAATAAGTTCGTTATCCGGCACCTTTCCCTCTTTGCACAAGGGTGTCAATTTATGCGCATTATGCCTGAAAGCCGCCACCTTCTGATACAATTGCGCCCATCTGTTGATTTAAATGAGTAGATGTTCCGTATGAAGATTGGCCTTTTTTACGGTTCCAGCACCTGTTATACCGAGATGGCAGCCGAGAAAATTCGCGATTTTATCGGCGAGGATCTGGTTACGCTGCATAACCTGAAAGATGATTCACCGAAGCTGATGGAGCAGTACGATATGCTGATCCTCGGCATCCCCACCTGGGATTTTGGTGAGCTACAGGAAGACTGGGAAGCCATCTGGCAGGAGCTTCCGGAACTTAACCTGCGCGGCAAAGTGGTTGCGCTGTATGGCATGGGCGATCAGCTCGGCTATGGCGAGTGGTTCCTGGACGCCCTTGGCATGCTGCACGAGCTACTGGCACCCATGGGCGTGCAGTTTGTCGGCTACTGGCCCATCGAAGGCTACGAATTCACCAGCCCGAAACCGCTTACCGCCGACGGTAAACAGTTTGTTGGCCTGGCGCTGGACGATGTCAATCAGTTTGACGTGAGCGATGAGCGCATCGCCCAGTGGTGTGAACAGATATTGACCGAAACTGCCGCGCTGCTGTAACAGATAACCCGCGTTCACTACGGCTGGCACGTTTTACGGCAAACCGCGCTACCGACTAAAACGCCGCGCGCCCGACGCGAATGAATCAAGATGGCTGCGATGCGCTGTTACTGATACCCCTTCAGCAAACGGCGCAAGGCACGCCAGTTTCCTTCCGGCATACTATCCCGCATCACCCATAGCGAAACGCCCTTTCCCTGCTCTGCACGCAGCGAAAACAGCACGCCAAACGGCAGCACGAAAGGTGGACGCGCAATCCAGTATTCCCGATCCTGCCAGCGCCAGCGGCGGCTTTCTTCTGCCGTCAGCACGCCGCCGAAGCGACGTTGCAGGCGCAGGCGATGCCATAGTTCACCCAGCAGCAGGAACAACAGCCCTACAGCAAACGGCATCCGCGTTCCGTGATAAAACGGTAACAGCCCGACAATAAGCAGGCCATACAGCATCAGCGTTATCTGCCGCGCCCGCGCCGAAGGACGCAGATCAGATTGCCACCGCGCCACGTTCCGGGCCACGCTGCCGGTTGCGCGTCTGAATCAACTGCACCATGCGTTTCAGCTCGGCGTCGGCTGGCTCACCGTGATTCATCAGCCAGTTAAACAGATCGGGATCGTCACTTTTCAGCAAACGAATAAACAGCGCTTTGTCTTCATCACTCAGCGAATCATATTCATATTTAAAGAAAGGCATGATGGCGATGTCCAGCTCTAACATACCGCGGCGGCAAGCCCAGTGAATACGGGATTTATCGTTGATATCCATGTGTTCTGTCATCGGTTATTTCAAACATGATGGCTAGTGTAGCGCTTTTTCTCTGGCCTGTTGAAAGCAAATTCCTTATCTTGCGCGCCTTCACGCAGAGCGCAACGACAGCCTGCAACTTTAGCGCGCGTTTTGTGCGTCAGCATCGGGAAACTGGTTGCAAAGCCAGGCCGCTCTTTTAATATGAAGTCACTTTTTCAACTGACTTTTCAGGATCGCTCTATGCCTGACTTTATTTTCCCACCGCGTCAGCCCGTTGCCTCTTCACGGCTGCCGCTGACGTTAATTTCGCTGGAAGACTGGGCGCTGGTTGCGGTTGAAGGTGCGGACAGCACAACGTATCTGCAAGGCCAGCTCACGCTGGATGTTACGGCGCTGCCAAAAGAGAAACATCTTCCCTGCGCGCACTGCGATGCCAAAGGGAAAATGTGGAGCAATCTGCGTCTGTTCCATCGCGGCGAAGGCTATGCCTATCTGGTACGCCGCAACCTGCGCGATACGCAAATCAATGAACTGAAAAAATATGCCGTTTTCTCTAAGGTAACCATCGCTGCCGATGATCAGGCGATTCTGCTGGGCGTAGCGGGCTTCCAGGCCAGAGCCGCGCTGACTAACCGCTTCGCCGCCCTGCCCGATGCGCAAACGCCGGTGGTGCAGGATGGCGAATCAACGCTGTTGTGGTTTGATTCTCCTGCCGAACGCTTCCTGCTTATCACCACCGCCGAAAAAGCGGCGGAACTGAAGCAGGCGCTGGCGGATGATGCCCAGCTTAACGGCAGTCAGCAATGGCTGGCGCTGGATATCGAAGCGGGTCTGCCGGTACTGGATGAGAAAACCAGCGCGCAGCTGATTCCGCAGGCGACCAATTTGCAGGCGCTGGAAGCGATCAGCTTCAAAAAAGGTTGTTATACCGGGCAAGAGATGGTGGCGCGAGCTAAATTCCGTGGTGCCAATAAGCGCGCCCTTTACTGGCTGGCTGGCAAAGCGGGCCGGACCCCGGAGGCCGGTGACGCGCTGGAGCTAAAAATGGGCGAGAACTGGCGGCGCACCGGCACCATTCTGGCCGCCGTACAGTTAGAATCGGGCGATGCCTGGATACAGGCGGTGCTGAATAACGATCTGGAGCCGGAAAGCGTGCTGCGCGTACAGGGCGATGAAGGCGGACAGCTGGCGATTCAGCCGCTGCCCTACTCGCTGGCAGAATAAAATATCTCAGGCGGCGTAAAGCCGCCTTTTTACCGCACGTAAAAGTAGATCGCCAAAAAGTGACAAATGCTGCCGCCCAGCACAAAGCCGTGCCAGATAGCATGATTATAGGGGATCCGTTTTATCGCATAGAAGATTACGCCCAGCGTATAGATCAGCCCACCCGCCGCCAGCAGCCAGACGCCGCCTTGGTCGAGCTTAATCGCCAGTTGATAGATAACGATCAGCGATAGCCAGCCCATCAACAGATAAGTGATCAACGACAACGCCTTAAAACGATGAGCGAAAACCAGCTTGAAAATAATACCCGCCAGCGCCAGGCACCAGACCACCACCATCAGGCCGTGTGCCAGCGGCGAATCAAGCCCCACCAGCAGAAACGGCGTATAGGTGCCTGCAATAAGTAAGTAGATCGCACAGTGATCCAGCTTTTTCAGCCAGAATTTAGCCCGTGGCCAGGGGATAGCGTGATAGAGCGTCGAGGCGAGAAACAGCAGGATCATGCTGCCGCCATACAGGCTGTAACTCACTATCGCCAGCGTGCCAGCGTTAGCCGTAATCGCCTGGCTCAAGAGCAGCACCAGGCCCACAATACCGAAGATGCAACCTATGCCGTGACTGAGGCTGTTGGCGATCTCCTCTGCCAGAGTATATCCCTGCGCTAATCCGTTTTTCTTTGTCACCTTAATGCTCCCGGAACGACGTAATACATTGTGCAAGCAAGGAAATCCTGCTGTCAGGTTTCATCAAATCATAGACATCCACAGCGTAGCTGAGAACCATTTCAGTGTACACCTGTAAGCTGAAATAAATTTATGTCGATGGGTAGCAGCGTGTAGCCATCGGCGGGTAAAGGAAAATCTGCTAAAGTAGGCACGGTAATAGCAGACGCGGATACAGCATGTTTACTCACAGCATAATCTCAACGCTCAATGACACCGAGATGCAGGTGTATAACACCGTGCTCAAAAGCGGTGATAAAGTCATGTATATGACTATTCGCGAGCTGGCTGACGCGGCGGGCGTTTCCACAACCTCAGTGCTGCGGTTTTGCCGAAAAATGCAGTGTGATGGCTATTCTGAATTCCGCATCCGCTTTAAATTATATTTAGAACAGGAGCAGCAGAGCCCAATTAATTACGGCGTTAATGAGATGATCAGCTTTTTCAAAAGCATTAATAACGATGAGTTTGAGCATCTGATTAGCCAGGCGGTAGAGCATATTATTGCCGCGCAGCGTATTATTTTTGTCGGTGCCAGCACCTCGGGCACGTTAGGAAAATATGGCGCACGATTTTTCTCTAACGTTGGTAAATTCAGTAACTATATTGACGATCCTTATTATCCAGTCAGTAGCGATATGTATAAGGATGCGGTAGCGATTATTCTTTCCGTCTCCGGCGAAACCGAAGAAATTCTGCGACTGGCAAGCCAGTTCAGCCTGCACTGCTGTAAAATTATTACTATTACCAACAGCGAAAACAGTTCACTGGCGAAGCTGGCCGATTTTAATATTTCTTATCATATGCCGTTAATTCGCATGAACGGCGGGTTAGATATTACCACGCAGGTGCCCACCATTTATATTATCGAAAGTATTGGCCGCAAACTGGCCAGCCGTTTAGCCAAATAAAACAGCCTGTTTTTTATAAGTAACAAATTACCGTTGTCACGTTTCGTTATAACGTGACATTCCTCTGCGCTTTGCTACACTCCGGTCAATCTTCATAGCTGAACCGCTAGAATTACGTGCTTATCGCAGTGCCAACGATATTAATTTTCGTCGTCACGGCATGTTAATTACACCATTATTTTACGTATCAGTAAGGATCGCTTTATGTCAAAACAGCAGCAGTTACCGAAAGATTTTCTGTGGGGCGGCGCAGTGGCCGCGCATCAGGTCGAAGGCGGCTGGGATCAGGACGGCAAAGGCATCAGCATTTGTGACGTGCTTTCCGGCGGCGCACATGGCGTTGACCGCGTGATTACCGACGGCGTGCAGCCCGGCTATAACTATCCCAACCATGAGGCGGTCGATTTTTATCATCGCTATAAAGAAGACATTGCGCTGTTTGCCGAAATGGGCTTCAAATGCTTCCGCACCTCTATCGCCTGGACACGCATTTTTCCTCATGGTGATGAACTGGAGCCGAACGAAGCGGGCCTGCAATTTTATGACGATCTGTTCGATGAGCTGCTGAAGCACGGCATTGAGCCGGTGATCACCCTTTCCCACTTTGAAATGCCGTGGCACCTGGTAAAACAGTATGGCGGCTGGCTGAACCGTAAAGTGGTCGATTGCTTTGTGCGCTTCAGCGAAGTGGTCATGCGCCGCTACCAGCACAAAGTGAAATACTGGATGACCTTTAACGAGATCAATAACCAGCGCACCTGGAACTACCCGCTATTTGGCTACTGCTGTTCCGGCGTGATCTTCACCGAGCATGAACATCCTGAGCAGACGATGTATCAGGTAATGCATCATCAGTTTGTTGCCAGTGCGCAGGTGGTGGCGCTGGGCCGCCGCATCAATCCCGATTTCCAGATTGGCTGCATGATTGCGATGGTGCCGGTTTATCCCTTCTCCTGCCATCCGGACGATGTGATGTTCGCCCATGAAGCGATGCATCGTCGCTATGTCTTCAGCGATGTGCAAATGCGCGGCTACTATCCTGCCTACGTGTTACAGGAATGGGCGCGTAAAGGCTATCAGATCGAGATGGAAGCGGGCGATGAAGAGACGCTGCGCAACGGCTGCTGCGACTATATTGGCTTCAGCTATTACATGAGCAACGCGGTGCAGGCCAACGCTGAAGGTGAAGGCGCCTCAATTACCGGTTTTGAAGGCAGCGTGCCGAATCCGCACGTCAAGGCTTCCGACTGGGGCTGGCAGATCGATCCGGTTGGCCTGCGTTACTCAATGAACGCGCTCTATGAGCGTTACCAGAAGCCGCTGTTTATCGTGGAAAATGGCTTTGGCGCTATCGATAAGCCGAACGCTAACGGCATGATTGAGGACGATTACCGCATCGATTATCTGCGCGCGCATATCGAGCAAATGAAAAAAGCGGTGCTGGAAGATGGCGTAGAGCTGATGGGCTATACGCCGTGGGGTTGTATTGACTGCGTCTCTTTCACCACCGGCCAGTACAACAAACGCTACGGCTTTATTCACGTTGATAAAAATGATGACGGCAGCGGCACGATGGCACGCTCGAAGAAGAAGAGTTTTGGCTGGTATCAGCGGGTTATCGCCAGCAACGGCGAGCAGCTGTAAACGGACAGGCCGGCGCAATCCGGCCTTTATTAATAAGCACGCCCTTATTAAGTTACAATAAAATAACGTATCGCCCCTCGTAATTAAATAAAAAACTAACCATCAATTAATTATTATTTTGTAAGCTACTTAAATTCAACAATTAACCCGTTATAACTCTCTGTTCTTTCTACGCCCTCCTACTTTTTTAACCATTAAAATTAAGTTTGTAAGCTATGTCACAAAATATTTTTCCCAATATGACAAGATCCACATGAAATCGTTTGTTTTTAACTGGCAAAAAATATGAAATTGAAAAATTCACCGCTATTGTTCGCTTGCTGTATTATCACTTCTTCTCCTCTTTACGCCAGCACACCGCTGACCGGATCGGAGATACTTGCGGTTAATAAAGGCGGCACAGCGAACAAAATATATACGCATAATCAACCAACGCTAAAGGTTGCCGCTTATAATATTGGCAAAAACGAAGCGTCAGATGACGTTACGGATTTTACCCAGCTGAATCAGGCAATAAAGAAAATAGATGCCGATGTGATAGCCGTGACGGAGATTGATAATCAGACACATCGCAGCGGAAATATTAATCAACTCGCCAAAATTGCTGAAGCAAACCACCTGTTTTATGCCTTTGGTAAGGCATTGGATTTCGATGGCGGAGAATATGGCGTTGGATTGCTGTCGAAATATAAGATCGATAAATCTCAGGTAATTAATCTGCCTTCGGGAACAGCAGAACAGCGCGTGGTCCTTCTGTCGCAAATCACTAAACCCGGTTTCGATTCACCGATTATTGTTATGACGGCGCACCTGGACTGGCAAAAAAACCCGGAGGTCCGTATTAATCAGGCACGCTATTTACTCGATCTGAGTATTGGTGATGCGCCTTCTGATTTCACTAATATCGCTTCTGCGATAAAAATACTTGCTGGCGACTTTAATTCCACAGCTGAAGAACAGCCGATTAAAGAAATTAATTACTTCTGGAACCCGGTGGTTAAAAATGGCACAGATACCCGCACCTGGCCTGCCGTTAATCCAGCACTTGATCTTGACCACATTTTTACCTTTAAAGGTCAAAAATGGAACGTTAAAAACCTTACCGTTCCCTCTGTAACAAATGACTTTAACTGGGCAGCGGCCAGCGATCATTTACCCGTAGTCGCTGAACTGGAATTGCAGGAACAATAAAAAAGCGCTAACGAAAAAAGGGTTTGTTACCAAACCCTTTTTATTTATACCTGCCGTATGTTATTCGGCTACGCCTGTTTCTCGTAGCATAGCTACTGATATTCGCTCATCGGCACGCAGGAACAGAACAGGTTACGATCGCCATAAACATCATCCAGACGCTTCACCGTCGGCCAGTATTTGTTTTCGCTGCCAGCCGGGAATACCGCCAGCTCACGACTGTAGGGATGCGACCAATCGCCTGCCAGCTCTTGCTGCGTATGCGGCGCGTTCACCAGCGGGTTATCCTCCAGCGGCCATTCACCGCTGGCGACGCGATCGATCTCAGCGCGAATCGCCAGCATTGCCTCAATAAAGCGATCCAGCTCGATCTTACTTTCCGACTCCGTCGGCTCAACCATCAGCGTGCCCGCTACCGGGAACGACATCGTCGGCGCATGGAAACCATAATCGATCAGTCGTTTGGCGATATCCAGCTCGCTGATGCCAGTTTGCTCCTTCAGCGGACGCAAATCGAGGATACATTCATGCGCCACGCGGTTATCGCGCCCGGTATAAAGCACCGGATAGGCCGATTGCAGACGGTTGGCGATATAGTTTGCATTCAGGATAGCGACGGCACTGGCCTGCTTCAGCCCTTCCGCGCCCATCATGCGAATATACATCCAGCTGATCGGCAGAATCGAGGCGCTGCCGAAAGGTGCGGCTGAAACGGCACCCTGCTGTGTCAGTACGCCATCAATTTGCACCACGCTATGACCCGGCACAAACGGTGCCAGATGCGCTTTCACACCGATCGGCCCCATACCCGGCCCACCGCCGCCGTGCGGAATACAGAAGGTTTTATGCAGGTTGAGATGTGATACATCCGCGCCGATATAGCCTGGAGTGGTAATGCCAACCTGCGCATTCATGTTTGCGCCGTCCAGGTAAACCTGACCACCATACTGATGCACGATCTGGCAAACTTCACGGATCGTCTCTTCATACACGCCGTGCGTGGAAGGATAGGTCACCATAATGCAGGAAAGCGCGCTGCCCGCCTGCTCCGCTTTCTGCCGCAGATCGTGCAGATCGATATTGCCCTGCTTGTCACAGGCGACCACCACTACCGCCATTCCTGCCATCTGCGCCGAAGCCGGGTTAGTACCGTGAGCGGAGCTGGGGATCAGACAGATATTGCGCTCGCCCTCGTTGCGGCTCTCATGGTAACGGCGAATCGCCAGCAGTCCGGCATATTCCCCCTGCGCGCCGGAGTTAGGCTGCATGCAGAGCGCGTCATATCCGGTGAGCTGCACCAGCCACTGCGACAGCTGACCAATCATTTGCAGGTAGCCCGCCGCCTGCTCTGCCGGACAAAACGGATGCAGCTCGGCAAACTCCGGCCAGGTAATGGGAATCATCTCTGCGGCGGCGTTCAGCTTCATTGTGCAGGAGCCGAGCGGGATCATCGCCTGATTCAGCGCCAGATCTTTTTTCTCCAGGCTGTGCATATAACGCATCATCTCAGTTTCACTGTGATAACGATTAAATACCGGATGCGTCAGGATTGGCTGCTGGCGCAGCAGCGCAGGCGGCACTGAAGTGCTGTTGCCCGCTACGCTGTTATCCAGCGTATCGATATCCAGGCCGTGATCGTCGCCGAGCAGAATAGCGAACAGCGTGGCGACATCTTCACGGCTGGTCGTTTCATCCAGCGTAATGCCCACCGCCTGATGAATATCGGTTCGCAGATTAACGCCGAAGCTCAGCGCACGTGCCAGCACCGCCGCTTTATCACTGACTTCAACCGTCAGGGTATCGAACCAACTTTGGTGGCGTAGCGTCAGGCCGCCCTGCTTCAGGCCCGCCGCAAGAATATCGGTAAGGCGGTGAATACGGCTGGCGATGCGCTTCAGCCCTGTCGGGCCGTGATACACCGCATAGAAACCGGCGATATTTGCCAGCAGTACCTGCGACGTACAGATGTTGGAGTTCGCTTTTTCACGGCGGATATGTTGCTCACGCGTTTGCATCGCCATACGCAGCGCGGTATTGCCTGCTGCATCGCGTGACACGCCGATAATGCGCCCCGGCATTGAGCGTTTGTGCTCATCACGGGCGGCAAAGAAAGCGGCGTGCGGGCCGCCGTAGCCCATCGGTACCCCAAAACGCTGGGCTGAGCCAAAGACGATATCCGCCCCCTGTTTGCCCGGCGCGGTCAGCAGCACCAGCGCCATAAAATCAGCCGCCACGCTGACAATGACCTTACGCGCCTTCAGTTCACCGATCAGTGCGCTGTAATCATGAAGCTCGCCGGTGGTGCCAACCTGTTGCAGCAGCACGCCGAAAACGCCTTCGTGATCCAGCACCCGCTCCGCTTTATCAATCAGCAGCTCGAAACCGAAGGTCTCCGCACGGGTTTTTACTACATCCAGCGTCTGCGGATGCACATCGTCAGCGACAAAAAACTTATTGGCGTTTTTCAGCCTGGTTACGCGCTTCGCCATTGACATCGCTTCTGCCGCCGCCGTTGCTTCATCCAGCAGCGAGGCGGAGGCAATATCCAGCCCGGTTAAATCCAGCGTCAGCTGCTGGAAGTTGAGCAGCGCCTCCAGGCGTCCCTGCGACACTTCCGGCTGATAAGGGGTATAGGCGGTATACCAGCCTGGATTTTCCAGCAGGTTACGCAGAATGACCGGCGGCATCAGCACCGGCGTATAGCCCATGCCGATATAAGATTTAAAGCGCTGATTACGGCTGGCGATCGCTTTTAGCTCCGCCAGCGCCTGATGTTCCGGCAACGCATCACCGACAGCGGGCGGCCCCGGCAGCTGAATATCTGCCGGTACAATGCTGGTAATTAATTCATTAAGCGAAGCAGCGCCGATAGTTTGCAGCATGCTTTCCTGCTGCTCCGGAGAAGGACCGATATGGCGTTCAATAAAGGCGCCAGTATGTTCAAGCTGGCTGAGAGTCTGAGTCATGAATCGTTAATCCTGAGGGGCTGGCTACGGCAGTCAACATGGAGATAATGGGCCAGACGCAGCTGGCCTCACCGGAGAGCTATCCACGCGAGGCAACAGCGCAGATAGCCCGTTGAGATTATTCGTCGATCGTGGCCTGGTAGCCTTCTGCATCCAGCATCTGATCCAGTTCGGATTCATCGCTGGCCTTAATGCGGAACAGCCAGCCGGCACCGTAGGAGTCACTGTTAACCAGCTCCGGCGCGCCTTCCAGCTCTTCATTTACCGCCACGATTTCGCCGCTTAGCGGCGCATAGATATCGGAGGCTGCTTTTACGGATTCCGCCACCGCGCAGTCATCACCTGCGGTAACGCTGGCACCCACCTCAGGCAGGTCAACAAACACCATATCGCCCAGCAGCTCCTGCGCATGCTCAGTAATGCCTACGGTCCAGGTGCCGTCAGCTTCCTTACGCACCCACTCATGACTTTCACGGTATTTTAAATCACTTGGCACATTGCTCATCGCTACAATCTCCTGAAATAGTTACTGAGCGACCGGCTTACCGGCGCGAACGAAAATAGGTTTGGTGACTTTAACCGGCATTTCCCGGTTGCGAATCTGGACAATGGCGTGGTCGCCGATGCCTGCCGGAACACGGGCCAGCGCGATGCTGCAACCCAGCGTCGGCGAAAAGGAACCACTGGTAATGATCCCCTGCTGGAGATTGCCCTGCGCATCGGTAAAGTGAACCGGCAACTCGTTACGCAATACGCCTTTCTCCGTCATAATCAGGCCAACCAGCTTATCGGTGCCTTTTTCACGCTGAAGTTCCAGCGCCTCGCGGCCGATAAACTGTCGATCGTTGGGTTCCCAGCAGATAGTCCAGCCCATATTCGCCGCCAGCGGCGAAACGCCTTCATCCATCTCCTGCCCATACAGGTTCATTCCCGATTCCAGCCGCAGCGTATCGCGGGCGCCCAGTCCGGCCGGTTTTACCCCCGCCGCCAGCAGGCGCTGCCACAGATCGGCAGCCTGATCGTTGGGTAACGCAATTTCATAACCGCTTTCACCGGTATAACCGGTAGTGGCGATAAACCAGCCATCGGCTTCAACGCCAAAGAATGGCTTCATGCCGCTAACGGCCTGACGCTGTGCCTCGCTAAACGCCGTCTGTGCCTTTTGCTGTGCTTCAGGCCCCTGTACGGCAATCAGCGCTAAGTCATTCCGTTCCTGTAACGTAACGCTGAAGGGAAGCGCATGTTCGTTAATCCATGCCAGATCCTTATCGCGCGTGGCGGAGTTAACCACCAGACGAAACCAGTTTTCGCTCATAAAGTAAACGATCAGATCGTCAATCACGCCGCCGGAGGCGTTCAGCATTGCACTGTAAAGCGCTTTGCCCGGCTGCGTCAGACGCGCGACGTCGTTAGCCAGCAGGATGCGTAGAAACTCGCGGGTACGCTCGCCGTGCAGATCGACAATAGTCATATGGGAAACATCAAACATACCGGCATCGTTACGTACCGCATGGTGTTCATCCATCTGCGATCCGTAATGCAGCGGCATCATCCAGCCGTGGAAATCGACCATGCGGGCACCGCAGGCCTGATGCTGTTCATACAAAGGAGTCTGCTTCATAACATTCCTGTGCGTTAACGGGTTGAGTAGACGCTAAATGTCGCTAAAACGTCCGACGCAAACGTTGTCTTTGCCCTGACGTTACCACTGAACGGCAGGATTAACCATAAGCTAAACGAAGGCGAATCATGCCGGGTGACGTTCAGGACTCAGAGGATTGTGCAGAACTTTTCACTAAAAAAATGCGTAGTAAGACACATAACAAGCAACAGAAACGTAACAACGCAGGTTAAATACCAGTCATTCACTAAATAACGAAAAATTTGCCTGACAACGAATCGCCTCCAACATAACTAAAACTAATGCGAAGACGAGGGTAAAATTAGAATTTTTCAAACGAGCGAACAGAAAGCGTGCAGATGCACTTTGGTAGTGCAAGCGGAGTTTCACGTTTGGTTTGGTTTGGTTTGGTTTGGTTTGGTTTGGTTTGGTTTGGGAGAAAGTATTGCTGTGAGCAGTCGTTGCCTGCCATATGAACAAAAAGATAAATAACAGTTACATTGTAGGCGTGTTTACTACCGAACAAACTGTAACAACCCCGACTGTTGTGAGGTAAACCAAACAACGTGCTTACAGCTGTTGCATAATCCAGTGAGAGCGTACACTCAACTTTGTGAATTAATAAACTTTAGTTAGTTATAATTTCAAATTTTAGCAATAATTTTATCTACTCTTTTATTTTATACATAAATGCCTTGTAGCCGAGCTTTACCTGCTTCGCAAAACAAAATACAACCGCAACAACCATCAATGCGATGAGATAACTGAAGATCATCTCTCCATTCTGGAAATTTATTGTATAAATGACGCCGGACAGAATTAACAAGGTAATTATAAGCATCACGGTAAATCGGCTTCTGAGCTTATGCAGAAGCTTCAGGTAGGTTGTACCATCGCGCTTCAAATATTCCCGCATCACGGCAAGATCCTTACTGGTAAATCCATTTTTAACCAGTTGTTCTTCTATTTCGAAACTGTTCATGGCTTTACTCCCGCAGTCCCTGATTTTTATAAAAGCACTTTCGCTTTGCTGTACGTCAGCTTATATGCGTCATACGGACGTTAGCGTCACGATTCCCTAAAGGTGGTACCAGTAACGGGGTCAGAGTCAGTAAAAAACCGGCAGGCAGTTTTAAATATACCTGATATGACCCTGTAATAACCTGGACAAACCGGATATATCTTTATCCTAACGCCAGGTCGGGGCTTATAATGTGCCAAAGGTCAGTATCTGGCGCTTCTGATAAACTCAGACTTTTATACTATATACAGGCTATTACGATGAATTTTGCACCTGTGTTATCACGATAAAACCAGACGAAAGAACGAAATTCTCTTTATTTTCCGATAATCATGCTGGATTTGAGCCATTAAAAAAGGGCCTTCCGGCCCTTTAAATAACAGACATTATCTTAGCCATTCAGGTAAATCGTGAAGCCCCATCGCCTGTTTTAACAGACGCGGCTTAACGCCCGGCAAAGTATCGGCTAACCGCAGGCCAACATCGCGCAACAGTTTTTTTGCCGGATTATTGCCGGCAAACAGCTCGCGGAATCCCTGCATCCCAGCCAGCATCATTGCCGCGCTTTGCTTGCGGCTGCGTTCGTAACGACGCAGATAAAGATGCTGACCAATATCTTTACCCTGTTGATGCAGGCGACGGATTTCTCCGGTCAGTTCAGCTGCATCCATAAAGCCCAGGTTTACGCCCTGTCCGGCCAGCGGATGGATGGTATGCGCCGCATCGCCAACCAGCGCCAGCCGATGAGCAGCAAACTGGCGCGCATAGCGTGCCGTCAGTGGAAAGGTCTGCCGTTCACTTTCCACTTCGCACAGGCCAAGACGCATATCAAAGGCAACTGAAAGCTGCTGATTAAATAACGCAGCGGGCATATCGCGCAGACGGGTAGCTTCCTGAGGTGACACGGACCAGACGATAGAACAGAGATGCAGATCGCTGAGCGGCAAAAAAGCCAGAATCCCTTCGCCGTGAAATACCTGACGCGCCACCGCCTGATGTGGCTGGGCGGTGCGGATATTCGCTACCAGCGCGTGATGTTCATAATCCCAAAAGGTTAACGGGATATCCGCTTTGTTACGCAGCCAGGAATGGGCACCGTCTGCGCCAATTAGCAGGCGAGCACTCATCATGCTGCCATCCTGCAAAGTGATAAAGGCTTCGTTATCGCCAAAGGCGACCTGCTGTAGCTCAGCGGGTGCCAGCAAGGTAATATCGCTCAGCTGCTGCGCACGCTGCCACAGCGCCTGATGAATCACCTGATTTTCGATAATGTAACCTAAATGACTGATGC
Source organism: Mixta intestinalis (assembly GCF_009914055.1). Taxonomy (NCBI): domain Bacteria; kingdom Pseudomonadati; phylum Pseudomonadota; class Gammaproteobacteria; order Enterobacterales; family Erwiniaceae; genus Mixta; species Mixta intestinalis. The sequence continues at coordinate 2,848,324 of NZ_CP028271.1, forward strand.
CCTGCGGCTCATCAAATTCAATGCGTCCAAAGCTATCGCGATCCCATACCTCCATACCATGATAGCTACTGGCGCGTAGAGCCAGGATCGACGACCAGACATCAAGATGCTGTAACAGGCGTTCACTGGCTGCGTTGATCGCAGAAACACGCAGGCCATGCGGCTCGCTGGCATTAAAGGCTTTCGGGGCCGATTTTTCCAGCACTGCGACACGCAGCCCACAGCCCTGCAATCCGCAGGCAACGGCCAGCCCGACCATACCGCCGCCAGCGATTACCACGTCATAAGTTTGCATTGAAATCCTCTTTTCAGCGCGCTACCCAGCCCAGCGTTCGCTCCGCCAGGCGGTTACGCAGCCAGGGTAAATTGTCCATTGTCATCAGGCCAAGATTACGTCCAACAACCAGCGGCAGATAGCGATTGGCGAAGATACGCACCAGTCCATCGGTGATGCCGATCGTGGCATTGCGATCCGGCATTCGCCGTTGGTTATAGCGTTGCAGCACGGCAAAGCTGCCGGGATCCTGCTGCTGACGCCAGGCGGATGCCAACGTTTCAGCCAGCGACATCACATCGCGCATACCAAGATTAAAGCCTTGTCCGGCGATAGGATGCAGCGTTTGCGCCGCGTTACCCACCAGCGCCAGCCGGTGCGCCACTGTTTGACTGGCCTTTTGCAGCGTTAAAGGATAGCTGTGACGCTGTCCTACCTGAGTGAAACGCCCCAAACGCCAGCCGAAAGCCTGCTGTAACGCAGCTAAAAACTCCGCATCGCTCCAGGCATCAATACGCGCTTTTTCTTCTGGAGGATGGCACCAGACCAGCGAGCTACGCCCGTCAGACATCGGCAACAGCGCCAGCGGGCCGTTCTGCGTAAACCGCTCGAACGCCCGGCCCTGATGCGCAATTTGCGTGGTAACATTGGCGATAACGGCAAGCTGTTGGTAATCCTCGCTGCGCCACTGAACGCCACAGGCCGCGGCGGTACGTGAACGCGAGCCGTCTGCCGCTACCAGCAGCTGCCCTTCCAGCCGTTCTCCACTGTTCAGGGTAACGCTTACACCATCCTGACGTTGTTCTACCTTGCTAACGCGTTCAGGGCAGCGCAAAGTCACGCCGGGCGCTTTACGCAACAGCTGATACAGGCGGTTGCCCACTTCGTGCAGTTCTACCACATTGCCCAGCGCGCTTACGCCATAGTCGCTGGCATCAATATTAACGAAACCGGCATGACCACGATCGCTAACGTGTACATGCGTAATTGGCGTGGCGCATTGCGCCAGCGCGGGCCACAGATTGATTGCCGTCAACTGCCGACAGGTGCCTTCCGCCAGCGCGATTGCTCGCCCGTCATAACCGGGATGCGCCCGGTCGCCCGGCGCTACCGCCTCAATAACCGTGACCGGCAAGGCACCCTGAGTCAGATGCGAAATCGCCAGCGCCAAAGTTGCGCCAGCCATGCCGCCACCCGCTACGATTACGCTCATGCCTGACGCGCTGCCGCCATCAGCGCTTCGATTGCGTCAGCATCTTTTACCACGCTATCGGTAAGATTCTCGTTGCCCTGCTCGGTGATCAATATGTCATCCTCAATACGAATACCGATACCCCGATATTCCACCGGGACTTTAGCATCCGGCGCGATATACAGGCCTGGCTCAACGGTCAAGACCATGCCCGGCTCAAGGATGCGCCCCCGATCCGGCGTACCGTAGTGCCCGACGTCATGCACGTCCAGCCCCAGCCAGTGGCTCAGGCCATGCATATAAAACTGCCGATGCGCATTCTCCGCAATTAACAGTTCAACCTCGCCCTGCAAAATACCCAGCTTAACGAGGCCGGTGACCATAATCCGCACGACTTCTTCGTTAACGTCACGGATGCTGGTGCCGGGACGAAACAGCTCGAGCGCCTTATAAAGTGAAGCCAGCACGATGTCGTAAATCGCCCGCTGCGGCGCGGTAAATTTACCGTTGACCGGGAAGGTACGGGTGATATCGCCCGCGTAGCCGTCAAGCTCGCAGCCAGCATCGATCAGCACTAAATCGCCGTCGCGCAGTTCGCTCTCGTTTTCGGTGTAGTGAAGAATGCAGCCGTTTTCACCGCCGCCAACGATAGTGTTATAGGAAGGATGCTGCGCGCCGTGGCGGGTAAACTCATGATGGATTTCTCCGGCCAGCTGGTATTCAAACATACCCGGACAGCAGACCTGCATGGCTCGCGTATGCGCCATCGCGCTAACTTTCCCGGCGCGGCGCAGGATCTCCTGCTCTTCCGGCCCTTTGAATAAGCGCATCTCATGTACCCAGGGACGCCAGTCGGTGAGCGTATCCGGTGCCTGAAGATTTTGCCGGAAGCCGCGACGCAGCTTATCCAGCGCACTGAACAGGATACGGTCAGCAAACGCATATTCACCCTGCGCATGATAAACCACAGCCAAACCGTTCAACAGCTGATGTAGCTGCTCATCTAACGCATCCCACGGCAGCGCCCGATCGACGCCCAGCTTTTCAGGGGCCGCTTCCTGACCGAGACGACGCCCAAACCAGGTTTCCGCCTGCTTATCGCGCACGCGGTTAAACAGCACGCTGTGGTTGTGGGTTTCATCGCTCTTAATCAGGATCAGCAGCGCTTCAGGCTCATTAAAGCCGGTGAAGTACCAGAAATCACTGTTCTGGCGGAAAGGGTATTCCGTATCCGCGCTACGCGTCGTCTCTGGCGCAGCGAAAATCAGCGCCGCACTGCCTGAAGCCATACGCGCCAGCAACGCCTGGCGGCGCTGCAAAAAAGTATCCAGCGTTATCATCCGTATCTTCTCCCTGAGTGAGGCCGTTACGCGGCACCAGTAAAACGATCAGTGCAGCGTCGGCTTTTTCACTTCCGGCGCGGTAGGCATTACCGACGGGTTGAATGTTTCGTAGCACAGCAGCGCGGCAACACGAACATACTCAACCACCTCTTCCAGCGACTGCTCCAGCTCTTCCTGATCGTCCTCTTTATCATAGCCAAGCTGGGCGATGGTGCGCAGGTCGTCGATCGCTTCGCCCGCCTCACCCTTCACTTTATCAAGTTTCGGCTGCGTGACGCCCAGCCCCAGCAGGAAATGGTTCACCCAACCGGCCAGCGCATCGGCACGGTCAAAAACACTGCTCTCCTCCTCTTCAGGCAGCATTAGCTGGAACAGAAAGCCTTCTTCTTCCAGCGTATCCTGAATATGCGCATGCAACATCTGTAACGGCTGCGCCAGAGACTGAGAAAAGGCCAGGCCTTCGTTGGTCAGATCGTGTACCAGCGTTTTCCAGCTGTAATCTCTATTGCCACCGCAGACAATGCCGCTGATCAAGCCGTGCATTTCAGCCGGTGTCATTCCCACGCCCTGCTGATTAAGGGCGGATGCCAGCGCCTGATAGCCCGGCTGTGTGTTATCTGTAGACATACGCATTCATCATCGTTGGCGGATTAAGTTCGTGTTATGCTACCACCAGGTGCCTTGAGGTTTCCAGAAAGGGCTTGTTTCTTCATACAAGGGTAGATATAGTGGCGCCCCTTCTGAGCCAGAGCAGGTTCAGAGCGATGCGGGCGCAGTAATCAGTCAGGAAGGTGGCATGTCTGCACAACCGGTAGATATTCAGATTTTTGGACGTTCATTGCGCGTGAATTGTCCGCCTGAACAGCAAGATGCTCTGAACGCAGCTGCAGAAGATCTTAATCAGCGGTTGCAAGATCTGAAAGTTCGCACTAGAGTCACAAATACAGAGCAGCTGGTGTTTATCGCTGCGTTGAATATTTGTCATGAGCTGGCGCAGGAAAAGGTGAAAACCCGCGACTACGCTGCTAACATGGAACAACGCATTCGTATGCTGCAGCAGACTATTGAACAGGCGTTGCTTGAACAAGGTCGCATAACTGAGCGCCAGGGCGCAAAGTTCGAATAAAACTTTACGGCCTGCTGTAATACAAGATACAGTGGCGGTGAAGTACAATTTCTCTGAGATGTTTGCAAGTGGGCCAGTCCCCTGAGCCGATATTTCAAAACCACAGAATGTGGCGCTCCGCAACCTGTGTGCATGCCCGGCCCGTCCGGGAAGCCTGATGGTTACGACGACACATTCACCTTGAACCAAGGGTTCAAGGGTTACAGCCTACGGCGGCATCTCGGAGATTCCTTTCTTTATCCTTAAGTTAATATCTGTTTTCTCAATACCGACCCGGTCGGCGTCTTGAAAACCCTCGCCCCTGGTGTGTTATAGTCGCACCATATCCGCAGGCGCAGGAATCCCCATGGCTTTATCTCAAAGTGATCGTCAGGAAATTCGTAACCATGTGCGCCGGTTACGACGCGGTTTAAGCACCGCTCAGCAAACGCTGGCGGCAGACAGCATTGCTGAACACGCACTGCATATTGAGCCGGTAGATCGGGCGCAGCATATTGCGTTATTTCTCTCCGTTGATGGTGAACTTAATACTCGCCCGCTGATTGCCCGACTCTGGCAGCAGCAAAAGCAGGTCTACCTGCCCGTTTTGCACCCCTTCTCGCCGGGTAATTTAATTTTTGTGCGCTATACGCCGGAAACTATTTTATCACCGAACCGGGTACACATCCCGGAGCCACCGCTGGATGTCAGGCACATTATTCCTCTCGACGAGCTGGACGTGATGTTTGTTCCTCTGGTGGCGTTCGATCGTCACGGGCAACGGCTCGGCATGGGCGGCGGTTTCTACGATCGCACCTTGCAAAACTGGCAGGAGCATCGCTTTTTACCGATTGGCCTGGCGCATGACTGCCAGCGGGTAGAAAAGCTGCCGAGCGCCGAATGGGATATCCCGTTACCGGCTATTCTGACGCCTTCGCACTTCTGGCAGTGGGAAATATAAAACGCCACCCCGCAGGCAGGATGGCGTTGGCAGAATAAAAAACCTTTTCGTCAATCAGTAGAGCAGACGCGCCCGAATCGTGCCCGGAATCGCCTTCATCAACGCCAGCGCCCTGTGCGCCACATCCTTCTCCGCATCAATATCAATGACCACATAACCCATAACCGGCGTGGTTTGCAGATACTGCGCGGCAATGTTGATGCCCTGCTCGGCGAAAATCTGGTTAATTGCCGTCAGCACGCCGGGACGGTTTTCATGGATATGCAGCAGGCGGCTTACCTGTTCGCCATGCATTGGCAGCGACACTTCCGGGAAGTTAACCGCCGACAGCGTAGAGCCGTTATCGGAATATTTCGCCAGTTTTCCAGCCACCTCAATACCGATATTTTCCTGCGCTTCCTGTGTGGAACCGCCGATATGCGGTGTCAGCAGCACGTTATCAAACTCGCAGAGCGGAGAGATAAAAGGATCGCTATTCGTAGCAGGCTCTTCCGGGAAGACGTCAATTGCTGCACCAGCAAGATGTTTGCTGCCCAGCGCCTGGCAGAGCGCCGGAATATCCACTACGGTGCCGCGTGAGGCGTTAATCAGCAGCGATCCGGGTTTCATTAGCGCCAGTTCTTGCGCGCCCATCATATTTTGCGTAGAAGGCGTTTCCGGCACATGCAGGCTGACCACATCGCTCATGTTCAGCAGATCGGAAAGATGCGCTACCTGGGTTGCGTTGCCCAGCGGCAGCTTGTTTTCGATATCATAAAAGAAAACGTGCATTCCGAGGCTTTCCGCCAGCACGCCCAGCTGCATACCAATATGGCCATAGCCGATAATGCCCAGACGTTTGCCACGCGCTTCATAGCTGCCCGCCGCCTGTTTATTCCAGACGCTGCGATGCGCTTTTGCATTCGCTTCAGGTACGCCGCGCATCAGCAGCAGCAGCTCGCCAATGACCAGCTCCGCCACTGAACGGGTATTGGAAAAAGGCGCGTTAAACACCGGTACGCCGCGTTTTGCCGCCGCGTCCAGATCGACCTGGTTGGTGCCGATACAGAAGCAGCCTACAGCCGCCAGTTTCTCTGCCGCAGCAAAAATTTCTTCAGTCAGCTGAGTACGGGATCGAATACCGATAAAATGCGCATCACGGATGGCATCTTTCAGCGCATCGCTGTCGAGCGCGCCTTTATGATATTCAATATTGGTGTAACCTGCCGCGCGCAGATTATCCAGCGCGCTCTGGTGGACGCCCTCCACCAGCAGAAACTTAATTTTGTCTTTCTCCAGTGATACTTTTGCCATTTCCCGACCCTATTTTACGGACTTCAGATGGGGCTGTAATAAGCCAGCCTTCTGCCAAAATAACAAAATCTACGCGAGCGGCAACACAGCCGATTGCCTGCATATCAGCATGGCTGCATGGAGAGTGAGACGGATACAACAGATTATGGTACGAATATAAAGCCAGGCAGTATGATAGCGCGCCGGGGGATCTTTATGTGACATAAGTCACTAAATTACATCCAGCTAAGAAAAGATGATTTTCGCTGAGAAATAACTGGCGCGCTAACGCGCCAGAAAGATCATTTAGTGATGGTTTTTACGCCATCCGCACCGCCAATCAGCGCCACATCCGCGCCGCGCGCGGCAAACAGGCCAACGGTCACCACGCCGGGCAACGCGTTGATGGTGCGCTCCAGCTCGGCAGGGTTAACGATGCTGAGATTATGCACGTCAAGAATAATGTTGCCATTATCGGTAATGACGTTCTGACGATACTCCGGCTGACCGCCCAGTTTCACCAGTTCACGCGCCACGTAAGAACGCGCCATCGGGATCACTTCAACCGGCAGCGGAAAGCGGCCCAGCACATCCACCTGCTTGGAAGCATCGGCGATACAGATAAATTTATCCGCCACTGCTGCGACGATTTTCTCACGCGTCAGCGCCGCGCCGCCGCCTTTAATCATCTGCATCTGCGGGTTAATTTCATCCGCGCCGTCCACATAGACCGCCAGCGAATCCACTTCGTTGAGATCGAAAACGTGGATCCCCAGGCTCTTTAACTTCTGTGTAGAAGCTTCAGAGCTGGAAACCGCGCCCTCAATCTGATGTTTGATGGAGCCGAGCGCATCAATAAAGTGAGCGGCGGTGGAACCCGTTCCCACGCCAACAATGGTGCCCGGCGTGACATAGTCCAGCGCGGCCCAGCCTACTGCTTTTTTCAGTTCATCCTGCGTCATGGTATGTTTAAAACCTGTGCTAGTGGTGTGCGCGTAGTATAAAACAAGCACCTGTGAAAGTGCGCATTCGCTACGTGACGATTAATGGCTTTGCAAAGTGGCCCACAGATTAGCAAGCGCAACATAAGGGGCAACCCGGTAATTTTATGGCATAGTGCCCTGGCATTCCTGGATGAGAGCAACATAACAATGAAAAGACCCGATTATCGAACGCTTCAGGCCCTGGATGCTGTGATCCGTGAACGCGGCTTTGAGCGCGCGGCGCAAAAATTATGTATTACCCAGTCGGCAGTTTCACAACGTATCAAGCAGCTGGAGAATATGTTCGGTCAGCCGCTGCTGGTGCGTACCATACCACCGCGCCCTACCGAGCAGGGACAAAAGCTGCTCGCCCTGCTACATCAGGTAGAATTGCTGGAAGATGAATGGCTTGGCGATGAAAACGGCGGCACCACGCCGCTTCTGCTGTCGCTGGCGGTAAACGCCGATAGCCTGGCAACCTGGCTACTGCCCGCACTGAAAGACGTGCTGGCTGATTCACCGGTTCGTCTGAACTTACAGGTAGAGGATGAAACCCGCACCCAGGAGCGTTTACGCCGGGGCGAGGTGGTTGGCGCGGTGAGTATTCAACCCCAGCCGCTGCCCAGCTGCCTGGTCGATCGGCTCGGCGCGCTGGATTACCTGTTTGTTGGCTCACGGGAGTTCGCCGCGCGTTACTTTCCCAATGGCGTCACCCGTTCCGCGCTGCTGAAAGCGCCTGCGGTGGCGTTCGACCATCTGGACGATATGCACCAGGCATTTCTGCAACAGAATTTCGATCTCTCTCCGGGCAGCGTACCCTGCCATATCGTTAATTCTTCTGAAGCGTTTGTGCAGCTGGCGCGTCAGGGATCGACCTGCTGCATGATCCCACACCTGCAAATTGAGAAGGAGCTTGCCAGCGGCGAGCTGATCGATCTAACGCCCGGCCTTTATCAGCGTCGTATGCTCTACTGGCATCGCTTTGCGCCGGAAAGCCGCCTGATGCGCCGCGTCACCGACGCCCTGCTGGCGCACGGTCATCGCGTGCTGCGTCAGGAAGAAGAAACGCTTCCAGACTGAATCTACGCCAGTAAAAAAGGCGACTTACGTCGCCTGAAATTTTGAAAGCGCGAGAACCTAATATTGCCGCACCGGGCTATTCGATCAGTTGCGCTGTAGTTCAAACACCACATCAACCTGATCGTCGAAGTGAATGCTCTGCTGTTCATAGGTCTGCGCGGCTGAAGCCATCGGTGCAGCGTCCGCCGCCTTGTACATACGCGCCATCGGCATCGGCTGATAGTTGGCAACGTGGTAACGCACGCTGTAAACCGGCCCCAGCTTAGCGTTAAATCCCTGCGCCAACGCTGCCGCCTGTTGGGTAGCGTTTTCAATCGCCGCCTGACGCGCTTTTGCCTTATAGTCGTCAGGATTAGCTACGCCCAGTTCAACGGAGCGGATTTCATTCAGGCCCGATTTCAGTGCACCGTCCAGCAGATCGTTCAGCTTATCGAGCTGACGCAGCGTGACCTGTACCTGGCGTACCGCACGGTATCCCTTCAGTACCGCCTTCCCTTCTTTGGTGTAATCATATTCCGGCTGGGTGCGCAGATTGGCCGCATCGATATCTTTTTTCTCAATCCCGTTTTTATTCAGGAAATCGAAATATTGCGCGACGCGCGTATCCGCCTGTTTTTTCGCTTCAGCGGCATCTTTTGAAGAAACGTTAACTTCAATTGCCAGCGTGGCAATATCGGGGCGCGCGTCAACGCTGGCCTGACCGGAAGTCACAATGTGCGGCCCGTTAGGCAGCTCATCAGCCTGCGCCATTAAGGGAGCAGAACCTAAACCCATCATTGCGGCCAGAGCCAGTGCTTTCAATTTCACGGAGGATCCTCCTTGGAGACAAAACCAATAAACGGGGCGTCGTATAAACCGCTGCCCTGACAATAATGTCAGCCTGACATAAGTTCACGCCCGATAACATGCGTGTTGCTCTGAGTTTTTATTCTGGCAAAAGTTTCCTTTTTTGCCGCCCCGTTTACGTTCTGTTGCCTTAATGGAAGCCGGAGATAGCCTGTAAAGCCAGCTTCAGCGCGATGCCCCACATCACCAGACCAACCAACAGATTAATCACGCGCTGCGCGCCCACGGTGCTTAGCCGGGGTGACAGCCAGGCAGCCAGCAGCGCCAGGCTAAAGAACCAAAACACAGAGGCGCTGACGGTGCCCAGCGCAAACCAGCGGCGCGCCTCCTGCGGGAGCTGGCCTCCCAGACTACCCAGCACGACAAAGGTATCCAGATAAACGTGCGGATTAAGCCAGGTAACGGCTATCAGCGTGGCAAGAATACGCCAGCGGCTTTGCTGTTTAATCTCGGCGCTGGCCAGTTCAACATTGGCGCTAAACGCAGCCCGTAGCGCTCCCCAGCCATACCAGAGCAGGAAAGCAACGCCTCCCCAGGTCACCAGGTTTAACAGTAGCGGAGACTGATTAAGCAGCGCGCTGCCGCCGAACACGCCAGCGCAGATCAAAATAATATCGCTAAGCGTACAAATAGCAGCGGCCATCATATGGTACTGGCGGCGGATTCCCTGATTCAGTACGAAAGCATTCTGCGGGCCCAACGGCAGTATCAGTGCAATACCTAAAGCAAGTCCCTGAAAATAAACGGACAGCATTAAAATTCTCTCCCCCAAAGATAATGGTGGAGAAGTGTATAGCGGCAGCCAGGCGGGGTGAAATGGAAAGAATTAATGGATCATCAGCGGCGCTAATGAAGAAGGGCGAGGTTTCCCCCGCCCGCTTACGCTTATTCAGCTCTGACCGGTACGTTTCCGGTCGGTGCCGCCTCTGCATCAGCCTGATGCAGATGGACATCCATCTGCGGATAAGGAATACCGATGCCGTGCGCGTCCAGCGTGCGCTTAAAGTTTTTCATCAGATCCCAGTATACATCCTGCAGATCGCTGCTGTTGCTCCAGCAGCGCACGATAAAGTTAAGCGATGATGCCGCCAGTTCGTTCAGGCCGATCTGTACGCCGCGATCCTGTAACACACGCGCATCGGCATCCACAACTTCACGCAGCAGGGCGATTACCTGATCCACATCGGCGTCGTAGGCAACGCCAATGACAAACTCATTACGACGCACCGGCTCACGCGAGAAGTTAACAATGTTGCCTGCGATAATCTTACCGTTCGGCACCACAACGATTTTGCCGTCGCCGGTACGTAACGTGGTAGAGAAGATCTGTACATGCAGTACCGTTCCCATTACGCCGCCAAGATCGACGAACTCACCGGTACGGAACGGGCGAAAGGTGACCAACAGCACGCCTGCTGCCAGGTTAGAGAGCGAGCCCTGCAACGCAAGGCCAACGGCGAGGCCTGCGGCACCCAGTACCGCAATAACCGAGGCGGTCTGAACCCCAACCCGTCCCAGTGCGGCAATCAGCGTAAAGGCGATAATGCCGTAGCGTACCAGCGCCGAAAGAAAATCAGCCACGGTGGCGTCGATATGTCGCGCCTGTAGCAGGCGGTTGATGCCGTTGGCGATCACGCGCGCAATAATCATCCCGACAATAATGATGGCAATGGCGGCGACAATATTGACCGCATAGCTGAGCAGCAACGCCTGGTTATGCACCAGCCACCCACCCGCGCTATTAATACCGTTAACCACATTCAAATCTTCCATTTATCCACCCTGTTGTTGGTTCCCCAATAAAGTAAGCCAAACCGCCAGTGCGAACTGACGAACCATTAACAAAGGGTAAACAATGTTTTCGCGCTTCGCCAAAGAAGCGGTGATAAAGATTACATTTTCAACCAAATTGACATAAAAAAAGGCCCCGCAGGGCCTTTTTTGTACAGCGTGCTGATTACAGCGTGTTGATGTTGTTCAGCTCTTTGAACGCCTGTTCTAAGCGCGTTACCATAGAGGACTGAGCAGCACGCAGCCAGACGCGCGGATCGTAGAATTTCTTGTTCGGCTTATCGTCGCCTTCCGGGTTACCCAGCTGTGCCTGCAGGTAGCCTTCGTTCTTTTTGTAATACTGCAGAATACCGTCCCAGGTCGCCCATTGGGTGTCGGTATCGATATTCATTTTGATTACGCCGTATTCGATAGACTCTTTGATCTCTTCGGCAGAAGAACCGGAACCGCCGTGGAACACGAAGTTCAGGGCGTTGTGCGGCAGGTTGTGTTTCTGGCAAACATATTCCTGAGAGTTTTTCAGGATTTTCGGCGTCAGAACCACGTTGCCCGGTTTGTAAACACCGTGCACGTTACCGAAGGAAGCGGCAATGGTGAAACGATGGCTGACTTCGCTCAGTTTGGTGTAAGCGTAATCAACGTCTTCCGGCTGGGTGTAAAGCGCAGAGCTGTCAAGATGGGAGTTATCCACGCCATCTTCTTCGCCACCGGTTACGCCCAGTTCGATTTCCAGCGTCATGCCCATTTTCGCCATGCGCGCCAGGTATTTGCTGCTGATTTCGATGTTTTCTTCCAGAGACTCTTCAGAAAGGTCAATCATGTGGGAAGAGAACAGCGGTTTGCCAGTCTGAGCGAAGTGTTTTTCACCCGCGTCCAGCAGGCCGTCGATCCACGGCAGCAGTTTTTTCGCGCAGTGGTCGGTGTGCAGGATAACCGGCACGCCATATTTTTCAGCCATCAGATGTACATGATGCGCACCAGCGATGGCACCGGCGATAGCGGCAGCCTGCGGCTCATCAGATTTAAAACCTTTACCGGCAATAAACGCGGCACCGCCGTTAGAGAACTGAACGATAACCGGCGCTTTAACTTTAGCGGCCGCTTCCAGTACAGCATTAATGGAATCGGTGCCCACGCAGTTAACTGCTGGCAGCGCGAATTTGTTTTCTTTCGCTACCTGGAACACTTTCTGTACGTCATCACCGGTGACAACGCCTGGTTTTACGAAATCAAAAATTTTAGACATCTGTTTTGTCCTGTTTCGTCGGCCGTGTTACGGATTCTCGCCCATATCGTAAGCTGGGCAAACGTTCTGGCAGGGCTTGCGCCCCGCCTTAAAACTTACTGTTTAGCGCGCTCTTCCAGCATAGCAACTGCCGGCAGTTTTTTGCCTTCGACGAATTCCAGGAATGCGCCGCCGCCGGTAGAGATATAAGAAATTTTATCTTCAATGCCGAACAGATCGATCGCTGCCAGCGTATCGCCGCCGCCTGCTACAGAGAACGCTTCGCTATCAGCGATGGCGTTAGCGATGATTTCGGTGCCTTTACGGAAGTTCGGGAACTCGAACACGCCTACCGGGCCGTTCCACAGGATGGTTTTCGCTTCTTTCAGCAATTTCGCCATCGCCTGCGCCGTTTCGTCACCGAAGTCCATAATCTCTTCGTTATCGGCGACTTCGTTAACCTTTTTCACCGTAGCGACAGCAGTTTCAGAAAATTCCGTGCCAACGCGGGAGTCGGTCGGTACCGGAATACCAAACTGATCGCGCAGACCTTTCGCTGCTTCAACGAAGTCAGGTTCGTAAAGAGATTTACCTACGTTGTTGTCGATAGCAACGAAGGTGTTAGCGATACCGCCACCAACGATTACGGTGTCAGCAATTTTCACCAGTGAGTTAAGCACGTCGAACTTGGTGGAAACTTTAGAACCGCCAACGACCGCCACCAGCGGGCGAGCCGGGTTGTTCATTACTTTACCCAGCGCTTCCAGCTCGGCGGAAAGCAGCGGACCAGCACAGGCGATCGGGGCAAATTTACCCACGCCGTGAGTAGAAGCCTGCGCACGGTGTGCGGTGCCGAAGGCGTCCATCACAAAGACATCACACAGTGCAGCATATTTTTTAGAGAGGGTTTCGTCGTCTTTCTTTTCGCCCTTGTTGAAACGGACATTTTCCAGCACAACCAGTTCGCCAGCGCCCACTTCCACGCCGTCGAGATAATCTTTCGCCAGCGTTACGCTGGTGCCATTCAGTTTTTCTTTCAGGTAATTAACTACCGGCAGCAGCGAAAATTCTTCGTTATATTCGCCTTCGGTCGGACGTCCCAGGTGTGACGTCACCATCACTTTAGCACCCTGTTTCAGGGCAGCTTCGATGGTCGGCAGTGAAGCGCGGATACGCGCATCTGACGTCACTTTCCCTTCTTTTACCGGCACGTTGAGATCGGCGCGGATCAGAACGCGTTTACCAGCAAGATCCAGATCGGTCATCTTAATTACAGACATGGTGAACCCTCTCGTTGATTCTCATAAGTTTTGTCAGACGCATCCGCGTCTTACCTGAAACCGCATGCGGCCATCGCCAGGGATGTATCAAGCATCCGGTTAGCGAAGCCCCACTCGTTGTCACACCAGACTAAAGTCTTAATCAGGTGGTGACCGCTGACCCGCGTTTGCGTGCCGTCCACTATGGCACTATGCGGATCGTGATTAAAATCGATCGAGACTAACGGTATTTCCGTATAGTCAACTATACCACTAAAAGCCCCTACTGAGGCATTTTGCAGCACGGCGTTCACCTCACTGGCCGTTACTGCTGCACGCACGCTGACGCTCAAATCCATCGCCGTCACGTTAATCGTTGGCACGCGTACGGCGATCGCTTCGAAGCGATCGGCAAACTGCGGCAGAATACGTCCAATGCCCGCTGACAGCCGCGTATCTACTGGAATAATAGACTGGCTGGCGGCGCGCGTACGGCGCAGATCGCTGTGATAAGCGTCAATAACCTGCTGATCGTGCATCGCGGAGTGGATGGTGGTAATGGCACCGGATTCAATGCCAAACGCGTCATCCAGCAGCTTGATAATCGGAATAATACAGTTTGTGGTGCAGGAGGCGTTGGAAACAATGCGATCGGTCTGCTTAAGCGCTCTCTCGTTCACACCGAAGACGATGGTTGCATCAAGATCGCTGCCGCCAGGATGAGAAAACAGCACTTTTTTCGCTCCCGCCTGTAGGTGCGCTTCGCCATCTGCCCGATTACCCCACAGGCCGGTACAGTCGAGCACCACGTCGACATTTAGCTCCCGCCACGGCAAATCGGCGATATTTTTCTGATGCAGCAAACGAATTGTATCTTCGCCCACCCACATCAGATCGCGCTCCTGACGCACCTCCCAGGCAAAACGACCGTGGCTGGTGTCATATTTCAACAAGTGTGCCATACCAGCGGACTCCGCCAGCTCGTTAATGGCGACGACGTTCATTTCTGCCCGACGCCCGGTTTCATACAGCGCACGCAATACGCTGCGTCCAATGCGTCCAAAGCCGTTAATCGCTACGCGAAGGGCCATAATTCTCCTGCGTCACAACCTGATAAAAACGTGCCAATAGCCTGAGCCAGCCGCTTCGATTTGTACAGAGGAAAAAATCTGTGATTGCGCTGTACAAGTGAAGAGGTAATCGTTTTACTGAAACGCTTCAGCCAGAATATTCGTTACAAGGAATAATTAAAATGACAGCGATCAACCCTTAAAACAAAATTCTGACATAGATCACAATTTTGCATAAAATTTGGTACTGTCGGCACAGTTGCAGACTTCCGTCATAGTAAGGTAATTTGCCTTTATGGTTTCTTTTTATCTTTAGTCCGCAGCGTAGGATGAAAAACGCTGCACTATTTCGCAGGTAACGCGGGACTATCTGGTAAAACCGGGCACCCGAAACCTGAGAGCGAAGGTTATCTGTAGGTAAAAGAGAAACACCTGGACGGCTTGGTATTGACCTTTCCTGGTTCTTTTAAAAGGACGTTATGAACTATAACCTGCTTTGGGGCATCTGGTTGTCCTGGGCTGTGGCGCTGCTGGCCTATTGCCTTGAATGGGCAAATGCGTGGGAGCTATTAACCTGGCTGGTAATAATAGCGCTAACGGTTATTGCCTTTTTCATTACTTTATTTTTTATTCGCACTCTGAAATCAGACAAAGGACTGACTATGTTTAAACGAAAAGATAATTTCCCGGAAAATAATTATGAACCTGAAAAACCGGAAAGCATTATTTATCCGGAACCACCGCCAGCCCCTACGAATAAAGAGTCGGTGTCAGCAGCAATAGTGGTTGATCGCGAGGCCACCATAATACCTTCGAGCTGTCATATTAACGGTGAAATTAAAGCCTCCGGCGATATGAAAATTAATGGCTCTATCGACGGTAAGATTATGGCGGAAAAAACGGTATACGTACTGGGACAAGGTACCGTAGAGGGCGAAATCTATGCCGCTAAAGTGGTCGTAGACGGCAAGGTTAAAGGTCTGTGCGCCAGCGCCATTGTAGAAATTAATGCTAATGGCCTGATGGATGGCACAATTGAAAGTGACGATCTTTCAATTAATAAAAACGGTCGCTTTTATGGGGTATCAAAACCGGGAGGGGCTAAAAAAGAGATGTCGGAGAATAAAAGCGCTAACAAAGAGAGCGGCGTAGAAAAATTAACCATGATTCAGCAGGTGTTAGATAACGTGCAGGAAAAATTATAATTCTGAGTAATTAGCTATCCCGCCAGGATATTAATTCACATCGTATTAGTTAATAAATACGCTGATGATGGTGCCTGCCATAAATAACAGGCAGGACGCCATTAACGGATCAGGGATTCGTCGGTAGCCCCGACGAATCCCATGCCATTTACAGAATAGCTTTCGCTTTAGCTACCACGTTATCCACGGTAAAACCAAACTGTTTAAACAACTGATCGGCAGGTGCTGATTCACCAAAGGTAGTCATGCCGATAATCGCACCGTTCAGGCCGGTATATTTGTACCAGTAATCGGCAATACCCGCCTCGATTGCTACGCGCGCGCTGACCGCTTTCGGCAGCACCGCTTCACGGTAAGCTTCATCCTGTTTGTCAAACACATCGGTTGACGGCATGGAAACCACGCGAACGCGATAGCCTTCCGCACTCAGGCGTTCGCAGGCGGCTACCGCCAGCTCAACTTCAGAGCCGGTAGCGATCAGGATCAGCTGCGGCTGGCCTGCACAATCTTTCAGCACGTAGGCGCCGCGTGCGACGTTTGCTAACTGCTCTGCGGTACGCGGCTGCTGTTCAAGATTCTGACGGGAGAAGATCAGGGCAGTCGGGCCATCTTTACGCTCAATAGCGTATTTCCAGGCAACGGCTGACTCAACCTGATCGCACGGACGCCAGGTGCTCATGTTCGGCGTAACGCGCAGGCTGGCCATTTGCTCAACGGGCTGATGCGTTGGGCCATCTTCACCCAGGCCGATAGAGTCATGGGTATAGACCATGACCTGGCGCACTTTCATCAGCGCCGCCATACGCACCGCGTTACGCGCATATTCTACAAACATCAGGAAGGTTGCGGTGTAAGGCAGGAAACCGCCGTGCAGCGCGATACCGTTGGCGATAGCGGTCATACCGAATTCGCGTACGCCGTAGTGAATGTAGTTACCTGCTGCGTCCTGATTGATACCTTTTGAACCGGACCACATGGTCAGGTTGCTCGGTGCCAGATCGGCGGAACCGCCGAGGTATTCCGGCAGCAGCTTGCCAAAGGCTTCGATAGCGTTCTGCGACGCTTTGCGGCTGGCAATTTTTTGCGGGTTAGCCTGTAACTGTTCGATAAATTTCTGTGACTCTTCCTGCCAGTTTGCCGGCAGTTCATTGCTCATGCGGCGGGTGAATTCAGCCGCCAGCTCCGGGAAAGCCTGAGCATATGCGTTAAATTTCTCCTGCCATGCAGCTTCTTTTACCTTACCCGCTTCTTTCGCATCCCACTCGGCGTAAATTTCCTGCGGAATAACGAACGGCGCATATTCCCAGCCCAGCTGTTTGCGGGTCAGAGCCACTTCATCTTCACCCAGCGGTGCGCCGTGTGAATCGTGCGTACCGGCCTTATTCGGTGAGCCAAAGCCGATAACCGTTTTGCACATCAGCAGAGAAGGCTTATCGGTGACCGCTTTCGCTTCTTCAATCGCTTTCTTAATGGCCTGCGCATCGTGACCGTCTACGCCGCGCACCACGTGCCAGCCGTAGGCTTCAAAGCGCGCGCCGGTATCATCGCTGAACCACTCTTCTACATGACCATCAATGGAGATGCCGTTGTCATCGTAAAACGCCATCAGCTTGCCAAGCTTCAGCGTACCGGCGAGCGAGCACACTTCATGAGAGATGCCTTCCATCATGCAGCCGTCGCCCATAAAGACATAAGTATGGTGATCGACGATGTCATGACCCGGACGGTTAAACTGCGCGGCCAGCGTACGCTCAGCAATCGCCATACCTACCGCATTAGCAATACCCTGCCCCAGCGGGCCGGTAGTGGTTTCCACGCCCGCGGTATAGCCATATTCCGGGTGGCCCGGCGTTTTGGAGTGCAGCTGACGGAAGTTTTGCAGTTCGGACATTGGCAGATCGTAGCCGGTGAGGTGCAGCAGGCTATAGATCAGCATAGAACCGTGGCCGTTGGAGAGGACGAAGCGATCGCGATCGGCCCACAGAGGGTTGGACGGATTATGGTTCATATAATCACGCCACAGTACTTCAGCGATATCCGCCATACCCATTGGAGCGCCCGGATGACCAGATTTCGCTTTCTGCACAGCATCCATACTCAAAGCGCGAATAGCGTTGGCAAGCTCTTTACGAGAAGACATGTTTTACTCCAGGTCGGATTATGATGCTTCGCCGTCCTTAACCTATTGTAATGAATGAGTTATCAGGCAAAGCCAAAGGAAAGTCGCCGAACAATGTACATGAAAAGCGGGGTAAAAGTACATGGTGTAAACAGCAAAATATCGGCGGATAACGGGGCATTATCCCTTGTCCTCTGGGCTTTATTTACCGAAAGCGTTATAAAGGGTGCGACTGAAAAAATCGCCTCGTGTATTTTTATCAGACGTCTGTTTTTACTGCCCTGTTACTGTTAAAGGATAAGAAAGGAATGAAAATCCGAGCTTGTTTTGTCGCGCTTTCCGTCGCGACGTTACTTTCCGGCTGCCAGAATTTTGACAGCGCAGCGCTGATGCAGTCTGGCGCACAGGCTTTCCAGGCCGCAACGCTAAGCGATGAACAGGTAAAAGCCCTGAGCGAGCAATCCTGTCAGAAAATGGATAGCGAAGCGCAGATCGCCCAGGCCGGTAGCAAATATCAGCAGCGCCTGGATAAAATCGCCGCGGCGCTGGGCAACAACATCAACGGCACGCCAGCCAACTACAAGGTTTACGTCACTAAAGATGTTAACGCCTGGGCGATGGCGAACGGCTGCATCCGCGTTTACAGCGGCCTGATGGATATGATGAGCGATAATGAAGTTGAAGCGGTGCTGGGCCATGAAATGGGCCACGTCGCGCTGGGCCACTCGCGTAAGGCGATGCAGCTGGCTTACGCCACTACCGCTGCACGCACCGCTGCGGCCTCAGCGGGCGGTATTGCCGCAACGTTATCGCAGTCCCAGCTGGGCGATCTCGGCGAAAAGCTGATCAACGCACAGTTCTCTCAGACACAAGAGTCACAGGCGGATGACTATTCATACGATCTGCTGAAAAAACGCAACATCGATCCGAACGGTCTGGTCACCAGCTTCGAAAAGCTGGCAAAGCTGGAAGGCAGCCAACAGAGCAGCATGTTTGATTCGCACCCGTCATCAGAATCACGTGCCGAACACATTAAAGCGCGCATTGCCGCCGATAAATAAACTTACCGGGAGGCTACGCGCCTCCCTGCTTTTTGCGCATCAGTACAGCGTTTTTTGCGGCGGCCCGGCAAAACGCAACGCGCCGATCTTATCCATACGGATTTCCACTACCGATGGCCCGGATGTCGCCAGAGCCTCGGTCATCACCGCCTGAAACGCTGCCGCTTCCTCTACCCGCCACGCCTGTAGACCCACCGCTTGTGCCAGCTGGGTAAAATCGGGCGTATGCAGTTCGTTATAATACTGTCGGCCACCAAAATATTTATCCTGGATGCCGCGCATCACACCATAGCCGCCATCATTCATCACCAGCAGCGTCACGTTAGCCTGCTCCTGCGCCAGCGTCGCCAGCTCGCCGAGGTTAAGGCTCAGGCCACCATCGCCCACCAGTCCTACCACCTTCCGCTGCGGGTTAGCAACGGCGGTGCCGATAGCCATCGGCAGCCCCATGCCAATCGCTCCCGCCAGCGAATGAATATTCAACAGCGGGCCGCTGGCACGGAACAAGCGGCTACCCCACAGGCTGCCCGACACGGTAATATCACGCACCAGAATGCCATCCGCCGGTAGCGCCCGATCGATGGCATCGCTAAGCTGCGCGTAGACGCCACACTGTTCGCGCAGCCCCTGCTCCGCCTGCACCACCGCCTGCTGCACCTGAGCATCCCAGCGCGTATCGCCCCATTCTCGCCCCTGCACTTTTTCCGCCAGCGCGCCCAACAGCACCGCACAATCGGCAATCAGCGTTTCGTCCATCAAATAGTTGCGGCTCGCCGCCGCCGCATCGATATCAATCTGAATACGCGGCGTCGGTAACCCCAATGTCCAGGAACGGGTTTCGTTGCTGCGCAGGCGCGATCCCGCCACCAGCGTCAGATCGCAACGGGCGATCAGCGCCTCTGTCGAGGGGGAGTTATGAAAGGCTCGCAGGCTGGCGGGATGCGTATCCGGCAGAATACCGCGTCCGTGGGTGCTGGAGATCACCGTCATCCCCGCATCAGCCAGCTTCTTCACCGCGTCTGCTGCCTTCAGCGCACCGCCACCCAGCCACAACAGCGGCTGCTTTGCCGCTTTTAGCTGACGCCACAGCGCGTCCACCTTCGCCGCATCCGGCGTCATACCCGACAGCGGCGCTACCGGTGTGGTAACCAGCGCGGCTGGAATCAGGCTGCTCTGAATATCGATCGGGATCTCAACGGAAACCGGGCCGCAGGGCGGCGTCTGCGCCTCCTGAATCGCTTTATGCAGGATCGCTACCGCCTGGTTGGCGCTGCTGACGCGCCAGGCGCGTTTCGAGGCAGCCTTCAGAAAGCTCAGCTGATCGCGGGTTTCATGGATAAAGCCGGTATCAGCATCCAGCCAGGCTTTTTCCACTTGGCCGGTCAAATGCAGCAGCGGCGTGCTTGCGTTCATCGCCTCCACCAGCGCGCCCACCGCGTTACCCGCTCCGGCACCGGTGCTGGTCAGCGCCACGCCGAGGCCGGAAAAACGCCCATGCGCGTCTGCCATTGTCACCGCGCCCGCCTCGCCGCGAGCCGGAACAAAGCGGATCTGTTCGCGCTGGCCGATGGCATCAGCGATCGGCAGGTTGTGGATAGAAATCACGCCATACAGGGCACCAACCTGATACTGCTCAAGGGTTCTGGCGATGGCTTCGCCCACGGTAATCATCTCGCTCATTGCACACCTTTCCTGTTAGTCGCACCAGTGGTTCATGCCATTACCTGTCGCCAGATAAATGCTTTTTTGCTGCATCCAGGCTTTCAAACCCTGGATACCTTTTTCGCGGCCCAGCCCGCTCTGTTTAAAACCGCCAAACGGCGTCGAGACGGAAAAAACTTTATAGGTGTTGATCCATACCGTACCTGCCTCAAGCTGCTCGCTCAGGCGCAGGGCACGCCCCGTATCACGCGTCCAGATCCCCGCCGCCAGCCCGTAGATCGAATCATTGGCCTGACGAATTAAATCCGCCTCATCGCTAAACGGCATCGCTACCAGCACCGGGCCGAAGATCTCCTCCTGACAGACGCGGGTCTGGTTATTGAGGCCTTCGATAATGGTTGGCTGAAAATAACTGCCCGCCGCCAGCGTCGGATCGGCTGGGATCTCACCGCCGCACAACAGCGTGCCCCCCTCCCGCTGCGCCAGCTGCACATACTCCATTACGCTCTGGCGATGCTGCGCGCTAATCAGCGGGCCGATATGCGTACCGGCGGCGAAGGGGTGACCGATGCGCAGCGCGCGCGTCAGTTCCAGCAGGCGCGCCATCAACACTGGATAGACCTGTTGCTGGATAAACAAGCGTGAACCAGCGATGCACGCCTGGCCGCCGGAACTGAAAATGCCATAGCAGATGCCACGCGCAGCCAGTTCAATATCGGCATCCTCCAGCACGATGGTGGGGGATTTGCCGCCCAGCTCCAGCGAGGCGGGAATCAGTTTTTCCGCCGCCACGTGCGCCAGATAACGCCCGGTGACGGTGCCGCCGGTGAAGGAGATTTTGCGTACCTGCGGATGCCGCGCCAGCGCATCACCAATAATCGATCCTTTACCCGGCAGTACGCTCAGCAGCCCGGCGGGTAGCCCCGCCTGTTCAAACAGACGCGCCAGCTCCAGCGCCATCAGCGGTGTGGCCTCCGCCGGTTTCAGGATCACCGCATTCCCGGCAGCGATAGCGGGTGCCACCTTCTGCATTTCGCTGGCGATGGGGGAATTCCACGGGGTAATCGCTGCCACCACACCCAGCGGCTCGTAGCGGCTGAAGGTCAGCAGATGCGGCTGGCGCGGCGTCGGCAGTTCCCCTTCCAGTAGTTCGCAGGCAGCGGCAAAATAGCGCGCCGTGCCCGCTGCGCTCATTACCAGGCCACGGGTTTCCGCCAGCGGCTTGCCATTATCACGGCTTTGCAGCTGCGCCAGCTCATCCAACCGAGCCTCAATCAGATCGGCCACGCGATGCAGGATCTGCGCCCGCTGGTGCGGCAGCATGTTGCGCCAGCCAGGATTGCGCCAGGCTCGCTCACCGCTGGCAACCGCCTCTTCCAGATCGCTCAGGCTGGCAGCATTCAGGGTAGCGTTAACCGAGCCATCTGCCGGAAAAATGCTCTGCATCGGCGCGCCACCACCGCACCGCCAGACGCCGCCGATAAAAATCTGTTGTTCTTTCATCGTATTCCCCTTCAGCGCTGCGTCAGTTCGCGGCAGGCGCGTACCGCGCTGAGTGCCGCCAGGGTGGAAGTTTTGGGATTGTTTGCCAGCGGCAATCCGCTTAGCTCAAGGTGAAATTCGCCAAACAGCCCCTGCGCATAGAGCGTATGGGTATTGCGCTGCGTTGTCGGATCGGCCATCAGCTGTACGCGGGTGTCATCCATGCCCACGCCACCAAGCGCGATGGTCGCGGCCACATTGGCGTTAGCAGGAAACAGCCGCGCCGCTTCACGGGCGCTGCCTTCGAAAAAGATCTGCGCCTCGCTAACGGCGTTCAGATCGATAAGCTGTTCTGCATAGCTGCCGCGCCAGCTAAGCGGGCTTTTACGCGCCCGGTAAGTCACCTGCTGCAAGCCGCCCTCTTTCGCCGCCGCCAGCCCGTCAATACCCGCCACCGCACCGGAAAGCAGCGTCAGCTTTCCTCCGGCGTGCTGAAGGCGCTGCTCCAGCGCGGCATCCGCCAGAGCACCGGTTGACACGATCGCCAGATGCCAGCCGCGATGTAAAATCGCCTCGCCATACTGCGCCACCGCCTGCTGGCTGGCACACTCCAGCACCAGATCGGGCGTCTGCGGGCAATCCTGCGGCAGCAGCAGCGGCTGCACCTGGTCGCCAAAACGTGTGCGGATCGCCGCGTGATGATGCGCCCGTGCCACGATCCAGCCGAGAGAAACCTGCGGGGGTAATCGTTCGATCACCGCCTGCGCCATCGCACCATAGCCGATCAGCATGATCTTTTTCATCGTGATTCCTTACAGATGGCGACAGAAGCCGCCGGAGACATCCAGCGCCGCGCCGGTGGTGAACGAAGCGAGCGGTGAGGCGAGAAACAGCAGCGCCTGCGCCGGTTCCTGCGGTTTACCCAGGCGCTGCATCGGGATACCGCGCTGGCGGGCAATATCCGCCGTCCATTCACCCCAGCTTTGCTGTTTATCGCTGCGGTTTTCAAAGCGCCGCCGCCACTGCCCCGATTCCACCATGCCTAGCAGAATGGAGTTGACGCGGATCCCTTTACCAACCAGCTCCTTAGATAACGTCAGCGTCATATTCAGCAGCGCCGCACGCGCCGCCGAGGTGGCAATCATGTGCTCCTCTGGCTGTAACGCCAGCAGCGAGTTGACGCAGGTAATGGAGGCGATCTCGGAGCGTTCCAGCAGCGGCAAAAAAGCCTGAACCGGATTGATCACACCAAACAGCTTCAGCTCCGCCTCATGCAGCCAGGCGCTGCGCGGCGTATCGGCAAAGTGCGCGACATAACCCTGCCCGGCGTTGTTAATCAGCATATCGACTGCGCCAAAACGCGTTTGTACCGCTTCAGCGAACGCCGCTACCTGATCTTCCTGCAATACGTCGCAGCACCAGGCGAAGATATCGCCCTGCGGATATTCGTTTAGCAACGCCGCCTGCGCGCTGGCCAGCCGATCCCGATCGCGCCCGCAAAAGGCCACTTTCGCTCCTTCGCCCAGCAGCAGACGCAGCGTTTCAAAGCCGATGCCCGATGAGCCGCCGGTGACCACCGCCACGCGCCCTTCAACTTGTGCCTTCATACCGCACCTCTTTCTTTCATTACCCTTAACAGCTGTTGATTAAATTGCGCCGCGTTATCGAGATAGCTGGCGTGACCGGCATTGGGGATCAACTGCCAGCGCACGCCGTAATGTTGCGCCAGCGCCTCGGCCTGGGCGGGCGGTGTAATGCTGTCCTGTTCTCCGCACCAGACCTCAAACGGCTTTTGCCAGTGGCTCAGCCAGCGGTGAATATCGTCATGGGCCAGCATCCATGCGGCGGCCAGGAACCCTTCAGCGTGTAGCCGCCGCATACCGCTGGCAACGGTGGCGATATCCTCCGCACTGGCATCGGGGCGCAGCAGCTTGGCCGCGCGTGTCTGTGCCAGAAGCTCGCCGCCCAGCGCTATCTGCTGCTCTCTGCTGCGCCATACCTGTTCGCGCCGCTCCGCGTCCGCTGTACCGTAGCCCTGCGCCGGATCGGCCAGCACCAGCGAAATAACACGTTCTGGAAAGCGCGCGGCAAACGCAGCGGCAACCAGCGCGCCGAGCGAGTGTCCAACCAGCACCGTTCGCTGCACGCCCTGACGATCCAGCAGCGTCGCCAGCGCCTGCGCATAGTCACCCGCCAGCGCTTTTTCCACCGCCAGCGGCGGGCTGGCACCATAGCCGGGCATCTCCCAGGCCAGCACGCGGCAACCCGGCAGCGCCATCTGTTTATGCCAGGCGGCAGCCCCGGAACTGATACCGTGCAGCAACGTCAGCGCCGCGCCGTTCCCCTGCTCAAGCCAGTCCGTCATTGCGCGTCCTTAATTACGTTTAACGCTGGCCAGCGGATGATCTTCCGGATAGGTAGGAATGTGCGGTTTCTGCGTGCCGAGCATCACGCACATCAGCGCCTCTTCTTCACCGTGGTTGAACAACCCGCGATAGATGCCCGCCGGAACGGAGATCAGATCGCGTTCGCGCAAAATGGTTTCCAGATAGTTATCGCCATCTTTGATCATCAGCGTGATGGTACCCTTCAGCATAAAGAACACCTCTTCCACATCATCATGCAGATGCAGCGGCCCTTCACATTTCGCTGGTAGCACCATAGTAGAGAAGGTGAAATGCTCCGCCGGAACGGTGTTGCTGTCGCTTGCCACGCCGGTTGCTCCGGTGCCGATATAGCGCATCTGGGCGCGACGATATTTGGGATCGAAATCGGCCTGGAACTTCAACGCGTTCCAGTCATATTTACGCCCTTCGAAGCGGGCGATGCGCGACTCTACCCACTCTTCCATGGTCAGGTGCGCCGGTTTGATGCCGGGGTTCAGGGTGGTATCACTCATGGTTATCTCCTCAGTAACGTGTCAGCAGCGGCAGCAGCAGAACGCAGCCCAACGCCGCCATAATGGTCAGAAAGATCAGGCCGGAATCCATGTTTTGCGTACAGGCGATCAGCGCCCCCATCACCGCTGGCGACAGCGCCCCGGCAAAGTTGCCCAGCCCGTTAAAAATGCCGCCCGCCGTTGCGCTGACGCGCGGATGGGTCGCTTTCGCCAGCAGCGCGAAAATATTTGGCGCGCCGGTGCCCCACATAAAGGTGCTGAAGCTCATCGCGGCGATCACCGTCAGCGGCGTGTTGAGCTGCATCACTACCGCCAGCCCCAGCGCCGCTCCCGCCATCGAGATAAAGCAGGCGGCGGCGCGCCGGTTGAGGCGATCCGACAGCCAGGCACCCAGCACCTCGCCGATCAGCATGGCGATAAACGGCATGGAAGAGAGCCAGCCCGCATGTTCAAGGTGAATGCCTTTGCCCTTAATCAGGTAGCCGGGCAGCCAGCCGTTGATGCCCCACAGGTAGGTAAGGAAGGCGATATTGAAAATGCAGATCATCCAGAAATGGGCGCTGACCAGCAGCTCACGACGCGCGGCGCGGCGCGCCGGTTGTGGGATAGCGACCTGATCGGCGGGTGACAGGCGAATACCGCGCAGGCCGCTGCGTACCAGCGCCAGCACCGGCAACGTTAACAGTGCCATAGCGAAAAAGGTGCTCTGCCAGCCAAAGGTGTTCAGCAGCCACAGCGACAGCGGGAAGCCGATAGCGGCGCCCACCGGCGTGCCGAGCAGCCAGAGCATGGTGGCACGCGCCTGCAACCGCTGCGGAAAGGTGTGGCGTACGATAGCGAACGCCAGCGGAAACAGCGGCCCTTCCGCCACGCCCAGCAGAATGCGCAGCGTCACCATCACCGCATAGTTATGGGTTAATCCCATCAGCACCATCAGCACGCACCACGTCACCATCATGCCGCTCAGCAAACGCAGTGGCGCAATGCGATCGCCCAGGCCGCTTAGCAGCACCGAGGAAAAACCGTAGCTCAGCAGAAAGGCGCTCATCAGAATGCCGAGGCGCGTGGTATCGAAATCGATGCCCATCGCCTGCTGGAAATGCGCATCGGAAAAGAGCGCGGCGATACTGATCTTATCGAAGAAGGCCAGCAGCACGCAGGCCAGCAGCGCCAGCGGGATCGTCCAGCGGATCGGTTTTTCAGGCGTGCAGCTGCCCTCACCGTCAGCCACTGCGACGGTGTTAGTCTCAAATGTGGTCATTTTTCCCCCTGGGGGCTAAGCCATATTCAGCGCAACGTCATCAGTGAAAACGCCGGATCCTCCAGCGGCACCTGCGACAGATCGCGTCCGGTAGCCATCCAGCGTTTCGCCAGCTTGACGGTGCGCGCATCGTTAAATGCCACCAGCTGGTTCAGCACGCCATCGGTGCCGAGAGAGAAGTAGAGATTGCCCTGCGGCGTCTGCCGTATCTGGCTACGGCTGCCGGGCTGCGGAACGCCGAGGATCTGGATATTGTGCTGATATTGATCTGACCAGAGCCACGGAATGTCGTCATAGCCGGGGGCCGCCTCGTTCAGCATCGCTCTGGCGGTAGCGATAGCCTGATTCTGCGCGAATGCCCATGACTGAAGCGAAATGCCATAGCGCGGATGCTGTGCCACGTCACCGGCGGCAAAGATCGCCGCATCGGATGTCCTGCCCTGCGCATCAACCACAATGCCGCGCCCGATAGCCAGTCCGGCCTGCTGCGCCAGCGCCAGATTCAGCTCAACGCCGATCCCTACCACCACCGCATCAAACGGCTCACGCTGCCCGTCGCACTGTATTACCGGCCTGCCGCCCTCATCTTCCAGCTCCAGCGCGCCACAGCCACAGCGGATATCCACGCCCTGTTCACGGTGCAGCTGATGCAGCGCCGCAGAAACGTCAGCGTTTACCGAGCGCATACAGAGCGCTGGCTGCTGCTCAAACAGGCTGACCGCCACGCCGGATCGACGTGCTGAAGCGGCAATCTCCAGCCCAATCCAGCCGCCGCCAACGATAGCCAGCCGTTGCGTACCGGCAAGACAGGCTTTCAGCCGCTGCGCATCCTGCCAGTTACGCAGCGTGTAGACCTGCGGATGCTGACGCCAGGCCGCGTTCGGTAGCCGCGCCTGTCCGCCGGTGGCGATCAGTAACTGGTCATAGGCCAGCCGTTCGCCGTTACTCAGCAGCACATTTTTCGCAACGCGATCGATCGCTTCCGCACGCAGCGGACGATACCAGCGCAGATCGAGTGCCTGCTGCATTTCAGCGCTGAACAGGCGCGGCAGCGCGGCATCCGGCTCCAGCAACGCGCTTTTGGAAAGCGGCGGGCGCTCGTAAAAATCCCAGGGCTCATCGGCCACCACCGCGATCTCACCGCGAAAGCCTTCGTCCCGCAGGGTTTTCGCCGCCCAGCCGCCCGCCTGACCACCGCCGATAATCACGATACGCGCCGTCATACCGCCTCCGGTTTTTTCTGCTGGCGACGCGTATCGTGATCGATACCGCCCTCCACCGCCCATTCGGTAAAGGAGACCAGCGAATGCTCCAGCTCACGGGGACGCCAGTTCTCTGTCAGATAATCGTCGTTGGTGTAATATTCGAATGCGCCGCCGGTGGGGCTGTTGACGTACCAGAAATAGGCGGAGGAAACCGGATGGCGACCCGGCCCGATAAACGTACTCCAGTGGTTTTTGTTCATCGCAATGCCGCCGCCGATCACCTCATGAATGTCACGCACGGTGAAGGCGACATGGTTCAGCCCGCGCTTACGATTCGGCAGCTGGAGCAAAAACAGATTATGATGGCCGCCACGCGCCTGGGTACGCAGAAAAACGGCGCGGTTAACGTAGCGATCGGAAACCTGAAAGCCGAGGATATCGCGATAGAACGCCTCTACCGCCGCCAGCTCTTCTACAAAAAAAACCACGTGCCCAATATTAATCGGCTCGGCGCGGTCGTAAACCGGGCTGGGCGTATCCACGCGGCGCATATCGCCCCACTGATTAATCGGCTCGACATTGAGGTTTACCGCCGTTTGTTGCGTGACCTGAATACGCAGCGTCATACCGTTAGGATCGCGACACTCCAGCACATCTTCCGTGGCGCGAAAGCCGGGCTGCTGCGCCAGCTTTGGCCGCAGCGCCTCCAGCGCCGCGCGATCAGCTACGCCCCAGGTCATGCGGCGCAGCGTGTTACCTGACTCAAACGCCGGGGGCAAGTCGGGACTGTCGATATGGCTAAGCTCCAGGCGCGCCCCGCTGAGCGTGGTAAATTTATGCCCGCTGGCATCTCTGGTCAGGCCAAAATCGCACATAAATTTGGCGCAGTCGCTCAGGTTATCAACGCCAAACTCCAGCTTTTCAATTCCCGTTACACGCATTGGTTGCCTCTTTACCGTTCAGTCGCCCGGATTTGGGCGTAGAGATTGCCCGACGCAGTGAAGCGCCTGTTTTTAACTGATTGAATTAACTGGCTTTAGACAAATAACCCAGGAAGCCAGAGATCTTATCCGCCGCGAGGCGTACTTCATTTTGCAATCGCTCGCGGGCGCTGTGCGGCACTTCACCCGACGGCACTAAAATACTCACAACCGCCGCCACGCGCCCGCTGCGGTTGAACACCGGATAGACAATGGAGGAGATGCCGTGGCGGAAAAAGGATTCGCCGATCACATAGCCACGCGCTTTATCCTGCTGCACCATCTGCCAGAGCGTTTCACGGTTATGCAACTGATCCGGCGCGTTGCCCGGCAGCCGCTCCTGCGGAAAGAGCTGTTCGAACTCGGTGCGCGTCACATCGGTCAACAGCATGCGCCCCAGCGAAGTGCAATGTACCGGCAGACGAGTACCGATGCTGACCTGGTTGATGCGAGAACCGGCGGCGCTAACGCGGGCGATGTAGATGATGTCGTGCCCGTCGCGGATCGCCAGATGGCTGCTGCATTCGCTGCTGTCGCGCAGCTGCTCAATAACCGGCTGCCCAACCTGCGCTACATCCAGCGAGGCGATATATTCAAATCCCAGCCGCAGCACGTTCATCCCCAGCGAAAAGGTGCTGGTGCGCGGGTTACGCTGCAAAAAACCCATATACTCCAGCGTCTGCACTACGCGGTACGCCGTCGCCTTCGGCATATCCACCAGCCGATGCAGCTCGGCGAAGGTCAGTTCACGATGCTGTCCACCGAACGCCAGCAGCAGTTGCAGCCCGCGCTCCAGGCCCGGCACCAGATATTTAATCTCCTGCTGATTCGCCATACCGCCTCCGCAACATTCAGTTAAAGACGAAGCCACCGTTGACCGGAATCAGCTGCCCGGTAACAAAACGCGACAGATCGCTCAGCAGCCACAGCGTGCTGCCGGTAACATCTTCCGGCAACTGCGCGCCGCTCAGTGCCCGCCCATTTTCATACAGCTGGTGGCGCTCCGCCGGAACATATTCCGTCGCCTCAACGCGGGTCAGCCCCGGCGCAATGGCATTGATGCGGATGCGTTTTGCGCCCAGCTCACGCGCCATCGAGCGCGTCATGGCGATCACCGCGCCCTTGCTGGCAACATAGGCCATCAGGCGCGGCGCGCCCCACAGCGCGGTATCAGACGCCACGTTAACAATGCCGGAACCGGGCGGCATCAGCGGCACGGCCGCACGCGTCACCAGCCAGGTTCCCTTAACGTTTACCGTCATCACCCGATCCCACAGCGCCGGGTCATAATCAAACATATCTTTGCCGCCGACGCCGGTTGCCAGCGCCGCATTATTCACCAGGCCATCAATCGCGCCCTGCGCGCCAATAGCGGCAAAGACGTATTCGATCTGATGGCTGTCAGCCAGATCGATCTGATACGTCTCTACACGATGCCCCGCCTGGCGCAGGCGCTGGGCGCTTTCCGCCAGCTCGCCTTTCAGGATGTCGCACATCACCACGCTCGCCCCCTGCTCTGCACAGGCCTGGGCGAAGGCGTAGCCCAACCCGCGCGCGGCGCCGGTAATCACGATACGTTTGTCCTGCAACAGGCCGCTCATCAGGCGGCTCCCTGCTGCGCTTCGCGTTGTGCAATTTGCTCTTTTGCCGCCTTCTGCATCATGCGGCGCAGGCGCGACAGGCCGACATCGTGCTGATAAAGATATTCATGTTCACGCGCGTCCGGCGCGAGGTTTTCCAGCACCACGCGATCCTGCTCCAGCACCTCCCAGTGCAGTTTTTCCAGCCGGTTGCGGTACATAAAACGCCAGAGATCGCGCTGCCAGCCCTGCACGCGGCGGATACGCCAGAAAAAGACCCGGCAGTGATCGTTATCTTCCGGCACGACCATGCCAACGATCCAGAAGTGGCCGCCCGGCCCAAAACGCTTTTTGTAAGGGATGGAGAGACGCATCCAGCAGGCTCCGCTGGTGCCCAGCTCGACCCAGTCAAAGTTGACGCCGCTCTGCCCTTTTTTCTCGAAGACGAAACCTGTCTGGGTCGGCTGCAACACCATCTCCGCCTGGCGATCGCCTTCTGCCATCGAGTGCGAGGATGAGTGCAAATAGGTGCCGTGCATCGGGTCCATGACGTTTTCCAGCGCGTACTGATAGTTGCACTGCCAGGCGGCGGTACAGAGGAAATTGCTGTGATTTTCACTATCTGCCAGCTCCTGCGGAAAGCTCAGCGCATCCGGCTGCTGATCTGCCGTGACGCCAAACCAGAGAAATATTGCGCCATGCGCTTCCTGGACGTTATAGCTGCGCACGCACTGCTGGCCTACCAGCGGACAGCGATCCACAGCGGGCACGTTTTTTACCTCACCGTCTCCAGCCACTTCCACGCCGTGATACCAGCAGGCGATGCGGTTACCGAGATTCCAGCCCATCGACAGGCGAGCGCCGCGATGCGGGCAGCGATCTTCCAGCGCCTGCACCTGACCATCCTGATTACGCCATACCACGATCTGCTCACCGAGGCGGGTGATGCCAACCGGAGCCGACTGAACTTCCCAGCTTGCCAGCACCGGATACCACAGGCCGCGTAATCCTTTATCGAGA
The DNA here is from genome assembly GCF_009914055.1 of Mixta intestinalis. Taxonomy (NCBI): domain Bacteria; kingdom Pseudomonadati; phylum Pseudomonadota; class Gammaproteobacteria; order Enterobacterales; family Erwiniaceae; genus Mixta; species Mixta intestinalis. The sequence goes on from NZ_CP028271.1 coordinate 2,879,199, forward strand.
TAGTGTTGAACTGCCGTCGTCATCGCCTTTCCCCTCAGTAACCGTTGACCTGTAAAAATGCCCGGAAGCTGGTTTCGCTCCACGCTTCGCCCTGCTGGTCATACATTTTCTTCGCGTTTAAGCCGTTCACCAGTTCCGGCAGCGTTTCTGCACCCTGCTCAAACAGATCTTCCAGCTGCGCAATCAGCGCCAGCTCCCAGCTTTCCGGCACGCGGCTGCGCGTCTGCCAGATCAGGTTCTGGTAATCGCCCGGTTTGTGGATAGTGCCGTTGCCGCCCTCTTTCGGCGGCGTGAACTGGCGGCTTTCCGGCAACGCCGGGTTGAATTCCTGGGCAGTGCTCATGAAACGCTCTCCTCGATAAAGGCGATCTGGATTTGATTTCCGTCGATGCGCAGCGGATAACGTTGCAGGCTACGTCCGCCAGGCCCGTGCAGGCACTGCCCGGTTTTCAGATCGAACACCGCTTCATGCAGCGGACATTCAACTTTGCCATCCTCAACGAATCCCTGGCTCAGCAGCGCATAGGCATGGGGGCAAATATCTTCAAGGGCGTAATATTCGCCATCCACCAGATAAACGCCGATCTCTTTACCCGCAACTTCGCCACCCCAGGGAAAATCTTCCTGCACCTGTTCTGTATTACATACGCCTATCCAGCTCATCACGATCCTCCAGGCTTTTGTTTCATATATGAAACTTTGTTTCTTATTTAATACGGTCAATATAAAAGCGGTGAAATTTACGTCAAGGATTAAAGTAGCGGATTTGTTAAATTAGTTACTTTTAGTTAACTAAGTGTGGTGGCGATCACGAAAAGGAAGGAAAAGGATAATGGGCAGATGAGAGAAACGTCCGTAACGGAATAATTAAATCCGGGCAGTAAAGTTTCACCAGTGAAACTAAAAATTAATTTATCCTTATTAAACAATAAGTTTCACCTGTTAACCAGTTTCTAATAGTGATTATTAACAAGCATGGATAAATAGAAAATAAGAATCGATAAGATGGCAGAAAATAAAATTTCGGAACAGACAGAAGAGAGGTTTATTCAAACAAAGGAAGTTGCCAGAAACTAAACAATTAAATTCGGATAAACCTCAGAGTAGCGCTGAATAAATAGCGCCGCTGTTCGGTAAAACAGCGGCAGCAAAAATTAGCCTTTGTTCGCCTTATTTACCGCCTGCACGTGCAGCATATCCAGCGCGATAGTGGCTGCCGCCAGCGAGGTAAGATCGGACTGATCGTAGCCTGGCGCAACCTCAACCAGATCCATACCAACGATATTCAGCCCCTGCAAACCGCGAATCAACTTCAGCGCCTTATCGGTGGTCAGGCCGCCGATAACCGGCGTACCGGTGCCCGGCGCGTGTGCCGGATCGAGGCAGTCGATATCGAAAGTCAGGTAAACCGGCATATCACCAACAATCTGTTTTACCTGCACCAGAATGTCGTCCACGCCGCGATCGTTGACCTGTGCCGCATCCAGCACGTGATAGCCAAGATCTTTATCAAACTCGGTACGAATGCCGATCTGTACCGAACGTTCCGGCTCAATCAGGCCTTCCTGCGGCGCATGGTGGAACATGGTGCCGTGATCGAAAGTCGGGCCGTTGGAGTAGGTATCGGTGTGCGCATCGAAATGCACCAGCGCCATTTTACCGAAGTGCTTCGCATGGGCACGCAGCAGCGGCAGCGTAATATAGTGATCGCCACCGAAAGTCAGCATACGCTTACCGCTGGCCAGCAGTTTTTCTGCATGCGCCTGTAGCTTATCGCTCATATCCTGCGAATCACCAAAAGCGTATACCAGATCGCCACAGTCGATGATGTTCAGACGCTGGCGCAGATCGAAATCCCACGGCCAGCGGCAGCCTTCCCACGCCAGGTTAGTAGAAATCTGACGGATCGCTCCCGGCCCCATACGGCTACCCGGACGCCCTGAAGTCGCGGCGTCAAAGGGGACGCCGGTGATGACCCACTCAGCATCGCTGTCGTAAGGCTGGAAATTGACAGGCAAGCGCAGGAAGCCAAAAGCGTTTGCAACCAGTGAGTTATCGTACTGATGGCCTAAGGCGTTGGTGTTATTCATAGCAACTCCCTCTATTCATGGCGGCGGGGCCGACATGCTGTTCAGATGAAAAAAAATCCCCTCCGCGTCGTTAAACCCGACGAGGAAGGGATTGATGGGTATTCTGTAGCGATTATCACTGCACGGCAGTGCGGCGGCAATGGCATTTTTTGACGCCTGCCGCCGCATCGTCACTTATTCGTCTTCTAAATAGGTGTAGCCGTAGAGGCCCGCCTCAAACTCTTCGAGAAACTGCGCGCGCAGCTCTTCGTCAAGCTCGGTCTGTTTAACCTGAGTGCGGAACAGATCCAGCAGCTCCTGCGGGTTCAGCTGCACATACTCCAGCATATCCGCCACCGTATCGCCCTCGTCAGAAAGCTGCACTTCCACGCTGCCGTCCTGGAAAGCGTAAACGTCCACCGCCTCGGTATCGCCAAACAGGTTATGCATATTACCGAGGATTTCCTGGTAAGCACCGACCATAAAGAAGCCGAGCATCGGCGGATTATCCACATCGTACTGCGGCATCGGCATAGTCGTCGCAATGCCGTCGCCATCAACATAATGATCGATGGTGCCATCGGAATCGCAGGTGATGTCCAGCAGTACCGCGCGACGTTCCGGCTTTTTGTTCAGCCCTTCCAGCGGCAGCACCGGGAACAGCTGATCGATACCCCAGGCATCCGGCATCGACTGGAACAGCGAGAAGTTGACGTAAATCTTATCCGCCATGCGTTCCTGCAACTCATCGATAATCGGACGATGGGCGCGGTTGCTGGGATCCAGATGCTGTTGAATATAGTGGCAGATGCTCAGATAGAGCTGCTCCGCCCAGGCGCGCTGGCTGAGATCGTAGGTGCCCTGCGAGTAACCGGTATGGATATCGTGCAGATCCATCTGGCTGTCGTGCAACCACTCGCGCAGCGAACGGCGCGTATTCGGCTCATGCATCTCCTGCCAGGTTTCCCACATGCTGAGCAGCGGGCGCGGCGCATTCTCTTCAGGCGCGCTGGGCGTGCTGAATTCGTTACGCTCCACGCCGATAATGTTTGAGACCAGCACGGTATGATGCGCGGTCACCGCACGCCCCGATTCAGTAATCACCGTCGGATGCGGCAGGCCGTGCTCTTCACAGGCATCGCCAATCGCCCAAATAACGTTGTTGGCATATTCGTTCAGCCCGTAGTTCACCGAGCAGTCAGACTGCGAACGCGTACCTTCATAATCCACGCCGAGGCCGCCGCCAACGTCGAAGCAGTGAATATTCACGCCAAGCTTCGCCAGTTCGACGTAGAACCGCGCTGATTCACGCACGCCGGTCGCGATATCGCGAATATTCGCCATCTGCGAGCCGAGATGGAAATGCAGCAGTTGCAGGCTATCAAGACGTCCGGCGTTGCGCATAATTTCCACCAGCTGCAATACCTGCGAAGCGGAAAGACCGAATTTCGATTTTTCGCCGCCGCTTGACTGCCACTTGCCGGAACCCTGCGAAGCAAGACGCGCACGAATACCGAGGCGCGGCACCACATTCAGGCGCTCAGCCTCTTCCAGCACCAGTTTTACCTCGGTCATTTTTTCAATTACCAGGTAAACCTTGTGTCCCATCTTCTCGCCGATCAGCGCCAGACGGATATATTCACGATCTTTATAGCCATTACAGACGATCACCGTCCGCGTTTTGCCCGCGTGCGCCAGCACCGCCATCAGCTCCGCTTTCGAGCCTGCCTCCAGCCCCAGCGGTTCGCCAGAGTTAATCAGCGATTCAATTACGCGCTTATGCTGGTTGACCTTGATGGGGTAAACCAGGAAGTAATCGCCCTGATAGCCGTAGGATTCACGCGCACGCTTGAAAGCGGCATTAATCGAACGCAGACGGTGCTGCAAAATTTGCGGAAAGCAGAACAACGCCGGTAAACGCTGTCCATCGGCCTCGCGCTCTTTCACCAGGCGGGCGAGATCAACGCGCACTTCCGGCATATCCGGATCGGGACAAACGCTGATATGTCCCAGTTCGTTGACGTCGTAATAATTATTGCCCCACCAGGCAATGTTATAGGTGCGCAGCATTCTGCTGGCATCTTGATCGCTCATCGCCACCTCCTGCATCGAGCGCAGTCCACCCTGTTCGCCTGCTGACGAACCCTTGATATTCTTCATGTCGTCAGACATCGCGAACCTCAACGTTAACCAGTGTTGCAGAATAATTAACAACTATCGCAGTTTGGCGCGGCCATAACAAGCCGCTGCCCGGCGCGATTACCAGCATAAAATGCTGATTTACCGCGTTACGCCACTGCAGTATAGATTCAGTGTAAAACACGTCGCCGAACTCCAGGTTACGGGACAAATAAAGCGCAGCCAGCCTTCAGCAACGCTGAAAGCAGCCAGTTAAAACTGTAGCAAGTTAACCTGCGCTCGTGTCGTGATGATTACCGAAACGAAGAAAACTTCGGTAAAAAAGGCTGGCGGAAGAGCAAACGGAAAAAGACCTGAGCACATTAGCCGTGCTGCGGAGCGAACCGGAAGAAAGGGTAAAAGCCTGGTTCATTACTCGTATCATCTCCACACATGCCGGGCATGTGGAAAAAAGGCCTGGGGTGAAATCAGATCGCAATCTGACGGGTGAAACGCGCGTGCGTTATCTTTATTCGCTGAAAACAGCAGCCGCGTTTTATACCGTTCAACGTGTAAAAATGCAAAAACAAATTCTTCGATCTGGAATAGCTGTCAGGGAATTTTGACATTTTTAGTTAATCAGAAAGTGCGCTATCAGAAAAAGGACTGGCATTTCGCTGAGGGTGTAACCTAAAATAGACGTCCAGATGTTAATCCATCCAAACTGGTTAACTCCTGTACTGCTCACGGCTTTGCCTGAAGGGGCGTCGGGTCAGGTTAAGCCTTTCTCCTGCACCAGGCAGTGACTTATTAAACCGTTTTAGTAAGGTAACGAATAAAATGGCTAAACACCTTTTTACCTCCGAGTCCGTATCAGAGGGACATCCTGATAAAATCGCTGACCAGATCTCGGACGCAGTCCTTGATGCGATCCTCACTCAGGATCCCAAAGCACGCGTAGCCTGCGAAACCTATGTGAAAACAGGCATGGTGCTGGTTGGCGGTGAAATCACCACCAGCGCCTGGGTTGATATCGAAGAGATCACCCGCCAGACCGTGCGCGACATCGGCTATGTTCACTCCGATATGGGCTTTGACGCTAACTCCTGCGCCGTACTGAGCGCCATCGGCAAACAGTCTCCGGATATCAACCAGGGCGTTGACCGTACCGATCCGCTGGAACAGGGCGCGGGCGACCAAGGCCTGATGTTCGGTTACGCCACTAACGAAACTGATGTACTGATGCCTGCGCCTATTACCTACGCGCACCGCCTGGTACAGCGTCAGTCTGAAGTACGTAAAAACGGCGCGCTGCCGTGGCTGCGTCCCGATGCGAAAAGTCAGGTCACCTTCCAGTATGACGGCGGCAAAATCGTAGGTATCGATGCGGTTGTGCTTTCCACCCAGCATTCCGAAGCCGTTTCGCAGGAAACGCTGAAAGAAGCGGTAATGGAAGAGATCATTAAGCCGGTTCTGCCGACTGAATGGCTGAACGCCAGCACCAAATATTTTATCAACCCAACCGGGCGCTTTGTTATCGGTGGTCCTATGGGTGACTGTGGCCTGACCGGCCGTAAAATCATCGTCGATACCTACGGCGGTATGGCTCGTCACGGCGGCGGCGCGTTTTCCGGTAAAGATCCGTCTAAAGTTGACCGCTCAGCGGCGTACGCGGCACGTTACGTGGCGAAAAATATCGTAGCGGCTGGCCTGGCCGATCGTTGTGAAATTCAGGTTTCCTATGCTATCGGCGTAGCGGAACCGACTTCCATCATGGTGGAAACCTTCGGCACCGAAAAAATCTCTACCGAGCAGCTGACGCTGCTGGTACGCGAGTTCTTCGATCTGCGTCCGTATGGTCTGATTCAGATGCTGGATCTGTTACAGCCGATCTATCGCGAAACGGCAGCCTATGGCCACTTCGGTCGCGAACACTTCCCGTGGGAAAAAACCGACAAAGCGCAGCTGCTGCGCGATGCGGCCGGTCTGTAAGCACATTTCACCGCCCTTTCCTGTGGCGGAATATTCTGTTAAAGGGGCACGCGTTGCCCCTTTTTTATCCCCGCGGTTTTCATTTCACCAGCTACACTTTTGATTGCCTGTGCATGCCAACGCCATGATAACGCTTACAAAATGAAAGGCCTTATATTTCTGCTATTTAGGATTTAATCGCGGATGTATTTTACCGGGAAATGCGTTATTTTCAGCGTCGTCTGATACCTGATTAACACGGGCGTGTCAGAAAATTAACAGGTGCTATACCTTACTGGTTATTTAGCCGCGATCCGGCGAGAAAAGCTGGATTTCAGGGTTCCAGCAAGTGTAACCGATTACACCTCTGTGATCCGTCTCACTTTTCGCGTGTCGCAGGTTACTTAACATTGATAATTACAATGATGGATACTATTCGGAGGCGATATGCCTGGTAATACCCACAATGGCAGAACATCAAATAAGGTCATGACCTTATTTGTTTGCTTTCTTGCTGCACTTGCTGGCCTGCTGTTTGGTCTGGATATCGGCGTTATCGCCGGTGCTCTGCCCTTTATTGCTAAGGACTTTAACGTTACCAGCCATCAGCAGGAGTGGATAGTCAGCTCGATGATGTTCGGTGCAGCGATCGGCGCGATCGGCAGCGGCTGGATGTCTTCGCGTCTGGGACGTAAAAAAAGCCTGATGGCTGGTGCGATCCTGTTCGTTATCGGTTCGCTCTGGTCAGCGATGGCCCCCAATCCGGAGATGCTGATTGCCGCTCGCGTCGTGCTCGGCCTCGCCGTTGGTGTCGCCTCCTATACCGCACCGCTTTATCTGTCGGAAATCGCGCCGGAGAAAATTCGCGGCAGTATGATTTCCCTCTATCAGCTGATGATCACTATCGGCATTCTGGGTGCTTACCTTTCCGATACTGCCTTCAGCTATACCGGCAACTGGCGCTGGATGCTGGGCGTGATTACCCTTCCTGCCGTATTGCTGTTGGTTGGCGTGTTCTTCCTGCCGAACAGTCCACGCTGGCTGGCGGCAAAAGGCCATTTCCGCGATGCGCAGCGCGTGCTGGATCGCCTGCGTGATACCAGCGAGCAGGCAAAGCGTGAGCTGGATGAGATTCGGGAAAGCCTGAAAATCAAACAGAGCGGCTGGAGCCTGTTCCGCGACAACAGCAACTTCCGTCGCGCAGTCTTCCTCGGCGTGCTGTTGCAGGTGATGCAGCAGTTTACCGGTATGAACGTTATCATGTACTACGCGCCGAAAATCTTTGAAATCGCCGGATTCAGCGATACCAAAGAACAGATGTGGGGTACGGTCATTGTTGGCCTGATCAACGTGCTGGCTACCTTTATCGCTATCGGGCTGGTTGACCGCTGGGGACGTAAGCCCACCCTGACGCTGGGCTTCCTGGTGATGGCTGCCGGGATGGGCATTCTGGGCACCATGCTGCATATGGGCATCGAATCCCAGGGCGCGCAGTATTTCGCTATCGCCATGCTGTTGATGTTTATCATCGGCTTCGCCATGAGCGCCGGTCCGCTGATTTGGGTACTCTGTTCCGAAATTCAGCCGCTGAAAGGACGTGATTTCGGGATTACCGTTTCCACGACCACCAACTGGATTGCTAACATGATCGTCGGTGCTACCTTCCTGACGATGCTGAATACGCTGGGCAACGCCAACACCTTCTGGGTCTACGCTGGCCTGAATATTCTGTTTATCATCTTTACCGTTATGCTGATTCCGGAAACGAAAAACGTCTCGCTGGAGCACATTGAACGTAACCTGATGTCAGGTAAAAAACTGCGCGATATCGGCTCACACGATTAATAAGCGCACGGCATAAACTAACGCGCAAGGGAATGCGCGGGCCGAATCGGCAGGGATGCCATGTTTCCCCCATTGTTTTCTCCGTTAACGCACCGTATGCTTGCCCGTTATGAAACCCGTTCGTCTTCCCATTGCCCTGCAACAGGCGCTATTGCGTTCACTGCGCGAAAAACTCCAGCAGGCTAATCAGCGTCTCGATCGCCACTATCCGGAACCGCGCCTCGTCTGGCAACAGCGCGGCACTGCCGCAGGCACCGCCTGGCTGCAAAGCTGGGAAATCCGCCTTAACCCGGTTTTGCTGCTGGAAAATCAGCAGGCTTTTATTGATGAAGTGGTTCCACACGAGCTGGCACATTTGCTGGTATGGCGACATTTTGGCCGCGTTGCGCCGCACGGCAAAGAGTGGAAATGGATGATGGAAACCATTCTCGACGTGCCTGCACGCCGCACTCATCAGTTTGAAATCGCCTCGGTACGCGGTAAAGCGTTTCCCTACCGCTGCCGTTGCCAGCAACATCATCTGACCGTGCGCCGCCATAACCGCATCGTACGTGGTGAGACCGAATATCGCTGCGTTCGCTGCGGCGAACGGCTTCAGCCAGGCGACTATTCTGAGGAGACGCATTAGGCGCTGCTTGCCCTTTCCTTGCTCTTCCGCGACGTTTTACCATTCCGACAACCCTTGCGATCTGATACGCTGCGCGCTCTTTCTCATTAGTTGCAGAAGTGGAATATGTCTCGCAAATTTCTCTTTAGCGTCGCTTTTAGCGCCCTGCTTGCTCCGCTGGCCTCTCACAGCATGAGCGTCAAAACGTACCATCAAAATAATTTTCAGCAGGCGAAAATCGTCTCCGCCCAGATTAACGCCGATGCGCCGGGCTCCTTTTACTGCGGTTGTAAAATTACCTGGCAGGAAAAAAAGGGCATTCCCGATCTCGCTTCCTGCGGCTATCAGGTGCGTAAAAACGCTAACCGCGCAAACCGTATTGAATGGGAGCATGTGGTTCCCGCCTGGCAGTTTGGTCACCAGCGCCAGTGCTGGCAGGAAGGCGGACGTAAAAATTGCAGTAAGGATGAAGGCTATCGCCAGATAGAATCCGATCTGCATAACCTGCAACCGGCCATTGGTGAAGTAAATGGCGATCGCGGTAACTTCCTGTTCAGCCAGTGGAACGGTAACGAGCATCAGTACGGTCAGTGCGAGATGAAGATCGATTTCAAAAACAAACTGGCAGAACCGCCAGCACGCGCACGCGGCGCTATCGCCCGCACTTATTTCTATATGCGTGACCGCTACCAGCTGCGCCTTTCCCGTCAGCAAACACAGCTGATGGAAGTCTGGAATAAGCAATATCCGGTCAGCGCCTGGGAGTGCGAAAGGGATAACCGCATCGCGAAAATTCAGGGCAATCATAACCCCTGGGTACAGCGCGCTTGCCAGCGCTAAAAGCGCTGCCATAAACTAAAAAATCCGGGCGGCAGCCTGTATGCCTGTCGCCTTTGGTACTTTATGCCGTGCACCAGCGCGGCCAGTGATTATCAGGAACGTCATGCGAAAACCCCGCATTTATCATCCCGAAACCTTAACGGTCGGCCAGGAGATCGCGCTGAGCGAAGACGCCGCTGGTCACGTTGGGCGCGTACTGCGCATGAGCAGCGGCCAGGCGCTGGAATTGTTCGATGGCAGTAATCTGGTTTTTGATGCTGAGATTTCACGCGTCGATAAGCGCAATGTAACGGTTAAAATTCTGCAAAGCCGCGCCGAAAGCCGCGAATCACCGCTACATCTGCACCTCGGCCAGGTTATGTCGCGCGGTGAAAAAATGGAATTTACTATCCAAAAATCGATTGAGCTGGGCGTAAATGTTATTACCCCCTTGTTTTCTGAACGCTGCGGCGTAAAGCTGGACGCGGAACGGCAGGCAAAAAAGATTCAGCAATGGCGCAAAATCGCCGTTGGCGCCTGCGAACAGTGCGGGCGCAATGTGGTGCCGGAGATTCGCGAAGCGATGACGCTGGAAGCCTGGTGCACTGAGCAAGATAGCGCGCTAAAGCTGAACCTGCACCCGCGTGCGCAGCAGAGCATCAATACGCTGCCACAGCCGGTAGAGCGGGTTCGTCTGCTGATTGGCCCGGAAGGCGGGCTGTCGGCTGAAGAGATCGCGATGACCGGACGCCACGGTTTTACTGATATCCTGCTGGGCCCGCGCGTGTTACGCACTGAAACCACCGCGTTAACCGTAATTACCGCGCTTCAGGTCAGGTTTGGCGATCTGGGTTAAGCTTGAATAAGCGGCCCATTGCGTTAAGCCGATAAAAAGAATTTATGCCAACCTGCGGCAAGCGGCATACTGACCGCCCGATCGAGGAGAACAGAATGATTAAGCTTGGCATCGTCATGGATCCGATTACGACGATCAATATTAAAAAAGACTCCAGCTTTGCAATGCTGCTGGAAGCACAGCGCCGCGGTTATGAAATTCATTATATGGAGATGAACGATCTTTATCTGCGCGGCGGCGTTGCCAGAGCCCGTACCCGCACGTTGAGCGTTGAGCAGAACTACGATAAGTGGTTTGAGTTCGGCAGCGAGCAGGATATTCCGTTATCTGACCTGCACGTCATTCTGATGCGTAAAGATCCGCCTTTCGACACAGAATTTATCTACGCAACCTATATGCTGGAGCGTGCGGAAGAACAGGGCGTGCTGATCGTCAACAAACCGCAGAGCCTGCGCGACTGCAACGAGAAGCTTTTCACCGCCTGGTTCGCTGAGCTGACGCCTGATACGCTGGTTACCCGCGATGCGAAGCGCATCCGTGACTTCTGGGGGCAACATGGTGATATCATCCTGAAGCCGCTGGACGGTATGGGCGGTTCGTCAATCTTCCGCGTGAAGCAGGACGATCCAAACGTGGCGGTGATTATCGAATCGTTAACCAATCACGGTCGCTTCTTCTGCATGGCGCAAAACTATCTGCCCGCCATCAAAGAGGGCGATAAGCGCGTGTTGGTGGTGGATGGCGAACCGGTGCCCTACTGCCTGGCGCGTATTCCGCAATCGGGAGAGACGCGCGGTAACCTGGCAGCCGGTGGACGTGGCGAAGCGCGCCCGCTAAGCGAAAGCGATTGGGAAATTGCACGCCGCGTCGGGCCCGCGCTGAAAGCGAAAGGCCTGATTTTCGTCGGCCTGGATATTATTGGCGACAAGCTGACCGAAATTAACGTGACCAGCCCGACCTGCATTCGTGAAATCGAAGCCGCCTTCCCAGTCTCCATCACCGGTATGTTGATGGATGCGATCGAGAAGCGCCTGGCATGATGCTGAACGGGGCTTCTGCCCCGTCTTAAACCCGTTAACAAACTTTTCGGCACGATGCCGTTAGCCGTTAACCCGTATTCAAAACGAGTGAGAATGAATTTACAGCACCATTTTTTGATTGCGATGCCCGCTCTTCAGGATCCGCTCTTTAAACGATCGGTGGTCTATATCTGCGAGCATAATCCGGAGGGCGCGATGGGGATTATCATCAATAAACCGATTGATAACCTGACGATTGAAGGCATCCTGACTAAATTAAAAATCACGCCTTCGCCGCGCGATCCGCATATCAAACTGGACAAGCCGGTGTTTTCCGGCGGCCCGCTGGCGGAGGATCGCGGCTTTATTCTGCATTCCGCCCAGCGTTTGTTTACCTCCAGCATCCGCATTTCTGATACCACGGTGATTACTACCTCACGCGATGTGCTGGAATCGATTGGCACCTCAGAGCAGCCGGATCAGGTGCTGATAGCCCTGGGCTACTGCGCCTGGGAAAAAGATCAGCTGGAAGGCGAACTGTTGGAAAACGCCTGGCTGACCACTCCCGCCAACAGCAATATCCTGTTCCATACGCCGATAGCCGAACGCTGGCGTGAAGCGGCGAAAAGCATTGGCGTAGATATCCATAACATGACCAGCGAAGCAGGACACGCCTGATGAGCAGTATGACCCTTCTGGCGTTTGATTTCGGCACCAAAAGCATCGGCGTGGCGGTAGGTCAGCAGCTAACTGGCACCGCACGCCCGCTAACCGCGTTAAAAGCGCAGGATGGCATACCAAACTGGGAACAGATCGAGCGTCTGTTGCAGGAGTGGCAGCCAGAACGCGTAATCGTTGGCCTGCCGCTGAATATGGACGGCAGCGAACAACCGCTGACCGCCAGAGCGCGCAAGTTTGCCAACCGTCTTCATGGACGTTTTGGCGTACAGGTTGTGCTGCATGACGAGCGCCTCAGCACGGTTGAAGCGCGTGCCGATCTGTTTGCCCGCGGCGGCTATAAGGCGCTGACCAAAGGCAGCGTTGATTCACTTTCAGCGGTCATTATCCTGGAAAGCTGGTTTGAGAACCTGCCGGCATAGCAACCAGCCCCTGCTGCTGCCTCTGCCGCAGGCTCTGCTCAAAAGTTTGCATGCCGGACTGCATACCGGTTTGTAGCAGCCCGCCAATCTGATGCGTTTTCCCTTCACGAATAAGGTTCGCGATGGCTGGCGTATTCATCAGCACCTCATACAGCCCGATGCGTCCACCCTCTTTTGCCGCCACCAGCCGCTGGGCAATCACCGCTTTCAGGCTGCCTGCCAGCTGGCTGCGCACCAGGTTTTTCTGCTCGGCTGGAAAGACATCAATTAATCGATCGATCGCCTGCGCGGCTCCGCGCGTATGAAGCGTTGCCAGCACCAGATGGCCCGTCTCAGCCGCCGTTAACGCCAGGCTGATGGTCTCCAGATCGCGCAGCTCGCCCAGTAAGATGACATCAGGATCTTCGCGCAGCGCCGCACGTAATCCCTGCTGGAAGCTGCTGCAATGCTGCCCGATCTGCCGTTGCTGAATCAACGATTCACGGCTGGCATGAATAAACTCAATGGGATCTTCAAGCGTGATGATATGCTGCGCGCGCTGCCGGTTAATAGCATCAACCATCGCGGCGAGCGTGGTGGATTTACCGCTGCCGGTGGCACCGGTAATCAGAATCAGGCCATCCTGCTGTGCCAATAGCCCGGCAACGCTATCGGGGAGCCGTAGCGCTTCCAGCGTCGGGCAGTTGCTGGCAATGGTACGCAGCGCCAGCGAGAGGCCTGAGCGCTGGCGAAACAGATTAGCACGCAGCCGCTGTCCAGTAGCGGTAGTGATGGCGAAATCAACGTGCCCGTCGGCAGCCAGGCTACTGCGTTGGCTGGCGTCGAGCCAGAGATGGCACAGCGCCTCCAGATCCGCCGTTTCGGTTAGTGTTTGGGCGGGAATCGGCTGCAATACGCCATCGCAGCGCCAGCGCGGCAAATGTCCGCTACAAAGGTGCAGATCGGCGGCATTATGCTTTACACTAAGGGCCACGATTTTCTCCACATCCATGACATTCTCCTGACTATGACTTCTATTCAGCACAACTTACAGCAAGTTCGTCAGCGTATCGCGGCGGCGGCGGCACGTTGCGGGCGCGATCCACAAGAAATTACGCTGCTTGCCGTCAGTAAAACCAAACCTGCGAGCGCTGTCGCAGAAGCGTTAGAAGCGGGCCAGCGCGCCTTCGGCGAAAATTACGTCCAGGAAGGCGTGGATAAAATGCTGGCGCTGGGCGATACGTTACAGCCGGAATGGCACTTTATCGGCCCGCTGCAATCCAATAAGAGCCGTCTGGTAGCGGAACACTTTGCCTGGTGCCATACCATTGACCGGTTGCGCATCGCTACGCGCCTGAACGATCAGCGCCCGGCACATTTGCCGCCGCTAAACGTGCTGATCCAGATAAACATCAGTGACGAAAACAGTAAATCTGGCATTATGCTGGAGGCGCTGCCGGAGCTGGCACAGGCGGTAGCGGCGTTGCCTCGTCTGCGGCTGCGCGGACTGATGGCGATTCCGGCACCGGAAAAAGAGTATCAGCGCCAGCTGGCGGTCTGTCAGCGCATGGCAGACGCGCTGGACTCGCTGAAGAAGCATTATCCATCCGTCGATACGCTTTCTCTGGGAATGAGCGACGATATGGAAGCCGCCATTGCGGCAGGCAGTACCATGGTTCGTATCGGTACGGCGATTTTTGGCGCCCGCGATTATGGCCACCACCCACAACAATAATTGAGGAACCTCATGCTGACGTTGACTTTCCTGGTAACGACGCTGATTAATTTGTACGTAAAGGTGTTGTTACTGCGCATCTGGATGCAGTGGGCAAGATGCGATTTTTATAATCCCTTTTCGCAGTTTGTCGTGAAGATTACCCAGCCGGTACTGAAGCCGCTGCGACGTGTTATTCCCTCCATCGGCCCGGTAGATACCGCCTCGCTGCTGCTGGCTTACGTGCTGAGCGTACTGATGTTTACGCTGGTGTTCGCCTTGCAGAGCCGCATTTTTATTTTCGATCCGGTCTTCCTTTATTTCGGTCTGGTTTCGCTGGTGAAAGCGGCGGGCGTGCTGGTGTTCTGGGTGGTTATCGTACGCTCGCTGATGAGCTGGGTAAGCCAGGGACGTAACCCGGTAGATTACGTGCTGATTCAGCTGACCGAGCCGCTGATGGCACCGATTCGTCGTTTTCTGCCTGCAATGGGCGGCATCGATTTTTCGGCAATGATCGTGATTTTGATTCTCTATATGCTGAACTTCCTGGGTATGGACTTCATTCCCGGCTGGGCGCAGCTGTAATGGTTTTTCGCAGTAAACGTTTCTGGAACTGATATGCAAAAAGTTGTCCTCGCCACCGGTAATGCTGGCAAAGTGCGTGAACTGGCCGATCTGCTGGCTGATTTTGGTCTCAATATCGTGGCGCAAACCGAGCTGGGCGTCTCTTCCGCCGAGGAGACCGGCTTGACCTTTATTGAGAACGCCATTCTGAAAGCGCGTCATGCTGCTCAGATTACCGGCCTGCCCGCTATCGCGGATGATTCCGGGCTGGCGGTAGATGCACTCGGCGGCGCGCCAGGCATCTATTCTGCCCGCTATGCCGGTGAAGAGGCCAGCGATAGTCAGAATCTGGACAAGCTGCTGGCAGCGATGCAGGCAGTGCCAGCGGGCCATCGCCAGGCGCAGTTCCACTGCGTGCTGGTTTATCTGCGTCACGCAGCCGATCCAACGCCGCTGGTATGCCACGGTAGCTGGGCGGGAGAAATCACCCAGGCACCCGCAGGCAGCGGCGGCTTCGGCTACGATCCCATCTTTTTTGTCCCGGAGCTGGGTAAAACCGCCGCAGAGTTAAGTAAGGAAGAGAAACGCGCCATTTCCCATCGCGGGCAGGCGCTGAAGCTGCTGCTGGAAGCGATGCGTAATGGCTAACCTTCCGCCGCTCAGCCTTTATATTCATATTCCGTGGTGCGTACAGAAATGTCCCTACTGCGATTTCAATTCGCATGCGCTGAAAGGCGACGTGCCGCATGAGGAGTACGTTAATCACCTGTTGACCGATCTGGATCGCGATCTGCCGCTGACCAGCGGACGCGAGGTGAAAACTCTCTTTATCGGCGGCGGCACGCCCAGTCTGTTGAGCAGCCGTGCTATGCAGCAATTGCTGGACGGCGTGCGTACACGCCTGCCGCTGGCTGCCGATGCGGAGATCACCATGGAGGCGAACCCCGGCACGGTGGAGGCCGATCGCTTTAGCGCCTATCAGGTGGCAGGTGTTAACCGCATATCTATTGGTGTCCAGAGCTTCAGCCCACAAAAACTGGAGCGCCTTGGTCGCATTCACGGCCCGGAAGAAGCGAAGCGCGCCGCGCAGCTGGCCGCCGGGCTGGGCCTGCGTAGTTTTAATCTCGATTTAATGCACGGCCTGCCCGATCAGTCGCTGACGGAAGCGCTGGACGATCTGCGCCAGGCGATTGCGCTCAATCCGCCGCATCTCTCCTGGTATCAGCTGACTATCGAGCCGAATACGCTGTTTGCCTCACGTCCGCCACGGCTGCCGGACGATGATGCGCTGTGGGATATTTTCGAACAGGGCCATCAACTGTTGACCGCGGCAGGCTACCAGCAGTATGAAACCTCCGCCTATGCAAAGCCTGGCTATCGCTGCGAACATAACCTGAACTACTGGCGCTTCGGGGATTATCTCGGCATTGGCTGCGGCGCTCACGGTAAGCTGACCCAGCCGGATGGACGCATCGTGCGCACGGTGAAAACACGTCATCCACGCGGTTTTATGGCAGGTAACTACCTGGACAGGCAGTATGAGGTAGCGGATGACGAGAAGCCTTTCGAATTCTTTATGAACCGCTTTCGCCTGCTCGAACCGGCCCCACGCGCTGATTTCAGCCGCTATACCGGCCTGAGTGAAAACGTGATCCGTGCGCAGCTGGATAGCGCGCTGGAGAGCGGTTACCTGACGGAAACGGTGGAATACTGGCAGGTGACGGAGAAAGGTAAGCTGTTCCTTAATTCGCTGCTGGAACTGTTCCTCGCAGAATAATTTCCGCTCAAACAGAAAGCGCATGGCTGTTAGTTATTTTATTCAGGCTAACGTGATGCGCTTTATTGCATAATTAATAACACTATTAATTCCTGACATTACTGTAGCATCAATATTTTTTATTAAATAGCCCATCATTTCCATACGGAAAATATTCATTTATAAAATATAAACACAT
This sequence comes from Mixta intestinalis, assembly GCF_009914055.1. Classification (NCBI taxonomy): domain Bacteria; kingdom Pseudomonadati; phylum Pseudomonadota; class Gammaproteobacteria; order Enterobacterales; family Erwiniaceae; genus Mixta; species Mixta intestinalis. The sequence continues at coordinate 2,895,815 of NZ_CP028271.1, forward strand.
ACAATTATTTCCGATAGCACTCTGGCAATAGTTTACTTTCTAAAAATTTTTGTTAGTTAAAAACTAAATTAATAGTAAAAAACAAGAGGAAACTATTTTATGGCGTTCACCATTTTCACTCAGCGAAAATGGGAGAAAAATTTATCTACCATAAGCGAATTTCATATCTCTGGAACGGAAATAAAGGGATACTTCCTTTAAGCTGTATAACGCTAATGTATCTGCTGGCAGAATGATACTTATCCACCCTGGAAATGAACCCAAAGATACAAAAGGTTGTCTCTTACCTGGAACAGCGCGGTTAACTGATAAGGTTACAAACAGCGTTGCTATGTATAACAAAATAAAACAGCTAATGGTACGAATGGCATCACTAACTTTAAAGTTACCATTACTTCCTGCTACGTGGACAGAAAATTATGCAAAAAAATCTAATATCGCTATTCGCTCTGTTGTGTACTACGGTGTTTTTAAGTAGTGGCGCTTTGGCGGAGAAAAAACTGAAGGATGGTGTTTTTCAGGCTTACTGGAAGGCAGAGTGGAATGAAAGTGCTACTGTCAATACTCCGCAATTAAAATTTAGATACCTTCCCATTAAAGATTCGTTAAAAGAGAACAAAGTGATTAATATTATAATGGCTGGTAGTGAGGAAGAAAAAATAGAATTTATAAAAAATAATTTCCATAATATCCCCGCTAACTTTTTAAAATATAAAGAGTGGTATGTTAATCAAAAAGGTGATTTAACCGTTAAAGAAATTGAGAAGCATATGGAATGCAATACAGATAATTACACTGCTGCCTTTGTTTCTTTTTTCCCCGATTCTCCGCCGGTGACAATTGACGCCAACACATTTAAGGATACCGGCTGTAATGATGGAGGTAGCTTCCCTTACTTAACCTCATATGTTCTTAAACCATCCAGTAAAACAGGTCAGCTCAGGCAAGAACCTGGCGACAGCGCAAAAGTTATCCACACCTTTACCCAGGATGATAGTATTGCGAAAATAAAAACCATCGACGAAAAGTGGATGTATGTTTCCCTGTATGACTACACTAAACCAGATTTGTTAAGTGATAAAAAGGGATATATTAAATTTAGCGACGTTACACCGTTGAACTAATAGTTATCCATTAACAGGTATAACGGTGAGCAACTTTCGGCGGGCAGCCTGGAGTCAGGATACTTACGCGACATCATTTACTGTCATACAGAGCAGCCCCACAAAAGCGGGGCTGTTAAGACGTTTTATTACTTCAGCCCAGCCAGCAGCCCTTTGCGCTGGGTTTCCAGCGTAGTGACGCGACTGCATACCTCACGACCAAAGTTCTGGAAATCCTGCTCCTGGCTGCGCCATTCGGCCTGAATCGACTGTTGCAGCCCACCAAGATTACCCATCACTGCCTGCAAAGGATTACCACCCTGCCCGGCCTGCTTCATACCCATCTCATTCAGACTGTCCTGCACCACACCGCCCAGGCTACTGCGTACCAGACGCTCGCTATCCGCACGCACCTGATCGATGGCCTGGTGATGGAAGGTTAAACCATCGCTGCGATGTTCGATAACGCGATTCATCTGCTGCTTCAGCTGGCTATCCAGCGTCGTCAGTCGATTACGCACGTTGCTGTCGCTACCGAGTTTCTCCACCACGATGTTATCCAGCGCGACGCGGCCTTTTTCCAGACGCTGCATTGCGCCCTGATCGATCCACGGCAGATCGCGACGCAGCGCAGTCTGGTAATCAAGCGCTTTCTGACGCGTTGCGTTATCTGGCTCTACCTGCTTACCATTGAACTGGATATCGCCCAGCGGCGAGATAGTAAGATTACCGCTGGCACCGACTATCTGAACCGACTGCGGCGTGATGACGATATCATCCTGCGGTTTTACCGGACACTCCCAGGCCGCGTGCACCTGCATCGCCGCCAGTAAAAGTGCGCCCGTTAGCGCTTTACGCATCATAAACACTCCTGGTTTGCATCGGGGACATCATGTCCTTTTGCCCGTCTGAAAAAAGAAGCGGTGCGTCAACACCGCCCTGCTCTACGGCAAAGTATAGTCACCGCTGAGCCTGTGTTGTGTACCGCTTAGTCCCACCAGATATCAAAGAGTTCTGTGACCGTCACGCTCTCCATCTGACGCGCTTCCAGCCACTGACGCACCAGCTCGCGATGATCATCGGTGCATTTGCCAATCTTTTGCAGGCAAATCAATCCTTCCCACTGCAAATAACCGCTGCCGTCGAACGCCAGCCCGTTAGGTTCAATCACCTCGTTGATAAAGGCGTCTACGGTAGCGTCAATCTCTTCTGGCGACGTTCCCTGCGGAAAAGTCCAGGCAACGGAAAAACCCAGCTCCTGAAATTCATCAATATGCAGTTTTTTACGTAAACGGCGGCTACGCTGTGTTGCCATTATTTAATCCTCTCAAACATCAGATCCCATACGCCGTGGCCCAGTCGCTGCCCGCGCTGCTCAAATTTGGTTAATGGACGCGTTTCAGGACGCGGCACATAATCGTTGGTTGCCGACTGGTTTTTATAGCTCGCCACACCGTTCATCACTTCCAGCATATGCTCTGCGTAGGCCTGCCAGTCGGTCGCCATATGGAAAACGCCGCCCAGTTTCAGCTTACGCAATACCAGCTCGGCAAACGGTGTCTGCACGATACGGCGTTTATTATGGCGCGCCTTGTGCCACGGATCGGGGAAAAACAGCTGCACCATGCGCAGCGAGTTATCCGGGATCATCTTCTCCAGCACCTCGACCGCATCGTGACACATTACGCGCAGGTTTTCGACGCCCGCTTCCTGCGCCGCTCCCAGACAGGCACCAACGCCTGGCGCATGCACTTCGATTCCAAGAAAGTTTTGTTGAGGATTAGCGCTGGCCATCGCTACCAGCGACGCGCCCATACCGAAGCCGATCTCCAGCACCACCGGCGCTTCCCGACCGAATAACGCCGCCAGATCCACCGGCTCCGCCTGGAATTCTACGCCCATCACCGGCCACAGGGTATCAAGCGCCTGCTGCTGGCCTTTGGTCAGACGCCCCTGACGGCGCACAAAGCTGCGGATACGACGCAAAGGGCGTCCGTTTTCATCAAATTCCGGTGTGATGACGTCATTAATCATGTCGCTGCCTGCCTGTCTGCATATTCAGGAAAACGGGCATTATGCAAAGTTACCGGACAGAAGCAAGCACTTGCAAAGTTCCGGTTTACTCCGCACGATCTCTATGCTGCAATGCCTGCCTGAGTGTAGAGCAATAACGGAAAATTTCCTTCTCATGATGCAAGCGCAACAGTTCGCGCAGCAGGTGCTGGACTGGTATCAGCGCTTCGGACGTAAAACCCTGCCGTGGCAACAGGCCAAAACGCCATATAAGGTCTGGCTCTCCGAAGTCATGCTGCAACAAACCCAGGTTACCACCGTTATCCCCTATTTTGAACGCTTTATGGCGCGCTTTCCGACGGTTAACGATCTGGCCGCCGCGCCGTTAGATGAGGTGCTTCACCTGTGGACCGGGCTGGGCTACTACGCCCGTGCGCGCAATTTGCATAAGGCCGCGCAGACCGTCTCTGAACGCCATCAGGGCCGCTTCCCGGAAACCTTTGACGAAGTCGCGGCCCTGCCCGGCGTGGGACGTTCCACCGCCGGGGCGGTGCTGTCGCTGGCACTTGGCCAGCACTACCCCATCCTCGACGGCAACGTGAAGCGTGTGCTGGCACGGTGCTATGCAGTTGACGGCTGGCCGGGCAAAAAAGAGGTGGAAAAGCGTCTGTGGCAGATCGCTGAAGACGTTACGCCTGCCGAAGGGGTCAGCCAGTTTAATCAGGCGATGATGGATCTTGGCGCGCTGGTCTGCACCCGCTCAAAGCCGAAATGTGAGATCTGCCCGCTGAATAATAGCTGCATAGCTTATGCTCAGGGTAACTGGGCCAGCTATCCCGGCAAGAAGCCGAAACAGACGCTGCCGGAACGTACCGGCTATATGCTGCTGATGCAGCGCGACGAGGGCGTCTGGCTGGAGCAGCGCCCACCGGTTGGGCTGTGGGGCGGTCTGTTTTGTTTTCCTCAGTTTAGCCTTGAGGCAGAACTGCGCGCCTGGTTGAAGACGCACGGCATTGATGACAGTGCGCTACAGCAGCTGACGGCGTTTCGTCATACTTTTAGCCACTTTCATCTCGATATTGTGCCGATGTGGCTCAGGCTGCCATCTGCGGGCGTGGCGATGGATGAAGGAGCGGGTCTCTGGTATAACTTAGCGCAACCACCGGCAGTGGGTTTAGCCGCACCGGTTGAACGTCTGCTGCAAGAACTGCGCCATCCGCAGCAAATTTCGCTGCATATGCGCGTTACCGAAGAGGAAGAGTAATGAGCCGCACCATTTTTTGTACATTCCTGCAACGCGACGCTGAAGGCCAGGACTTTCAGCTCTACCCTGGCGACCTGGGTAAACGCATCTACAATGAGATTTCGAAAGAGGCCTGGTCACAGTGGATGTCCAAGCAAACCATGTTGATTAATGAGAAAAAGCTCAACATGATGAACCCGGAAGATCGCAAGGTGCTGGAGAAGGAGATGGTTAATTTCCTGTTCGAAGGCAAAGACGTGCATATCGAAGGTTATACCCCACCAGAGAAATAACATTTGGGCCTCAATTGAGGCCCCTGTTTTGGGTTCAGCGCAGATACGATGAAAAAAAAATTTATTGCCTTGCTAGTGATAGCACCGCTGCTGGTTTCCTGTTCGGGAAGCAAAAAAGACGTGTTGCATGAGGATTGGGTAAAAGACACCAACGGCTTCGACATTTTAATGGGGCAGTTCGCCCACAACATCGAAAATATCTGGGGTATCAATGAGGTATTGATCGCGGGCCCGAAGGATTATGTTAAGTACAGCGATAACTACTATACCCGCAGCCATATTAACTTTGAGAAAGGCTCAATCACTATTGAGACTATCTCCGGCACCGATCCTACTGCCAGCCTGCGCCAGGCGATTATCACCACGTTGCTGATTGGTGAAGATCCAGGCAATGTCGATCTCTATTCTGACGCTAATGATGTTCAGCTCAGTAAAGAGCCGCTGCTTTACGGTCAAGTGCTGGATAATACCGGGCAGCCGATTCGCTGGCAGGGGCGCGCGAGTAGCTTCGCTGATTATCTGATTCAGAACAAACTACAACGCCGCGTTTCCGGGCTACATGTCATTTGGTCTGTGACTATTCCGATGGTGCCTAACCACCTCGATAAGCGTGCGCATAAATATTTGCCGATGGTGCGCAAAGCGGCGGAAAAATATAACGTTGATGCTTCACTGATTCTGGCCATTATGCAGATTGAATCGAGCTTCAACCCCTATGCGGTCAGCCACTCTGATGCGCTGGGGCTGATGCAGGTGGTGCAACATTCCGCTGGTCTTGATGTTTTCCGCATGAAGGGGAAATGGGGCAAACCGAGCCGTAGTTACCTGTTCGATCCAGAAAATAATATCGATACCGGCACCGCCTATCTGTCGATCCTACAGGATAACTACCTGGCGGGCATCGCTAATCCGGTATCGCGCCGCTATGCGGTAATCACCGCCTATAACGGCGGCGCGGGCAGCGTGCTACGCGTCTTCTCCAGCGATAAAGAACGCGCTTTTGCCCAGATCAATGCGCTGTCACCTAACGAGGTCTATCAGACGCTGACGACGCGCCACCCTTCCGCGGAATCACGCCGCTATCTTTATAAAGTGAATAACGCGCAGCGTAGCTACCACCGCTTCTGATACGCTTACCAGCCAGCCTACGGGCTGGCTTTTTTACCTTCTGCCAACAATTTGGCTAAAATACGATTTTTCTCTACCCTCAAATTCTCTATTCTTCCTGACGCCCTATTGAGGACCATAACAAACTTGTCCTGATAGGGATATATTAATTAGTTATCCAATGCCTTCATGGATCAAATAATATTATTCAAGGGAAAAATCATGGTTTTTGATAATTTTAAATTTAATCCGCTTTGCCTCAGCATTATGTTATTAACCGGTAGCGTAGCCAGCGTTCAGGCGGCTGTTGTCGCTGACAGCAGCGTACGTCAAAAAATTAATGTTGTGACTAACTCCAATGGTTCTGAAATGGTTCATATCAATGCGCCTTCCGCCAGCGGTGTTTCTCATAATAAATATTCTCGTTTTGACGTAAATGAAAAAGGCCTGGTTCTTAATAACAGCAAACAGAGTTCGTTGACCTCAGTTGCTGGTCAGGTTGCCGGTAACCGTAATCTTGAAGAAAGTGGCTCAGCACGCGTCATTCTTAATGAAGTCACCTCAAACCGCGCCAGTAGCCTGAAAGGTAATCTGGAAGTTGCGGGCCAGAGTGCGCACGTTATTATTGCTAACCCCAACGGCATTACCTGCAACGGCTGTGACTTTATTAATACTACCCGTAATACGCTGACTACCGGCAAGCCGATCATGCAGTATGACGATCTTAAAGGTTTTTCGGTGCAGGGTGGTACTATTACCATCACTGGTCAGGGCATGAAGGATAACTACAGCGGTTATACCGATCTGATTGCGCGTGCAATCAAAATTAACGGCCCGTTAGAAGCCAACAACCTGACGGTGATGGCGGCTAACAACGATCATATCAGCATTGAAGATAATGTTGTGGTGGCAAAAGGTAAAGCGGATACCTCTAACTCCGGCGTTGGTATCGACGTCACTAACCTGGGTGGGATGTATGCTAATAAGATTACCATGGTTGCCAACTATAATGGTATTGGCGTACGTAATGCCGGTGTTATCCAGTCTCTTGGCGATTTAACCATTGACTCAATGGGGCATATCACTAATAACAAAACCATGTCGGCAGAAAACCTGCTGAAATTAAAAGCCGCTGGCGATTTCACCAATAGCACTAATAGTTCTGTTCAGGGTTTACTGCTTAATACAGAAGCAAAAAATATCACCAATGCGGGTTCAATTACAGCTGGCCACGCAACCATTAAAGCCAAAGGTAAATTATCTAATCAGGGTGGTATTGTTGCGCTGGGCAATATGCTGATTAATGCCGTTGAACTTGAAAACAAAGATGGTCTGATTCATGGTGTTAACAGTTTAACCATTGATGCAAACCGCGTATCTAATACTCAGTCGGAAGCCATTAATCATGCCATTACCTCCGTCACTAAAGGCCTTGCAAGTAACGGAAATCTGACGATCACCGCAGATAAGCTGGTAAACAACGGCACCATCTACGCTGATGGTAATATCCAGCTTGAAGCTGATGAGATCGATGCTAAACACAGTAATACCCTTTCTGGTGGTAATATCACTATTAAAACGCCGGGTGTATTATCTACCGCAGATGCCTTTATCAGCTCTGTAAACGGTAATGTAAATATTGACGCCGGTAGCGTAAGCAATGCTGAGAAAAAATCTTACCTGTGGGGTTTATTCAATTTCACTAATTATGTGAATGGTGCTATTTTTGCAAACGGTGATATTAACTATAAGGTTAAAGATACCACTGATAACTATAACTACCTGAAGGCGAATAACAACGTTACCGTTGATGCGCAAAGTAATTTTAATAATAATAACTTTATTGAAGGTAAAAAAGTTACACTGAAAGGTTCCAGCATCAATAACGCCAGTCGTATCAATGCAGAGAACGCTATTGATATTGATGCCAAAACGTCCTTTAACAATAGCGGCGTTCTGAATAGTTCAGGTAGCATCCTGCTTAACGGACCTTCTGTAGTCAATACAGGAAAAATCACTGCCGCCCAGACCACTATTTACGCACCTTCTTATAAAAACACCGGTGATGTCGAGGGTAGCTTTAGCGTTGTTGGCCATCTGAAACCTGAGCAGGAAACGCCTGAAGTTGACCAACCTGAAGTTGACCAACCTGAAGTTGATCAGCCTGAAGTTGACCAGCCTGAAGTTGACCAGCCTGAAGTTAACCAACCTGAAGTTGACCAACCTGAAGTTGACCAGCCTGAAGTTGATCAACCTGAAGTTGACCAGCCGTCTGTAGACATTGAGGTTGGCGGTGATTCAGATGAGTCTGATGACAAAGCTGCACGCACCATTATTATAGGGGCATAATTATCCTCTTCACGTGCCGCTACGGCGGCACGTTTTTTTATTTTATTCAGGCTTGTTCAGGGAAGAAACATGTCTTATCGTCCACTATTTTTTATTTTATTACTTCTGCCAACGGTCTCTTTTTCCAGTCCATCTGTACCCGAAATTAAACAACAAAATATCCATCAGCAGGCGCAGGAAAAAGCACGCCAGAAAAATCTGGCTACCAGCGGCAGAGATGTACAGGGAAAAGAATCTGCCGTAGATAATAATGATGGGAAATTCCTGGATACGCCAGACTGCCTAAAGATTGTTGAAGTAAAGCTGGATAAATTAGAGACGGTACCGCGCTGGCTGCGTTTACAACGCACGGCTAATCAGGGCGTTGGTCACTGTCTGAATATACCTAACCTGCGCTATCTGGTTTCGATGCTGGAAAATCGCATAATGAAAGCAGGTTATATTACCACTCACGTTTCCGTTCCTGAGCAGCAGGCCGCAGAAGGTAAACTCAAATTACAAATCGATGCGGGGCGTGTAGGCGAGCTCGCCCTGACTGAAGGCAGCAGCGATTATATCCGCATCGGTAACACCTTTCCTTTGGCATCAGGCGAACTACTGAACTTACGCGCGCTGGAACAGGGGCTGGAAAATATGCAGCGTATTCCCGATACCGAAGTTGCTATCCGCCTCTATCCCGGTGATACACCCGGCACCAGCAATATCGATATTACCCGTCATCAGCGGAAAATGTGGCGCACCGCGTTCTGGCTGGATGACGCAGGCAGTCGCTATACAGGACGCTATCAGGCCGGTGCAGCCTTCTATCTTGATAACCCCACATCGCTTAACGATCTGTTTTACTTTTCCATTGGAAGAACGCTGGAATATAACAAACAGCGCGGCAGCCGCAACCATGCTTTTTGGTATTCAATCCCCTATGGTTACTGGTCGCTAAATTTTTACACCAGTGAAAATAGCTATAGCCAGCCGCTGACAGACGAACTGGCCGATTTTTATTATCACGGCGAAAGCCGTAACACCAGCGTTGAACTGAGCCGTCTGCTGTTCCGTGACGCTCAGCAAAAAACTACCTTAAGCGCCCAGCTGACTAAGCGCAGCTACCGCTATTTCCTCAGCGATGTGGAGCTGGAACTGCAAAAGAAAGATCTGACTAATTTACGCCTTGCGCTTTCCCATCGCCGTTATCTGGAAAACAATGTGCTGGACGCTACCCTGAGCGTGCAACGCAACGTCTCTATCGCTGGCAATAAGCCGACGGCAGAGATGCTCTACAACGGCTATCGCCCTGACAGCCGCATTATGCAGCTTGATGTGCAGGCGTGGATTCCCTTTCAGTTAGGGAATCTGTCGCTGAGCTATACGCCCCACTATTTCCTGCAATATTCACCGGATAAGCTGATTTCCCAGGACCAGTTCAGCATTGGCAACCGCTGGAGCGTACGTGGCTTTGACGGTGAGTCGAGCCTGAGCGGTAACAGCGGCTGGTTTCTGAGCAATACCGTCAGCCTTGATCTGCCCCGCTGGCAGCAGCAGCTTTATACCGGCATCGATTATGGACGGATCGTCAGTCAGGCGGATAACAGTGAAGCTGGCAAGCATATGGCAGGCGGCGTCATCGGCCTGCGCGGTGACCTGTGGAGCATCGGCTATGATCTGTTCGCGGGCGCGCCGATCTATAAGCCGCAACACTTCCGCACCGACAGTCTTACCCTGGGCTTTTCAGCACAGTGGGCCTGGTAAAAAAACAGGCCGCCACAGTGATGACATCACGGTGACAGCCTGTTTGCTTACGGCCCGTTAACGGTAAGAAACCGAGCGGGCATAGTTAAGACCCTGGTGTTGGCGCGAAATATTAGCGCTTAATATTTTTAAACTGTTTTGTAGTATTGGTTAAAGCAACTTCTGTCGGCAACCGCTCCATAGAACTGGCACCATAGAAACCGTCACATTGCGGACAGTTTTCCATAATAAACTGTGCATCTTCCGGCGTGGAGATCGGACCGCCGTGACACAGCACGATCACATCTTCGCGCACCGCTTTTGCCGCCTGCGCCCATTCGTTAATTAAAGGAACACAGTCTTCCAGCTTCAGTGCCGTTTCAGCACCGATATTGCCGCCGGTAGTGAGGCCCATATGCGGGACGATAATATCGGCACCCGCTTCGGTCATCGCTACCGCGTCCTGCGCGCTGAATACGTAAGGCGTGGTCAACATATCTTTTTGATGGGCCAGACGAATCATGTCCACTTCCAGACCATAACCCATTCCGGTTTCTTCCAGGTTAGCACGGAAGTTACCGTCAATCAGACCAACGGTAGGGAAGTTCTGCACGCCGGAAAAACCAAGCGCCTTCAGATCGTCTAAAAATTTATCGAAGTGGCAGAAAGGATCGGTGCCGTTAACACCCGCCAGAACTGGCGTTTGTTTCACTACCGGCAATACTTCCTTCGCCATATCGACCACGATCTCATTGGCATTACCGTAGGCCAGCAGACCCGCCAGCGAACCACGTCCCGCCATACGATAACGGCCTGAGTTATAAATAACGATCAGATCGATACCGCCCGCCTCTTCACATTTTGCAGAAAGGCCGGTGCCAGCCCCGCCACCGATAATAGGCTCGCGCCGGGCAATCATGGCGCGGAATTTTTTCAACAGCTCCTGTCGATTAAAAGCAGGCATGATTAAAACTCCCTGGTGTTGATAGTACGAAACGTCTGAACAGCTATGTCAGCGAATTTTGGATCGTTAATGTTATAAGGTAATCGTATGATTTTTCTTTTATGGTTCTGTATCAGTTCCGCTTCCAGCGTAGCAATGAAGGCTTCATTCGCTTCAGGTGCCCAGAATGGCATACCCGGCGCATCAAGCGCGGAAAATCCGCCTTCAGGAATCAGGAACCGTACTTCTCCTTCGCAGCGATTTAATTTGGCGGCAATCCATTTTGCCATCGCGCGGTTTTCCTCTGGTGTGGTGCGCATTAGCGTGACCTGGGCGTTATGGTAATAAAACAGCCGGTCCGCATATTTTTCCGGCACGCTTGCAGGATGACCAAAATTGACCATGTCCAGCGCGCCGCAGGATACAACATAAGGTATTTTTGAATGGGCGATAGCATCAAAGCGCGTATCGCCACACGCCAGTACGCCACCGGCCAGCAGATCGCAAACTTCCGTGGTGGTTAAATCGAGCGCACCAGCCAGCATACCGCTGTCTGCCAGTTTCTCCATCGCCATGCCGCCACTGCCGGTGGCATGAAAAACCAGGCAGTCGTAATCTGCTTCCAGCTGCTGGCTCACCGCCTGAATACAGGGCGTGGTGACGCCAAACATCGTCAGGCCAAGCGCGGGTTTATCATCAGGGCTGGCTTCCGGCTGGAACAACACCGCACCGGCAATCTGATGTGCCGCATTGCCCAATACCTGTCGGGAAATACGGTTAATACCCGCTACATCGGTAACGGAATAAAGCATGCTGATATCGCTGGCACCGATATAGCCGGAGATATCGCCGGAGGCCATGGTAGAAACCATCACTTTCGGCACGCCAACCGGTAACGCCTGCATCGCGGGCGTAATTAACGCCGTACCGCCTGAACCACCTAAACCAAGAATTCCCGCTACATCCTGACGTGATTTAAGATAGTGTTCGAAAGCCAGCGTCATGGCGGCAATCGCTTTACCGCGATCGCCGCAGAATACCGCGTCGGCACCTTGTGGATGAAAAACAGCTACCTCATCCGGTTTTACATCGGTGGCAAAAGCATGATTAAGCGTTTGGGTAGAAAGGTCGATAGTCTTCGTCAGCAGACCAGTTTTATTAATCAAATCGCGGACATAAAACAATTCCTTTCCTTTAGTATCCGCCGTAGCAACTATGTAAACGTAATCGGTTTCTTTTTTCATTTTTGTTAAACATTCCTGTTATTATTGCCAATAAAGACTTGATAAAACTGAAATAAAAACCAAAATGCTTTCTGCATACAGATGACAAGGCGACCGCACGAGACAACAGTATCACTGTCTCTAATGTTAAATCAAGTGAATGAAATCACAGTCTCAGTAATAATGAGAAAAAACTGATCATTAACCAGAACGAATTGTTCACTGTTAAAATCGTCAGTTCTGATATAGTGCCAATATGTTATGCAGTAAGCGGGCAATCAGGCCGCAACAGAAAAAACAAGAGGTTAAAGTGATAGAAAGGGATCCCCAGGCAAGCATGCCGATGACATCCACGCGCGCTCGTACGCGCCGGCTATTAATCGAAACGGCAATGAAAATGTTCGATAGTGGTAGCTTTCCTTCTATTACCGAAGTGGCACAGGCGGCTCAGCTATCACGCGCAACGGCCTATCGCTATTTTCCCACGCAGAGTGCGCTGGTTTCCGCGATTGTGACTGAAACGCTAAGCCCGATGAAAAATTTTCAGCCTACCCGACATGATGTCGGCGATCGTATTGATGAGCTGCTGGCATTTGCCTTTCCGCGCATGTTGCAACATGAAGGTTCATTGCGTGCGGCACTGCACCTGTCGTTAACGCAGTGGGCGCAATCGCGCTCTGACCATTTGCCGGTTATCAAAGAGAAGCTCACGCGTGGCAACCGTAAACAAACGCTCCAGCGCGTTGTCGATCCTCTGCGCGCTGAACTCCCGCCCGCACTGCTACAAAAGGTAATGTATGCGCTGTCGTTAGTTTACGGTTCAGAAATCTTTATGGTAATGAAGGATATTTGGGGCTGTGATGATGACACCTTACAGGATGTCGCACGTTGGGTAGCGAAAGCTATCGTGCGCCAGGCACGTGAGGATGCGCGCGCAGGGCGCTAGATTACCTTTTTAGCCAGCGGAGGCTGAGGAACACAGGTTTCCAGCCTCCGGCGCTGGCAACGCTTAAACCAACCAGTACTCATCATTAGTCTGGCTATTTTCCCTTACCTTTCATACTTCATTTCTGTACATAAAACATGCAGGCCGCCAATAAAGGCGCATATAGGCTACTATTTTTCTTAAACGATATTTTCCATAATCGGCATATACTTTTGCCTGCTGTACAAGCGCGTCGGAAAAAGCGAAAATTGGGCCAGGATTTACCGGAATAGGCCTTCCCCTTCCGGCGCAGGTTTTGTAATCCAGATGCAAAACAATTTCATCGAAATGGAGCCAGCATGATAAATTTTCTTGATATTAACTACCAAAAATTATCAGAACAGAGATCAAGTGAACTGTTTATCCTGAGAAAGGAAACTTTCAAGGATCGTCTGGACTGGGCCGTTAACTGCATTAACGGTATGGAGTTTGATGAATATGACAATGAGCATACCACCTACGTTTTTGGCATCCATAACGATAGCGTATTATGTAGCGTAAGGTTTATTGAAACCCGCTATCCAAATATGATCACCCATACGTTCGCCCCCTGGTTCGATAAGGTTGAGCTCCCTCAGGGCAACTATATTGAATCCAGCCGCTTCTTTGTTGATAAAGAGCGCGCCCGCAACAGCGAACTTTATCAATATCCCGTTAGCAATATGTTATTTTTAGCGATGGTTAATTATGCACGTCACTATGGCTACGAAGGGATCTATACGCTGGTGAGCCATGCGATGCTGCGCATATTAAAACGCTCCGGTTGGGATATCTCCGTTGTTGAACAGACGCTTTCCGAGAAAAAAGAGAAGATTTATATCGTTTTTCTTCCCGTTGACGATCGTAGCCGCGATACGCTAATTGAGCGTTCTAATCCCAACAATCTGTTTAATCACAAACAATTAGAAAGCTGGCCGCTTAATATCCAGCCTAACCCACTGCGGGTTTAATTAACTGAAGTTCAACACCCATTCTGATGGCGTGTTTCGCATTCATTACGCCCAATTTTTTTACAACGTTGCCAATATGAAATTTTACCGTGCTCACTTTAATACCCAGGATAAGCGCGATCTCCTGATAGGTTTTACCTACGCTGGCCCAGTAAAGGATCTCATTTTCACGGGGTGAGAAAATATCTTTACTGATCTGTTTCTTACTCGTTGTACTATTTTCCAGCTCTTTGTACAGGGAGATAATCTTCTCGTGCACCTTGATAAGCAGCATTTGTAGCTTATCTTCCTGCTCCGCAACGATAGCTTCAGCCTCATTAACATGCTCTTCATTCATCAGAATGGAGAGTAATGCAAGATTATTGTAATAATCATGTAAAATAAAAGTATGTCCGTTAGCTATTTTATAATTTTTGGACAGGTTAAATATTTTGGAAAAGTTCACTTCAGTATTAATGGTGATGCTTTCATCCCATGAAAACGGCGCTATACGCGTGAACGACGCAATAACCACCGGATCGATCTGCTGATAGTTATTTTCTTTATAAATATCTACCCACTCCTTCGGATAGTTAGAAATCACCAGCATATCGGCAGGATTCTTTTTATTCAGCACCATATAGGCATATTTTAAATTGCCAAATTGCTTTAATTTTCTGTCGAAGTAATGCCGAGCGGTTTCGATGATCGCCTGATTTTCTGAAAAAAATAGTGACATCCTTAACCTCAAAATAACGTTATATTTTCCCTAATTTGCCCGCAGCTGCACGGCCCTGTAGTTAAGTTTAACTTAAAACATCCTTTCCTACATCGTAAAGTGTTCACCTACAGAAAACAAAGGTTAAATTTTACGCAAAAAAAACCTGACCGCTAAGGGTCAGGTTGCCATTTGGCCAACACCAGGGAAAATTTATCCGAAAATTATCATACAGTTAACGCTCTTACGTCAAGGTAAACCCTCATTATGTAATGATATATCCATATAACCGTTTCAATTTGAAGGAGCACTTTTCAGCATAACTTACTGGTAGTTAAGCAAACCTGTAACAACAGCAGACAGGATGACACCTTACTTGCCGCCATAAATAACGCTCCGACATCCCTCCATCGCCGTTATTCCCAGCGGCAACGAAATGTCTGACAAATAGCGCGTGCGGGTCATTCGCTGCCTGCGTCAATATTTAGCTTTAGCGTTCTTTAACACTCCATGCTCTCTGCCACAGGTAAAGGCTCTGTCGCATTGACGCTTGCTTCACCACTGCGCATGATGATTTTTTACAGATCCACTCCTACTAACGGATGAGGTAACTATGGCAAGCCTGTATCAACCGGTAAAAATCGGCGCGCTGGAATTAAAAAATCGTATCGTCATGGCCCCGCTTACGCGTATGCGTGCGGTTGAGGCGCGCACGCCTAATGAGATCATGCTGAAACATTATGTGCAGCGGGCCAGCGCTGGCCTGATCCTGACTGAAGCGACCTCCATTTCGCCACAGGGCGTCGGCTATCCCAACACGCCGGGCATCTGGAGTGAGGAACAGATCGCGGGCTGGAAAAAAATTACCGACGCGGTACATCAGGCAGGCGGTAAAATCATGCTTCAGCTCTGGCATGTGGGCCGCGTTTCCGATCCCATCCATCTCGATGGCGATCTGCCCGTCGCCCCCAGCGCCATCGCCCCGGAAGGCCATGTGACGCTGGTTCGCCCTCAACGCCCCTACGTTACACCGCGCGCGCTGGAAACTAACGAAATCCCTGGCATTGTGGCGGATTTTCGCCGCGCAGCAGAAAATGCCCGGCAGGCTGGTTTTGACGGCGTGGAGATTCATGCGGCAAACGGCTATCTGATCGATCAGTTCCTGCATGACGGCTCCAACAAACGTAGCGATCGCTACGGCGGCCCGATTGAAAACCGCGCCCGTTTCCTGCTGGAAGTGGTTGATGCGGTGCTGGAAGTGTGGCCAGCCGATCGCGTCGGTGTGCATCTCAACCTGATGTCGAACAGCTATTCCATGTCTGACTCCAATCCGCCAGCGCTGTTTGGCTATGTTGCCGAGCAGCTTAACAGGCGTCACCTCGCCTTTATCTTCGCACGCGAAGCCCTGACGATGGACAAACCGATCGGCCCGCTGGTGCGCAAGAAGTTCAGCGGCGCTTTTATTATGAATGAGAACATTAGCCGTGAAGAGGCCGAGAAGCTTATTGAGGAAGGCAAGGCGGATGCGGTGAGCTTTGGCAAACTCTATATTGCCAACCCGGACCTGGTGAAACGCTTCCAGCATCGGGCACCGCTTAATACGCTAAACAGCGAGACGATTTATCAAATGGAGCCGCCCTATGAGCGCGGCTATACTGATTATCCTTTCCTGACGGAATAAGCATTTCCGGCGCGCTCCGACGCGCCGGTTTCATTTATGGCGTACCGGCTGCGGTCACGCGCCAGACGGTGTTGCCCGCGTCATCAGCAATCAGCACCCCACCCTGCTTATCCATCGCCAGCCCTACCGGCAGCCCACGCACCTCTTTCTGATCGGCGGTGAGGAAACCGGTGACTACCGGCTGCGGCTTGCCTGTCGGCCTGCCATCTTTAAAGGCGACAAACGACACGCGATAGCCATTAAGCGGTGAGCGATCCCAACTGCCGTGCTCGCTGATAAAAGCGCCGCCGTGATATTTAGCCGGTAGCGCGTTGCCGGTATAGAACAGCAGGCCCAGCGGCGCAACGTGTGAGCTAAGCGCGTAGTCTGGCTTAATCGCCTTTTCCACCAGATCGGGACGCTGCGGCATAACACGATGATCGGTATGCTGACCGTAATAGCTGTAGGGCCAGCCATAAAACCCGCCTTCCTGCACCGATGTCAGATAATCCGGGACTAAATCGGCACCGATCTCGTCACGTTCGTTCACTATCGCCCAAAGTTTACCGCTCTGTGGCTCCCACTGTAGGCCGGTGGGATTGCGCAGGCCGCTGGCGTAGATACGGCTGCCGCCGGTGGCGATATCGACCTCCAGTACGGCCGCACGGCGGTATTCCGCCCCGATACCGTTTTCGACAATGTTGCTGTTGGAGCCGACGCCAACATAAAGCTTGCTGCCGTCAGGACTGGCCAGCAATGACTTCGTCCAGTGGTGGTTAAGCGGCCCACCCGGTAAATCGGTCAGTTCCGTACCGGGATCGGTAATACGCGTTGCGCCCATTTCATAGCGATAACGCATAATGCTGTCAGCGTTAGCCACATAGAGCATATCGCCTACCAGCTGCACACCAAACGGCGAATGCAGATTCTCAAGGAAAGTGTGCTTCTCCCAGGTAACACCGTCGCCGCTGGCGTTGCGCAGCAGCGTAATACGATTGCCGCCCTTACCGCCTTTGCCGGATGATTTCTGCACCATCCCCATCACCAGCTGCTTCGGCATGCTGATCGGCTCGGTTCCGGGACTGTTCGCTTCCACCACCAGCACATCATTATTCGGCAGCACATAAACCTGACGCGGATGCATCAGGCCGTCAGCCACTTTGGTAATACGCAGACCGCTGGCAACGGTCGGGGTCTCACCCGCCTTCCATGCGACGCCTTTCGGCACCTGCATCGGCGGCAGCAGGAAATCCTGCGCCTTCGGCAATACCGGATTAGGGCCAACCTGACTTTCAGGATCGACCGAAGCCTGCTCATCGCAACCGCTCAGCAGCAGCGCCGACGTTATCGCTATCAACAGCAGTGGTTTTTTCATCGGGCGACTCCTTCAGCAGTACGCAGGCGCAGGGCAAGCTGGACATTAGCGAAGCAGATCAACAGTACCACCAGCGTTGAAAGGATCACGCCCGCCGGAACCACCGCATACGCATCGCGGCTGTGAACAAAGGCGTTGAAAATCGCCAGCACGATCGCCAGCAGGTTAGCCCAAAAATCAACTTTTACCGCGGAGGTGTGCCGCCAGGCGGTGCTTACCCACACCTGCACCAGGTTAATCAGCCGGGGAATAATGGCAATAATCAGCCCAAAAGCGATCAGCCAGCTGGCGCTTTTCGTCCACATCGGGTTGTAGCTTTGCAAATAGATGATGTCAAAAATCCACGCGGCAGCAAAAAAGCCGAGTGGGATGGGGTTAAGGCATTCGTACAGCGCCACAGCAAGCGCCGAGTTGCGTCTGGTCGCATAGGGATTCATTAGCAAGCTCCTGAAATAATAAGAATATGACCGGCGACAACGCACGCTTTACCGTATCGCTATCCTGAAAAAGATTAGTAAACGTGAAGCGTTTCGCGCATCACACTGGCAAAAATAGTCATTTATTCATCAGAGCAGCACGAAAGGTTCTTGTGATAAAGATATATCTTGGATATGTTTCTGTCTTTACGACATAACGAGAACCTGATGATGAATGCAGAGATAACTTCCCCGGCCTGGCCGCTTCCCACCCGTAAAAAGAATGAGCTGCGCCTGCGTCAGCTGCGCGTACAGAGTAAAACCCAAATCGGACGCTTCTGGCGTATCGTACTGAGCGGTGAAGATTTGCAGGGCTTCGCTTCCCACAGCTTTGACGATCACATCAAGCTCTTTTTTCCCGATCCGGAAAATGGCGGGCTGCGTCTGCCGGAAGTGAGCGAACAGGGTGTCGTCTGGCCGGAAGGCAAGCGTCCTCCGTCCCGCGACTACACTCCACTCGCCTGGGATGCCGCTGCGAACACCCTGACTATCGATTTCTTTATTCATCCCGGTGGCCTGGCGAGCGACTGGGCGGAGAAGGCGCAGATTAACGATCCGTTGGTAATCGGCGGGCCACGCGGCTCCTTCTGTATACCGCTGGACTACGCTTTCCAGCTCTACCTGTGCGATGAAACCGGCCTGCCTGCGCTAAACCGTCGCCTGAAGGAGCTACAGGCGGCGCAGAGCGATGCCGAAATTCACCTGTTGATAATGGCCGATGAAGCACAGAGCAAAGCATACCTGCCCGCGCTAGCCCAGGTTCATTACCATTTCCTGCCCGCCGATGTGAATACCGCACGCGCCGCGCTGGCGCAGCTGCCCCTTCCGCAACAGGGCTATTTCCTGTGGCTTACCGGCGAAGGCGATCGGGTCAAAGCCTTAATCGATTACCTGACCGAGCAGCGCCAGGTTAACGACAGCTACCTGCGTGGCGTTGCTTACTGGCACAGTAAATAAGCGCACAGGCCGATATCTGTCGGCACGCTTTTTGTTATTTTTTAAACAAGGACAATCCGATGAGAGGAAAAAAAGATTCTGCCTTCTTTGCTCACAGGAAGCGTAAAGATCGGCTGCTGGATGCCACCGAAGTACGACTGCTGATCCTCAGCATTCTCCAAACCCACGCGGCACACGGCTATGAACTGATCAAGGCGATTGAAGAACTGTCGCAGGGCGAATATACGCCCAGCCCCAGCCTGGTCTATCCCAACCTGGCCCTGTTGGAGGAGATGGGTTATATCAGGGCGGAAACGGAAGAAAGCAGCAGAAAGAATTACCAGCTTACCGCTGAAGGCGAAGCGCATCTTAGCCAGCAGCAGGCGCAGCTGGAGCAGGTCATGACGCGCCTGGCTTCGCTGGCGGTGCTGGCGCATAATCGCAGCCTGCCGGACGTACAGCGGGCGATACATAATATGAAGATGGCGCTGAATACCCGCCTTGCTGACGAGCAGATCTCGCAGCAGACGTTGTATGCCATTGTCGACGTGCTGGATGAGGCGGCGAAAAAAATCGAACGCAGCTAACCTGGAGGACAGGTAAAAAGGCGCCAGGCGGCGCCTTTTTAGGTTTACTCGCTGGTGCGATAGCGTTCCAGCCAGTGCGCATAAGGGGCTGGCAGCACCCATGCGGCTTTGTCTTCTTTTAACGCCAGCGCAGCCTGATATGGCCAGTGCGGATTCGCCAGATGAGCGCGTCCAACCATCACCAGATCCAACTGCTGCTCTTCAACGGTACGGTTAGCGATTGCGGGCGCATCAATCCCCCAGGCTGAAGCCACCGGAATTTGCGCTTCACGGCGCACCCGTTCGGCAATCGGAGCCAGGAAAGCCGGGCCCCACGGAATATTGGCATCCGGCGTGGAGAAACCAACGCTGACGCTCAGCAGATCCAGGCCACCGGCACGCATCTGACGCGTCACTTCGATAGATTCTTCCAGCGTTTGCTCATCGCGCCCGTCATATTCAATCACGCCAAAACGCGCGGTCAGCGGCAGATTTTCCGGCCAGACGTGGCGTACCGCTTCCAGCGTTTCCAGCATAAAACGGCTGCGTCCGGCAAGATCGCCGCCGTAGGCATCCTGACGCTGGTTAGCCTGCACGGAGAAGAAACTCTGCGCCAGATAGCCATGCGCGAAATGCAGCTCCAGCCATTCAAAACCGGCATCACGAGCGCGACGGGCGGCAGTAGCGAAATCTTCACGTACGCGGGCGATATCATCCAGCGTCATCGCTTTCGGCACCTGCGGCAGATTAGCGCCGAAGGCAATCGCAGAAGGCGCGATGGTTTCCCAGCCGCGTCCGTCATCGGCGGCGATATGATCATCGCCTTCCCATGGACGATTGGCGCTGGCCTTGCGACCGGCGTGGGCGATCTGAATGCCCGGCACCGCACCCGCCGCCTTAATATCGCGGGCGATCTGCGCCAGTTTTTCCGCCTGCTCATCGCTCCAGATGCCGAGGCAGCCGGGAGTGATGCGTCCTTCCGGCGCTACCGCCGTGGCCTCAACGATAACCAGGCCCGCACCGCCGCGCGCCAGGCCACTGTAGTGAACGCGATGCCAGTCATTGCTCATCCCGTCGGTAGCGGTGTACTGGCACATCGGCGGAATGGCGATGCGATTACGCAGCGTCACGTCCTTTAAAGTAAACGGTGAAAATAAAGCTGACATTGTTAACCTTTTGCGTTCAGGAAAAGAAAATTAAGCACCCCTGAATGATAATTTGCGCCAGCATCATTGTGCTGGTCATCAGGGTGAAAGCGAGCCGATGATAGTCTGTCATCCATGTTTAAACTTCACCGTACTTGCTGCGCATCATATTTTCGATCTCTTCCAGGCTCTTGCCGCGCGTTTCCGGCAGCAGGAAGTACACGAAAATAAACGAGCCGATATTCAGTAACACGAAAACAAAGAAGGTTTGATTACCGATCAGGTTCAGCGTTAGCGGGAAAGCAAAAGCCACGATGGCGTTACAGACCCACTGGAAGGAGACGGCGGTTCCGGTCAGCGCACCGCGAATCTTCATCGGGAACAGCTCAGACATCAGCAGCCAGTAAACCGGCGCAACACACATCTGCATAAAAAACAGGAACACCAGAATGCAGGCCAATGCCAGATAGCTTTGCGTCAGGTTCTGCGGCAGGAAAGTCAGCGTCAGCCCCAGCGCCACCTGCGCCAGAATCACTACGGCAAGGCCGGTCATCAACATACGGCGACGGCTGTAGCGGCTTACCGCCCAGATACCGACCAGCACGGCAAGCACCGAAACAATACCGTTGCCGATAGTGGCAGCAATCGCAGCATTGGTGCCCATGCCGGTCGTTTTCAAAATAATCGGCGTGTAGTACATAAAGGCGTTTACGCCGGTAAACTGCGCCACGAATCCCAGCCCACAGCCGGTCAGCAGCAGGCGAATTACCCAGCGCTCTTTCAACAGCGCCCGTACCGATGGCCCTTTACGTGACAGCCGCTCCTGTTTGCGCATCTCCGCCATCTCTTTGCGCACTTCACGCGGCGTCTCTCTGAGTTTTTTCAACACCCGTAGCGCCTCGGTAAAGCGCCCTTCCGATACCAGCCAGTGCGGCGAAGCTGGCACAAAAAAGGTGCCGATAAACAGCAAAATACCCGGCACCATCGCCAGCGCCAGCATATAGCGCCAGATATGTGGATCGTGCAGCGTGTAGCTCATAATGGTGCTGACGACATAAGCCAGTAGCTGACCGCTAACGATCATTAACTCATTGCGGCTTACCAGCGGCGCTCGCCGCTTCGGCCCGGCAATCTCAGCAATAAATACCGGCACGGTAGACGATCCACCGCCGACAGCGACACCCAGCACAAAACGCATCGCCACCATCGTTGGCACCGAAGGTGCAACTGCGGTCCCCAAGGCACCGGCAATGAACAGTAGCGCCAGACTGCGCAGCGTCATACGGCGTCCGAAGCGATCGGAGAAAAATCCGCTCAGGAAAGAACCAATCGCTGCGCCAAAAATCAGCGACGACGTCACCAGTCCTTCGGTAAAGGAGGTTAGTCCCAGCCCGCCCTGTGAGGGTGCGGTAGACATAAAGGGTAAGGAGCCAGAGATAATACCGGTATCGTAGCCAAAGGCGAGCGCGCCCATGGTCGCGACCAGCACCACAATAAAGATACGTTGGCGAACGGAATCTTTGGTTTCAACCGCTTCGGCGGATGAGTGTTCAGATGGATAATCGGTCATACCACTTCCTGTTATTAGTTTTGTAAATATCGATGCAGGTACTGTTATTTGATTTGAAAGAGGTTTCTCCAGCTAAACATGATGAAGGTAAAGTTAAGTCTAGACAGACTTCGCTGAAGTCGCCCGATTACGTGACAAAGGTCACAAAGGGAAGCGGCAGATTGCGCAAAAGCGCAGCGGATAGATCAAGAAGTGTACGCCGAAACGCTAAGCGGCGGCCCGGCAAAAAGCGTCAGGCTCAGCCAGCCGTCTCGTTTTGGTTAGCAAACGGCTGGCTGAGCTGCTGACGCAGCAGATGTTGCGGTAGAGACGGAGGTTATCGAGTTCGTTCCCCCGCAGGCTGGCGAGCGCGGTTTAGCTGGCCCGGTTCGCCATATTTATCCCCTATTTCTGCCGTGGCACCATGATGACGATAACGAGGAAAGATATCGCGCAGAACAGAACATTAACCAACAGCCCGGTGGTAGCGGCAATAGCGGGGCCTTTTGACAGCATCGCCGCATAAGCGGAGGCGGAAATCGCGATACCAAAAGCGCCCCCCAGCGAGCTGGCCATCTTATAGATGCCGGAGGCGACGCCGATGCGCTCTTCCGGCGCGCTGGAGATCGCAGTATCGGTGGAAGGCGTGGCGTAAAAGCCCAGCCCCAGCCCAAACAGAATATAGCCAATCAGCACTACGGCAACGTAGGCGCTGTCTGGTAGCTGCGTAAGCGCCATTAGCGCCACGCCTGTCCCGGTAATCGCGGTGCCCCACATCATCGGCTTACGTGCGCCCACTTTTTGCAGCAGCTTTTCTCCTACCCGAATCATCCCTAACACCGCCACCAGATAGCCGATGGTTAACATACCGGACTGAAAGGCGCTAAAGCCGCGCCCCTGCTGGACATAAACGCTGGCGACAATCAGCGTACCTGCCACCGCGTTAAGTAAAAAGTTAGAGAGCACCGCCCCGCTATAGGCGCGATGTTTAAACAGCGCAAAATCGATAAAGCTGGCGCTCTTCTTGCGTCGGGCGTTGGTAAAAAACAGCGCCGCCGCCAGCACAAACACTATTGCGGGAATCACTATTACGCTGTTCAGCCAGCCCAGCGCGTTACCTTTGGTAATCGTCCAGTTAAGGCAGATCAGCATCACTACGAAGGACAGCAGCCCAACGTAGTCGAAGCGATAGTTATCGCTGGTATTCGCCTTGCTTTCCGGCGTGCCGCGAATCAGCAACATACCCGCCAGTGCGCAACAGATTGACAGAATAAACACCCACCGCCAGCCGCAGTAAGTCGCTATGGCTCCACCGGCCAGCGAGCAGAGACCAGAGCCGCCCCAGGAACCGATCGACCAAAAGCTCAGCGCCCGTTGCCGCGCCTCATCCTGATAATAAGTTTTAATCAGCGATAGCGTCGCAGGCATAATACAGGCGGCAGAAAAGCCCTGAATAATACGCCCAATGGCAAACAACAGCGTATTTTGCGCAACGACCAGGCAAAGGCAGCCCAGAATACTTAAGGCAAATCCGGTTTGCGTCAGCTTTACCCGTCCGAAACGATCGGCAAAACCACCGGCAACGACAATAAAGCAGCCGGAAAATAATCCGGTCAGGCTGATGGCTAAATTAAGCGACTCCAGTGGAATAGCGACATCCTGCTGTATTGCCGGAACGATATTGACAACCGATTGTGCGAATAGCCAAAAGGTAAGAACGCCGAAAATAATTCCGACGATCAGTCTTCCGCTTCCTTTAAATACGGCAGGCACGGCATTATGCGTCTCTGAAGCTGTCATAAGGACTCCCTTCACGATTTATTTTTTGCTGCGCGATAGGTTATCGTCAGCAGAATATTTTAGACGTCAGCGTAAGTTGCACTATTGCAGAAACTTCTCGGCCAGATGACTAAAAAACAGCGCGCCCGGTACAATCAGTTCATCATTAAAATCGTAGCCGGGATTATGTACCAGACATCTTTCCGGCTCGTCGCCCGCGCCGATAAACAGATAGCTACCGTTAGGATTCTCCTCCAGCATAAAGGCAAAATCTTCGCTGCCCATTACCGCAGCGGCATCGGTGCAAATCATCTCTTCACTGACAAACTGACGCGCCACGTCGATGGCGAATGCCGTCGCATCAGCGCCATTAACCAGCACCGGGCTACCGTTAACGTGGGTAATATTGACTTCAGCACCAAAACTTTGCGCCTGACCGTGAGCGATCTCGCGAATACGCTGCAACAGCCGCTGACGCACCCCGTTATCCAGTGCACGCACGCTCAGTTTCAGCAACGCGTTAGCGTTAATAACGTTAGGCGCTTCTCCTGAACAGAAACTGCCTACCGTGACAACCGCCTGGTCAAAAGGTGAGGTATTGCGTGCCACGATAGTTTGCAGCGCCACCACGATATGACACGCCACCAGCGTCGCATCAATACTTTTCTCCGGGAAGGCACCGTGCCCACCTTTGCCAATCACCTCAATATGCAGCGTATCGGACGAGGCCATCATCGCACCGGTTTTAAAGTAAAAATGCCCTTTTTTCAGGCCCGGCATGTTATGCAGCGCATAAATCGCATCGCAGGGAAACTGCCGAAACAGCCCATCTTCCAGCATCAGCCTGCCGCCATACAGCAGCTCCTCGCCCGGCTGGAAAATAAGGTGCAGCGTGCCGTTGAAGCGACGGCTTTTCGCCAGATATTCAGCGGCACACAGTAGCGTCGCCGTATGTCCATCGTGACCGCAGCCGTGAAATTTACCCGCCACGGTGCTGCGCCAGGCGGGATTGCCGCCTTCGGTTATCGGTAATGCATCCATATCCGCACGCAACCCCAGCGTTTTGCCGCCGTTGCCCACTTTTAGCGTCCCGACCACGCCCGTTTTCGCCATACCCCGGTTTACCTGGTAGCCCCATTGCTGGAGTTTCTCTGCGACGATATTACTGGTACGCGTTTCCTCCAGGCCGATCTCAGGATGCTGATGCAGATCGTGACGCAGCGCGATAAACTGCGCCTGGTTATTAACGATATGTTGATATAGTTCTTTCATTATTATCCCTCGTTTCCCGTCCAAAGATGAAATAAGGCAAAAATACTCGCTATATTTACGCGCTCCGCTGTGATTAAAATGCGCCCTTTTTCACATAAAACAGAAAAACAGGGGAGATGTCATTAACGTTTAACATTATTATATTATCCACCATGGTTAATGTTTTATTTTGGCAAAAAGAGAATATTTTGTTATTGACGTATTTCCCATTGCGTTATTCTTTATCTTTATTGAAAAATAAACTATTCCCCTTAATACGTCGTATAAAAATTTATTTTAATCCGTAAAAAAAAGCCACCGATACTGCTGGCAATTAAATAAGGAATAACGGCTAATATTAACCGCGTTATTTCTCGTTAAAAGAATAATATGACGGCAGATGCATTGCCTGCCGCCATTTATGCTTAGCTCAGCTTATTTTCAGTACGCCGATCGAAATCAGAAGCATCGTGCCGTTCACGCAGCTGTTGATCCGGTGCGCCTGAGGTGCGGTTAACAATACGTCCTCGCCGCACCGCCGGACGCTCGGCGATCGCCTGCGCCCAGCGTTGCAGATTAGGGTAAGAGGCGACATCAAGGAACTCCGCTGCGTCATACAGGCCGCCCTGTACCAGCGAACCATACCAGGGCCAGATAGCGATATCGGCGATGGTATATTCCTCGCCTGCGATGTAGCGATGCTGCGCCAGCTGGCGCTCCAGCACATCAAGCTGGCGCTTCGCTTCCATAGCAAAACGGTTAATGGCGTACTCAATTTTTTCCGGCGCGTAGTGATAGAAATGACCGAAGCCGCCGCCCATGTAGGGTGCGGAACCCTGTAGCCAGAACAGCCAGTTCAGCGTTTCCGTGCGTGCAGCACGCTCCTGCGGCAGGAAATGACCAAATTTTTCCGCCAGATAAAGCAAAATCGCCCCTGATTCGAATACCCGTACCGCTGGCGTTTCCGAACGATCGAGCAGAGCCGGAATTTTTGAGTTCGGATTAACCGCGACAAAACCGCTGGAGAACTGATCGCCCTCACCGATGCGAATAAGGTGCGCATCATATTCCGCGCCGCTTTCCCCCAGCGCCAGCAGTTCCTCCAGCAGAATCGTTACCTTCTGGCCGTTGGGCGTGCCCATCGAATAAAGTTGCAGCGGATGTTTACCCACCGGCAGCTCTGCCTCATGGGTTGCACCCGCAATCGGACGATTAATTTTTGACCAGCTACCGGCCCCTTCCCGATCCCACTTCCAGACTTTCGGCGGCTGATAATTTTTCTCTGACATGATGTCCTCTCGACTAATCAGGCAATGTGGATGGTGCTGTTAACGAGTGTAGCAGCCGCGTTTAAACAGACTTAACCCGGCTGGCTTTCAACCCTGACCGCACTACGGGAACTGTCAAAAATACAAATGATTGTCATTTTCACTTGCAACAACAGCATCAAAAAGACAGTCTCTGGCCCGCTGCACGTTCTGTTTCAATAGTTTAACGCTGGCACAGCCTTTGCAATAACTGCATAAAGCCACTTTTTGCACCGTTAAGCTCAATCTTAGGGAGTCCATATGTCCTGGTATGATGAATTACAATGTCAGGTAGAAAAATGTGTTTGTCATGAGCCTAATCCGTTAATGAGCGAGATGCTGGCTGACATTGGTATAGAGGCGATGATCGATCAAAACGACGATCGTCTTCATCACCATTCCGCTCGCCAAACGCTTTTTAGCCGCTTACGCCACTATTTATTCCGCTCTTAACCGCAGCCCTGCCGCGCTAAACGGGAATAGCCTGCTTTCCCGCTACACAGAGAACCATTTTTATGAAGATTATTGCAGTTGAGGCCAACATCGCCGCCGGTAAAAGCACGCTTATCGGGCCGCTGGCAGAAAAACTGATGGCGCTGACGGGCGAGAAATGGCAGCTGATGGTGGAGCCGGTAGATGCCGATCCGCAGTTTTTAGCGCTGCTAAAGGATTTCACCGCGCATCCCAGCGACGCCAATATCCGTATCCGTTTCCAGCTCTACATTACCCGTATGCGCCAGCGCCTGTTGCAAAACCTGCCGGAAGGCAATTACGTGATTGAGCGCTCGCTCTACAGCGATATGGTGTTTTGCCACACCAACTTCCTGCAAACGGAGCGCCCCGACGCCAGCTATATGGATTACTACTACACCATTAAAGCCTGCTTTGCCGATTACCCGCCGATTGATGTGGTGCTCTATATCGATCGCGATCCGCAGGCCTGCTTTGACAGCTGCATGCAGCGCGCCCGTCCCGGCGAAACGGACTATCCGCTGGACTACTTCCTCGATTTGAAGCGCTTTCACGATGCCTGTCTGCCGCAGCTGGTGCGGCAGTACCCGGCGCAACTGATTACCTGGCCGGTAGAGAAAGGTTTTGCCGATGTGGATCGGCTGGCGGCCAGCCTGCTGGCGCAGACCGGCTGGTAATGGATAGCGCAGCGCCCTTTGCCGTCCCTCAGCGACAGAGGGTCATCAGCGGACGATCTTCGGTAGGGTGAGTAGAAACCGTTATATCCGCCTGATAAAGCTCGCGCAGAACGGGCTCGTTCAGTACCTGCTGCGGCGCACCGTTCGCGACAACCTGCCCGCGATTAAGTAGCAGAATGCGATCGGCATACAGCGCCGCCAGATTTAAATCGTGCAGCACGCAGCAAATGCTGAAATGACGCGTCTGCACCAGTTCCCGCAGCAGGCGGAACAGCTGTTGCTGATAATGAATATCCAGCGCCGAGGTCGGCTCATCGAGAAACAGCCATTTTGCAGCGTGGCCCGGCTCCCATAATTGAAGCAACAGGCGCGCCAGCTGTACGCGTTGCTGTTCGCCGCCCGACAGACTGCGATAGTCGCGCTGCGCCAGCGTCTCACAGCGGCAAAGCGCCATCACCGTTGCGATATCTTCCCTGCTGGCCGCCGATTTATGCGCGTGCCGCCCCATGTTAATCACTTCCTGCACGCGGAAAGGAAAAATGATGCCGCTGTTCTGACGCATTACGGCACGGGTTCGCGCCAGTGCCTCAATTGACCACTGCGCCAGCGGCCTGCCGAACAGGAAACATTCGCCGCTGTCGGGCGTCAGATAGCCTGTGAGCTGGCGCAGCAGCGTCGATTTACCAGCACCGTTAGGCCCAAGAATGGCAACGATCTCGCCGCCGGGCAGAGAAAAAGAGACGTTGTTGGTCAGGCAACGCCCGTTAACCGCATAAGTTAGCTGACGAGCTTCAAGCATAGGCCGCTCTCCTGCTACGAAAAATAAGCCAGAGAAAATAGGGCGCACCGATCAGGCTGCTCAGCAATCCCACCGGCATTTCCGCAGGCTGCACCAGGGTACGCGCCAGCGTATCGGCCAGCAATAGCAGGCAGGCTCCGCATAGCGCCGAACAGGGAAGCAGCCAGCGATGGTTCGCACCGCTGGTCATACGGATCAGATGCGGCACCACCAGGCCAATAAAACCGATAATGCCGCTGACGGCGACCGCCCCGCCGATCAGCAGCGAACTCAGCAGCAAAAGCGTCTGGCGGCTGCGCCTGACGTTAAGGCCAAGATAGTGCGCCTCTTCCTCACCCAGCTGTAACAGATTTAGCGCCTCGGCATAGCGCCAGGCCAGTAACATCGCCGGTAGCGCCAGCGAGGCTGCCGCCAGCAGCGAAGTCCATTGCGCCTGACCGAGACTGCCCATCATCCAGAGCGTCAGCTGGCGTAGCTGCTGCTCATCGCCCACATAACTTAAAATACCAATCGCCGCCCCGCACAGCGCATTGATGGCGATACCGGCCAGCAGCAAAAACAGCACGCCGCCGGAGGAGGATCGTGCGCTAAGCAGAAAAATCAGCGCGCAGATCGCCAGGCTGCCAAAGACCGCAAACAGCATCTGCTCATACAGCGCCAGAACCGCAGGCAGCACCACGGGAAAAACAATCGCCACGCCTACCATCAGCGCCGAGCCGCTGCTGACCCCCAGCAGGCCGGGATCGGCCATCGGGTTGCGAAAAAGCCCCTGCATGATGACGCCTGCCGTACTCAGCGCCGCGCCAACCAGCAGCGCCAACAACACGCGCGGCAGACGTATATTCAATAAGATATCGCGGTAGTAATCCTGCGATTCCGTACGCCACAGCGCTGAAAAGGGGATATCAATCGCGCCCATGCAGGAAGCAGTCACCGCCAGCGCAAGCAGTAAAACCACCAGCCCGGCGCACAAACGCCGGGGAGATAAGACGTTATTCATTAAAACGTTATTCCATACCAGATACCGGCGCATCGACCAGCGACGCGCCGCACCGCTCAGGCCGTTTCAGGTGCCAGCCCCGGCTGCACCAGACTGTAAACCTGATTGTTCAGGCTATCGGCGGCGTCGAGCCGGGCAATCATCGCCGCCACATCACGGCGATGAACAAAGCCATGCACTTCCTCGCCCTGAAAAAGCTGCGCCATGCCCGTCGCCTCGCCGTTTAGCAGACCGCCAGGACGCAGGATGGCGTAATCCAGCGGGCTGGTTTGCAGCCAGGCTTCCGCCAGCGTTTTCTCCCGCACCGACTGCCCGAAGGCCGCCTTCGCGCGCGCCGACAGCCAGCGCCAGCTATCGCCGCAGCCAAGCGAAGAAACCATGATCATGCGCTCCAGCCCCTGTGCCGCCGCGGTATCGATAATGACGCGGTGCGCCTCAAATTCCTGCGCACCGCCCAGCGTCGAGATAACCGTCGCCGCGTGACCCACTTTGGTGCAGGCCAGCGCGACCGCCTGCGCATCACGGGCGTCGCCTTCCACCACCGCCACGCCCAGCGCATCAAGCTGGGCCGCCGCAGAAGGATTACGCACCACCGCCACCACCGGACGCCCGGCTGCCAGCGCCAGATCCAGCACGCAGCGCCCGGTGCCGGTGCCGCCAGCGCCGAAAATCAGCCACGGTTTCATGACGCCATCACCTGTAGACGATGAGCCAGCGCACGGAAAGCAACAAGCTGTTCAGTCAGTAGCTGACGATGCTCGTCACGACCGAGAAAGATCTTAAACATCGCGCTGCCCGCCTGGTTAAAGAACAGGATTGATGCGGTATCCATGCCCATAAACTGACGTTCCACCAGCGCGATATGCTGGCAGTTAACTGCCTTGATATGGCCGGTCATACCGTGACGCCCACGCAGGTTGAAGTAACCGTGGCGATGAAAGCCGGAAGGCAGATCGCCGGTGAATTCCAGGATGACATCGGCGGTATGCACCAGAGTAGTCACTTTGCCCCACTCCACCACCGTATCCCAGACGGTATCAAACTGCTCTCCGCTGGTTAACGTGCTTTTCGGCAGCTGCTGCACCACTTCCAGCAGCGTAACGTTAAATTTCTCTGCAATCGCCTCCAGCGTACCGTCCGGGTTGGTGGCTAAAAAGGCACGTAGCTCAGTGTGGCTCATAAAATTTCTCTCCAGTTGGTGTCACGCCGGGTGACTGTTCAGTTCGGAAATCAGCTGCTGCAAAGACTGCAACAGGTTGCTTGCCCAAAAGCGTCCTTCATTGGTCAGGCGCAGGCAGGTTGAATCATCGCGGGTGAGTCCGGCCCGATGCCATTGCTGTAGCAGCGGCGTCAGCAGTTCGGCATGAGGCGTCAGCGTGTCCAGCGCCACCCTGGCAGTTTCGATCCCGGCCTGTAGCTCATGTCGCCACTCCACACGCGCTTCGGTGGCGCGCATCATCATCATTAGCGGCTTATGACCGGCGGCAATGCCCTGATGCCAGGCTTCCAGGTTGCGCTCCACCATCCACGAATAACCGTTTAACGAGCCGCCCGCACCGGAGCCTAACGCCAGACAATCCGCGCCGCGCTTGATCAGCAGGTTATACAGGTTGCGCTCGCGTGTGGTTCGCCCCCAGTGGCTGTTGCTGATGCAGTGCCAGCCCGCTTTATCCAGCGCTTCGCAGCCCTGCAAATAGAGATCGCGCCGCGCTATCGGCGCAGGCACCTCAACGCGCCCGTTGCTGACCGCTTTGCCCAGCGGCGTTTCAGGTAGCAGGTTGAGCGCATAGAGATCGACGCCGTCCAGCCCGATTTGCTGCGCGATGGCCAGATCCTCCGCCCAGCTCTGCGCATCCTGATCCGGCAGACCAAACAGCAGATCGCAGACCACCGAGGCGCGATCGCGGCGACAGAGATTTTCCATAAAACGGATCGCCTGCGGGCCATCGGAAGTGCGGGCCATACGCTTGCGGATCCGGCTGTTAAATGTCTGAATACCAATAGAGAAACGGTTCGCGCCCGCGTCAAGGCAGGCATCGATGCGTTCATCATCAAAGTTAAGTACGCGCCCTTCAATGGTGATTTCACAGTCGGGAGCCAGCGGTAACGCGCTGCGCAGACGCGTCAAAATGCGTGAGAGATCGTTCGCACTGAGGGCGGAAGGCGTGCCGCCGCCAAAATAGACGGCATGGATCGGTGCCGACTGATGCAGCGGGCTGTCTGCCTCCAGCGCAATTTCTTCCAGCAGCGCATCGGTATAGCGTGCGCAATGGTCTGCTTCATAGCGGTTCTGATAAAAACCGCAGAAAGTGCAGTGGGTGGCGCAGAAAGGAATGTGCAGATAGAGCAACCGCTTACGTGGCGGTGCCGGATGCGCCAGCAGCGATTGCCAGGTTTCAGCATGCTTCTCTTTGATTACCGGTGAGGAACCGCGCCACGGCATAGTGGCGCGACGATCGCGAAACGGCTGTGGGCCAGACAGCGCAAAGTGCGGCGTTAAATCAGGCTGTGGAACATTCATACGGGTATCTTTAATTGGTTTTATTTCAGGAACGGGATGGACAAGCAGCGTCAGCCTTAAGCTCATCCGGCTGCGGCCAGAATTGCTGGTGCAAATATTCAACGGCATCGACGATGCGCGGTCCCATACCGAGGATTAGCGACTGATCGATCTCCACGATGCGCTGATTTTTCCAGGCGGCGGTGCGATCGATGCCGGGCACGCTGGCTGCCAGCTTATCGCGCGCGCCCTGCCCGCTTTGCGAGGTAACCACGATGACATCAGGATTGGCGGCAATAATGGCTTCGCTGCTGTAGCTGCGATACTGTCGATGCGTGGCGACATTTTTACCTCCGGCCAGCGTCAGGATGACGTTGGCAACGCTGCCTTCCCCGGCCACCTGCGGCGTACTGCCGCCGGGTGCCAGCAAAAACATCACGCGCACCGGATGCGTCTGGCAGGCGTTACGCCCGGCAACGCGATCCAGACGCTGACGCAGGCTGGCGACCAGCGCCTGGCCTTTTTCCGCTGCCTGCACCGCTTCAGCTAACGCCAGAATATTTTCATAGAGTCGCTCCGGCGTGGCGGGTGTGCGCGGCAACGCTACCGTTCTGATATTGTGATGCTTCAGCTGATCGAAAATCAGCCGCGGTTCGGCATCCTGCCAGGTGATAAAAAGGTCGGGGCGCAGCGAGAGAATGCCTTCGATGCTTAACTGCTTCCAGTAGCCAATTTGCGGCAACTGTTTAACCTGCGGCGGCCAGACGGCGGTTTCATCCACGCCAACCACCTTATCGCCAGCATCCAGCGCCCAGATAAGCTCTACCAGCGAGCCACCGGCGGCTACGATGCGCTGCGGCGGCGGATTCTGCGCCAGTACGCTACCGCACAGCAGCCATCCCGCCAGGGTCATCGCGAATTTTTTCATCATCGTTAAAACGTCCATGCGAAGCCCATCGCCGCATTGAAGCCCGCAACCGGGATCGATTCATGTGCGGTTTTGTAGCGCTTATTGGTCAGATTATTCAGGGCGAGATTGACCCGGTACTGCTCTTCAGGCCCGAATTCGCTGCTGAAAGCCAGGTTTAACGTTGCCCATCCCGGATAGCGTTTGCCCGGAGCATCAGCCGAGGTGTCATCCTCCGCTTTTGCCGACGCACGCAGCCAGAGATCGGAGGAAAGCGTCATAGCATTAAGCAACAGAGTATGCTTCAGCCCTATTCTGCCGCTGAGCGTCGGTTCGCCGGTATGCCAGGTATGATGGTTCTGTCCGATATATTGACGGCGCAGCAGATTACCGCTGATGTAAGGGGAAACTTCCCAGCCGTTATATTCCGCAGAGAGCTCCATGCCGTAGGTTTTGGCGCGGCTGATATTGTCGTAAAAATAGTAACCGTCGCCTCTGCCGCTGTTATTATTCCCTTCGCATACCGCTTGTCCGGCACAGGCTACCGAAGCGATATAGTCATCCGCTTCGGAATAATAAACCGCACCGTCGATTAGCCACATATTGCCGTTATAGCGCACGCCAAATTCATAGTTATTGGAGTGCTCGGCTTTTAAATCGGGATTACCGTAAGAAATACCGTTGCCTGCCGAAGTTTGCATAAACTGCTGGGAGAGCGTTGGGAAAACATAACCCTGCGCGAAGGCCAGCCGCAGCTCGGTGTTTTCAAAACCGGAGTAACGCAGGCTGGTAGAGGCGACCAGCGCGTTATCGTGCGCGGTGCGCTGCTTTAGCCGGTTAACGCTGACGCCCTTACTGGAATGATCAACCGTCTCATCGCCGCCCAGCAGCGAGGATTCCAGCCAGTATTGGCGCGCGCCTACCGTCCAGTTCCAGTTATCCGCAAAGCGCCATTCGTTTTGGGCAAACAACGACCAGCTGGCCTGTTCGCCACGATTATGAGAATGTTTATTGGCGATATAATTTGCGCCAGGCGGAAAGCCGGTACTGGTACTGGCGTGGGTATAGCCCGCCGAACGCTGCCTGATGCGATCCTGTTGATACTGAGAGCCCATCACCAGGTGATTATTACCCGGCAGATCAAAATCTGACTGTAGCGTTAGCCCCCGCGTATTTTGTTTATCAAGAGATTGCGTCTGGTTGGCAACGCTAATATTGCCAATCATCGGCGAACCAGAAGATTGAACCACCGCAATATTATTCTCGAACTGACGTTCAAGCGTCTGCACGTAAGCGTCTACGTGTAGGCTTTTCAGATACTTGCCGTCAGCCTCATAATCATAAAACAGCCCCAGCTTTTCACGCTCCAGCTTAGGGATTCTGACGCTAAACTCTTCGTAATCAGGCGAGTCATACCAGGTTTGCGTTGACAGGTTATAGCGATCGAGCGACAGGCCAAACTTATGTTTATCCCAGCGATAGCCCAGCCACGCGCCCTGGCTATGGTTGCGATAACCGGTATCCGGCAGACGTCCATCGGGCGTATCGCGCTCGTTATGATCGGCATAGCTGCCGTTCAGCCGGTAATCAAAATGCCCGATGCTGCCCCAGGCCGCGGCAGATTCGCTCCAGCCGTTTGTGCTGGTGTCATAGGTCGCTTTAATAACGCCGCCAAGCGGTTTATCGCCACCTTTACGGGTGATGAAATTAACCACGCCGCCGATCGCCTGCGATCCGTACAGTACGGAATAGGGCCCCTTAACGATTTCGATACGCTCCAGGGCGGATTCATCAATCAGCAGCCCAGGACCATAATCCTGCCCTGCGCGCTGATAGGTCACCTCTTGCCCGTCGATCAGCATCAGTACGCGCGAAGAAGCTTCACCACGAATGCGTACCTGTTTGCGTCCGGCCAGCGCGTTATCCGTAATCTCAACGCCGGGCACATCGCGTAGCTCATCGGCCAGCGACACATTGGTGGATTTCTCCAGCGTCTCTTTATCAATCACCTGAATCGTTGCCGGACTGTTCCATAGCGACGTTGCCGAACGGCTTGACGTCACGACCAGCGTCTTTTCCTGTGAGGTTATTTCTGCGGCGGCGTGCTGTGCGAAAGAGAGCGTAAGCGCGGACAGCAAAAAGCGCCGATTCCTGGTTAAGCGTATCATCGAAACCTCGAATGCAAACGATAATAATTATCGTTGCGCTTTATAAAAGGTTTGTTTTGTCGCGTCCAGCCAAAAAGTTTCATCTGAATGACATGTTTGATATTGATCAAGCGAAGCAAAATTCTTATTGGATCGAGGCCGCAAATAACGCAAAAAAATCATGGGGTAAAGGAGGTAACCCGCCTCTGTCAACGCTAAAAAATGATGTCCAACAGGTAACAGAGGCGTGAAAATGGAAGATGATAAAGACGGAGAAAAAGACGAAAAAGTACAAACGCGGGAAACGGCTACCGATCTTTCTTCGGTCGATATTTTTCCGGTAATGGCGGAACGGGACGTTTATCATCGATCAGATGACGTATCGCCAGAATGGGATGATGCAGCAGCATACGCGGTCCCGCCCAGCGCATAATCTGTTTCATCTCTTCACGCGGCGCGGGCTGATAGCAATGAATCGGGCACTGCTTACAGGCGGGCTTATCTTCACCGTAAGCACAGCGATCGAGGCGTTTTACCGCATACTGATATAGCTTTTGGTAACGCTCTGGTTCGGGTAACGCCTGCGGACAGCTGGACTGATACAGAGCGATCATTTTTTCAATGGTGCGCTTTTCTCGCTGGATACGCTTTCCTGACATAACGCTATACCTGATGCTGAAGGAAAAATAACGGCCTGAGCCGTGATCAAACATGACCACAGCCGTCTTTTTATAATAAAAAAGCCTCAACGTTATTAATCATGATCAACAGAAGTTTCCTGACTAAACGTAAACAGAGCCGTTATTGCGTTAGCGCAATAATATGCTGTCGCTATTAACCCTGCTATTAACATGGTTATTTTCCCTGTCAGAAACCGAGCATGTCTGTTTTTATTTTGAATCTTTTATCGGCACCGATAAATACCGAAAAACCGGGGAAAGCTTCAACTGACTCTTCTCCCAGCATTGCCTGATAAAATGCGTGTTCATATCTACATCATCAACGTATAAAGTTATGCTGTCAGGTTTAAACATATTATTTCTTCGTCAGGAAAGATAACCAGCGCGCGCTTTCATTTCAGCTTTTAGACTCAGGACATCAGGCTCTATTTCACTGACAATAGCTATCTTTCAAGGCGTTAAGTATTGCTTAAGGATTAAGCCGTTAATAAAGTGCAAGAAATAATGGAGGAAGCGCTAACCGATAATGCCTGATTTTCCTTTTACAGAGGAAAGCCGCATATCGATCGTATTTATAAAGGCTTAGCCCGTGTTTTTAATCTCATTCACACGAGCTGTGTTTAATAATTTTCTGACTTTACCCGGTTATTTTATACCACACCGCTGTACCATCGCGATAATCACCTGAAACAGCTCATCCTTTGCCTGCTGTTCCGTAATCACCCCGTTAACCACAGCCCAGGACAGCCCTTCGGCAGAGCCAAGCATCGCCCGCAGGGGGGCATCGCCAGGCGGTTGCTGGCAGAACGGCGCAAACAGCCTGCGGCATTTTTCAGTAAATGAAGCCGCATAATCCTGCCAGATTTGTTCCAGCTCAGGCGTACCGGTAAGGGCCGCCATTACGCTGGGCATTTCACGCCCCTGAAGCAACACGCATTCGATATAGGAATTGGCGATAACCACAGCCAGCTTTTCTAAAACCGGTTCCGTTTTGCTGATCATGTCATCCATCGCTTCCGTTTGACGCCGATCGAACTCCTTATAAAGTGTAGCCAGAAGCCCGGAACGACTGGTGAAATGATCGTAAACTACCGGCTTCGTTACGCCAGCCTGTTTTGCCAGATACCCCAGGGTCAGTGCTTCCGTCCCTTCTTCACGAATAATCCGCCATGCAACTTCTACCAGTTGAGTATGACGTTCTTCTCTTGATAACCGCTGTCGCGTGAGCGATTCAGGCATGGCAGGCATTCTCCTGTTGACTTGCTTATATACCAAAGGTAACCTACCACAAGTAAGTTACCATTAGTATATAAGATTACGTCTAATAGTGGTCTATAGCAACAGGGAGTCTCTCTAATGCACGCATTAATTGTTGTTTCTCATCCTCTCGATACCTCATTAACTCACGGCACTGCTAAGGCCATTGCGCAAGGCATTACCGACGCTAACCCGGCCAATACGTACGAAATCGCAGATCTGATGCAGGAAGGCTTTAACCCGGTTTACTCAGTAGCCGATATGGCGCTTTTTCAGCAAACCGGCGCAACGCCGCCTGATATTGCAGCAGAACAGGCGCGTATTGATAAAGCAGATGCGCTGGTGCTGGTCTTTCCCGTTTACTGGTGGAGCATGCCTGCATTATTAAAAGGCTGGATCGATCGGGTCTTTTCCAACGGCTGGGCTTATGAAGAAACCGCAGAAGAAAAGGTATTGAAAAAGCTGGGCCATTTACCCGTGCATTTAGTGGCACTGGGCGCGGCTACCAAAAAAACCTATGAAAAACGCGACTATTTTGGTGCCTTTAATACCCAGATAGTACACGGAATTTTTGATTACTGTGGTGCACCGGTAGTAACTTCAGAAATATTATTGTTACCAGAGATGAAATCCCCGGATGCCTGTATTGAGGCTGCACGGGATATTGGACGAGCTGTAACAACCCGATCCGCAAAAAGCAAAAACCCGCCTTGTGGGCGGGTTCTTTAGAATAGTGGTGCCCGGACTCGGAATCGAACCAAGGACACGGGGATTTTCAATCCCCTGCTCTACCGACTGAGCTATCCGGGCAACGGGGCGCATTAAACCGTAAAGGCGCTTTGTCGTCAAATGCTTTTCATCGAAATTTCTCCGTTTGCGCTCTTTTGCAGCAATCGGTAAAAGATCGGTAAAAAGCGCGTGCATCCCCGCCCTCTCCGCTCAGCTTTTAAGCAGCGGGGCCGATAACCACTGGTGAAACCCATAACACAATAAAGGTTCACCATGTTTCGTTCTATTGCATCAGGAATCGCATCACGTCTCGCTTCACAGCAGTGCGCCTATCCTTCCGCAACGCTGGCCGCGCTTGATGAAGCGATTGCTACCATTGCCTTTACGCCGGACGGTACAATTTTAAACGCCAACAAATTGTTTCTTGATCGCATGGGCTATCAACTGGAGGAAATACAGGGAAAGCATCACCGCATCTTCTGCCCGGATGAACTGGCCGCCTCACCGCAGTATCAGGCTTTCTGGCAGCGACTACAGCGCGGCGAGAGTTTCAGCAATAAGTTCCTGCGGCTGGATAAGCAGGGACATCCGGTCTGGCTGGAGGCGAACTACGTGCCGGTACGCGATCGCTTTGGCAAGGTGATAAAAATCGTCAAGCTGGCGTCAGATATTACCGCGCACGTGCTGGATGCGCAGGAGCAGCGCGCCTTAACCACCGCTATCGATCGCTCTATGGCGGTCATCGCTTTTAATCTGCGCGGCGAAGTGCTGAAAGCCAACGCTAACTTTTTAAAGACCACCGGTTACCGCGAGCAAGAAATTATCGGTCAGCATCACGGTATGTTTTGTACCCCGGCGCTGCGTGCCAGCGAAGAATACAAAACCTTCTGGCAAAAGCTGAATCACGGCGATTTTATCTCCGGTCAGTTTCAACGGGTTGATAAACAGGGGCGCACGCTGTGGCTGCGCGCCACCTATAACCCGGTTTTCGATGAAAACGGCGAGCTGTATAAAATCGTTAAATTTGCCTCCAACGTCACCAGTCAGGTAGAGAAAAACCAACAGGAGCGGGAAGCGGCACAGCAGGCCTATGAAACCGCGTTGCGCACTAATGAAAGCACGCGGGTTGGCGCAGACGTGGTGGAAAACAGCGTACAAAATATCAATGCGCTGGCGGGCGAGCTGCATGATATCTCCGGTGATATTTCCAGCCTGAGCGCCCAGTCCGATCGCATCGGGCAGATAGTCGAAACCATTCGCAGCATCGCCAGCCAGACAAACCTGCTGGCGCTGAACGCCGCGATAGAAGCCGCGCGAGCTGGCGCACACGGGCGCGCCTTTGCGGTAGTAGCAAATGAGGTGCGTTCGCTGGCAGCCAATATCAACCAGGCCACCAGCGAGATTGAAAAAATGGTCAGGGATAATCATCTGCTGGCCGGTAAAGCATTAACCAGCATTGAAACCAATCTACAACGCGCCGATCGCGGAGTCGCCCTTGCGCAGGAGGCGGGAGAGGTCATCGCGGAAATCCGTGGCAGCGCCGCTGAGGTAGTCAGCGCTATCAGC
The DNA here is from genome assembly GCF_009914055.1 of Mixta intestinalis. Lineage (NCBI taxonomy): Bacteria > Pseudomonadati > Pseudomonadota > Gammaproteobacteria > Enterobacterales > Erwiniaceae > Mixta > Mixta intestinalis. The sequence goes on from NZ_CP028271.1 coordinate 2,935,220, forward strand.
AACGTGACCAAGGCGTTAAAAGAGGAATAAATCTGTCAGGCGGCGTCACTCCGCCGCCTTTTCCTGCTGTTTATCAAACAGAAAAATGGACTATTTAGCGGAAATTGCCCTCTTAACCCGCTGATACCTTGATAGTCAGTATTTTTTACAGAAATACGGTTGCAAATACGAGTTAATCTCATTCAAAAATAGAATCAATTCTCTTTAAAATCAGCGTATTAAAAATGAATATTGTGCAAAAAAGCATGTTCCCGGCTGCCCGTTTGCTGCATAATTCACCAAACAATGTTTGCCTGCCATAAATAAGGAAATGCTATGCTGACAAATGACATGATTGCCCGCTTAAATGACCAGCTGAATCTGGAGTTCTATTCCGCCAACCTCTATCTGCAAATGAGCGCCTGGTGCAGCGATAAAAGTTTTGAAGGGGCTGCCGCGTTCCTGAAATCTCACTCACGCGAAGAGATGGAACATATGCAGCGCCTGTTTGATTACCTGAGCGATACCGGGGCGCTGCCGGTACTGGGCACAATTCCTGCGCCGCCGGTTTCATTTGAATCCCTGGCGGATCTGTTCCAGCAGACCTACGAGCACGAGCAGCTAATCACACGTAAAATCAACGAGCTGGCGCACGCGGCAATGTCCAGCCAGGACTACTCCACCTTCCAGTTCCTGCAATGGTACGTGGCTGAACAGCATGAAGAAGAGAAGCTGTTTAAATCCATCCTCGATAAGCTGGCGCTGGTCGGCGACAGTGGCAAAAGCCTGTTCTTTGTCGATAAAGATCTGGCAGCATTGGACAGCGGCAGCCACGGCTCGGCAAACTGATATCGCTTTCCCGGCTCCGGCGCATCGTGCGCCGGGATCGGGTTATAGCATGGTCAGCCGTAGCTCAGAAGGCTGCGGTCGACCGAAAAAGTAGCCCTGAAACAGCGTACATCCCTCTTCCTTAAGCTTATCAAACTGCTCTCGGCTTTCGACGCCCTCAGCGGTAATCTGAATATCCAGACTGCGGCTCATGCCGGTTATAGCACGGATTATCGCCAGCGCCTCGCGGCTGTCGCTCATATCGCTAATAAAAGATTTGTCGATTTTAATTTTATCGAACGGGAAAGATCGCAAATAGCTAAGCGACGAATAACCGGTGCCAAAATCATCCAGCGCGATCAGCACGCCCAGCGCCTTCAGGCTTTGCAGCGTGTGGATATTGCCGAGCGAGTCATCCAGCAGCACCGACTCGGTAATCTCCACCTCCAGCCGCCAGGGTTCCAGACCGGACGCTTTCAGCGCCCCCTCTACCGTCGCGATCAGCGTGCTGTTTTTAAACTGTACCGGCGACAGGTTGACCGATACCGTTTGGCCCCCCGGCCAGTTCTTCGCTTCACGGCACGCTTCGTACAGCGCCCAGGCACCGAGGCTATGAATCAGTCCGGTTTCTTCAGCGATGGCGATAAACTCGCCCGGCATGATCAACCCCTTTTGCGGATGATGCCAGCGCATTAGCGCCTCATAACCGATAATTGCCTTCTTTTCACTGTTAGTAATCGGCTGATAATAGAGTCGCAGTTGATCTTCAGTGATCGCCTCGCGCAGATCGTTTTCCATACTGCGACGGGTGCGCGCCTGCGCGTCCATCTCCAGCGTGAAATGTTCATAGCGATTACGCCCGTTGCGCTTGGCTTCATACAGCGCCATATCGGCACAGCGCAAGAGCTGCTCCGGCGTCGAAAGCTCTGCATCAGCGAAGGCGATACCGATACTCAGCCCTACCGACAAATTATGCCCTTCAACGTTGATCGGCGGCTGTACAGTATCGATCAGCCGCTGTGCTACCGCGCTCGCCTCCTGCTGACGGCTAAGGCCAGGCAGCACAATGGCAAACTCATCGCCACCGATACGGGCCAGCGTATCCTGCTCGCGCAGTATGGCACGCAGGCGTCTGGCAATAACGCGCAGCAGCTCGTCGCCCATTTGGTGACCGAGCGCATCGTTGACGTTTTTAAAATTATCCAGATCGAGGCAGAGCGCCGCCGTCTGTCGCTCGTGCAGGCTGTCCTGACGCAGCGCATCGCTCAGCCGCTGACGAAACAGAATCCGGTTCGGCAGGCTGGTAAGGTAATCGTGATGGGCCATATGGTGAATACGGGCGTCGGCGGCGCGCTGATCGGTAACGTCATCCACAATCAATATCACATAGTGCGTGCGCGCATCACCGCCGCGCACCGTGGCAACGCGAGTGTGCAGAATGCGATCGCCGCAGGCGGTTACCAGCTGCTGCTCGCTCTGGTGGATACCTTCACTGCGTAGCGCCGCATCCGCCAGCGCGTTGAAATAGTCGCTCAGCTCCGGCGGCAGGCACTCATGCGGCTTTTTGCCGTGCATACTGTTTTTTTCCACACCAAACAGCTGCTCCGCCTTGCGATTCACCAGCAGAATTTCCCGCGATATCGCATCCTCTACCAGCACACAGGAAGGAATACTGGTGATGATGGTATCAAGAAAGCGTGACATGGAAGTCATGCGTTCGCTTTGCGCCTCCGCCAGATCTTTGGCGCGCAGGATTTGCTGTTCATACTCGCGCCGCTCGGTAACGTCGCGGGTGATTTTCGCGAAGCCAACCAGCTTACCGCTGTCGTCATGAATCGCGTCGATCACCACGTGCGCCCAGAACGCGCTGCCATCCTTACGGTAGCGCCAGCCCTGATCCTCAAAGCGTCCGGTTTTACGTGCGATATTCAGGTTGGAGTCTGGCGTTTTGTTCTGCCGATCCTGCGCGCTGTAGAACAACGAAAAGTGCTGGCCGATGATCTCCTGGGTGTTGTAACCCTTAGCGCGCTGCGCGCCCGCGTTCCAGTTCACTACGTGACCGCCGGGATCGAGCATATAGATGGCGTAATCGGTGACACTCTCCACCAGCAGGCGAAATTTCTCTTCCTGGGTACGCCGTTCCTGCTGTAGCCTGCGCTGTTCGGTACAGTCGCGGGTAATTTTCGCGTAGCCGAGCAGCTTGCCGTTGTCATCGTGGATCGCCTGGATAATCACATGCGCCCAGAACGCGCTGCCATCCTTGCGGTAGCGCCAGCCCTCATCTTCGAAATGTCCGGTACGAAAGGCTATTTGCAGATTCTTTTCCGGAATATAGGCCATGCGCTCCGGCAGACTGTAGAAGAGGGAAAAATGCTTCCCGACTACCTCCTCCGTCGTGTAACCCTTGGCGCGCTGCGCGCCGCTGTTCCAGTTCACCACCAGGCCTTCGGCGTCCAGCATGTAGATAGCGTAATCGGTAACGCCATCTACCAGCAGACGAAACTTCTCCTCCTGCTCGCGCTTCTGTCGCAGCAGCGCCTGCTGTTCGGTACAGTCGCGGGTGATGACCGCAAACCCCAGCATGGCACCGTTTTCATCGTAGATGGCGTCGATCACCACGTGCGCCCAGAAGGCGCTGCCATCCTTGCGATAGCGCCAGCCTTCGGTTTCAAAGCGCCCGCAGCGGGCGGCGATAGCAAGATTGTTTGCCGCCTGACCTTTCGTCTGTTCGCTTTCGCTGTAAAAAATAGCGATGTTTTTGCCGACGACCTCTTCCGCCAGGTAACCTTTTGCCCGCCGCGCACCTGCGTTCCAGTTAACGATCGTGCCGTCAGGATGGATCATATAAATGGCGTAATCGACCACGCTTTGTACCAGCAGTCGATAAAGTGAGTCTGGATTCTTATTCATTATGTTGCCCGATAGCGGCCCAAACGGCTGTCTGGGTGAGTTAGACATGGCAACGTAGTGCGTCTGGCTATTCAGCGCTACGCTAAAGAGAAGTTATCGGCCCGCCCGCCTGACTTGTGCGGACGACACCTTTCTATTCCATGCATATCGGCAGCGGCAGACCTTTTTTCAGCACATGACAGGTGAAATGATCTTAACTAAAACCCTTAAGCCAGATTATGCTGTCTTTGTTTTCACTATTTTATTAACCAAACAGGGCGTTGCATGAAAATTGATGCGGATATCAGCTTTCGTAAACTGGAAATCTTTATTGCCTTTATGGCCAGCGGCAATATTGCTCGTGCCGCTGAACAGTTGAATCTGAGCAACGTCAGCGTGCACCGTGCGCTGCATACGCTTGAAGAAAATGTGCGCTGCCCGCTGTTTATCCACCAGGGACGTAGCCTGAAACCGCTGCCCGCCGCGCGTACGCTGCTGGAATATGCGTTGGATGCGGTCGATGTGATGGTGAAAGGGATTGATGAGGCACGTGATAAAGCGGGGCTGGGGCAGAAACATATGCGCATCGGCACGCTTTATTCACTGACGCTGGAAACCGTGCCGCGTCTGATTATGGGGATGAAGCTGCGTCGCCCCGATCTGGAGCTTGATTTAACTATGGGTTCCAATCAGCTGTTACTGGAGAAGCTACAGCAGGGAGAGATGGATGCGATTCTGCTCTCGATTACCGATAGCCAGATCGACAGGCGACGTCATGAGGTGCTGCCGCTGTTTGAGGATCATATTTTCCTCGCCGCCCCGGCAGATGCGCAGCTCGGCACACAAACATCTGTCGATCTGCGCGATTATCGACAGCAAAAATTTGTGTCACTGGCGGAAGGCTTCGCCACGTTTCACGGTTTTCAGGAAGCCTTCAGCGTGGCGGGATTCGATGCCAATATCGTGATGCGCGTTAATGACATCTTCTCTATGCTCAGCCTGGTGCAGGCGGGCGTGGGTTTCGCGCTGGTGCCGGGCAGAATGCGACGCATCTATGAAAACAGCCTGCAACTGCTGCCGCTCTCGGAGCCTTATCAGATGCGCCAGACCATCGCTATCGTGTTCGATCGCAATCGCGAGCACGATCCCAACCTGCTGGCGCTGGTAGCGGAAGGCCGCATGTATGCGCGTGAGGTCTCGCCTGGCGTTGGGGAGCGCGCCTGCTGAGCCAGCGTGATCGCAATCACGAGCTCAATGCCAACCTGCTAGCGCTGGGAGCGTGCCTGTTCAGCCAGCTTAAGCGCCAGCTTTATGCCCCCCTGCTCCAGCGACAGCGCATCGCCGCGTGACAGTGGCTGTCGTGCCAGACCGGTCAGTACCGCGCCGGGAGGCATCTCCAGCGCCAGGCCGATATCGCGTTCATTGGCGGCTTCCATCGCTTCGTGCCAGCGCACGGTGCGCGCCATGTTCATCGCCAGATCGTCAGCGATTTGCTGCGGCTGCCAGAGCAGACGGGCGCTGCTGCCGCTGAGATAGGCGCAGCGCGGGCGTGTCAGGGTTACGCTGGCAAAGGCCTGCGCCAGTTTTTGCGCCGGGGCGTCCAGCAATGCGCAGTGCGAAGGTACGCTTACCGCCAGCCGATGCACTTTCTGAGCGCCGTGGGCAATTGCCCGTTCGCCTGCCTGCCGCATCGCCTCTTCACTACCTGCGATCACCATCTGCTGCGCGGCATTGATGTTCGCCAGATAGCAATCGCCCAGCAGCGGCTCAATTTCACTCTGGCGCAGACCGGTAATCGCCGTCAGTCCGTAGCCTGACGGCCAGGCCTGCTCCATTAATTCACCGCGTAACGCCACCAGACGCACTGCGTCATCAAACGCCAGCGCCCCCGCTACCACTGCGGCTGGAAAAGCACCGATTGAGAGGCCGCTGACCATTTCCGGCTCCAGCCCCTGACGCGCCAGTTCGCGCGCCCAGCCGACGCCCGCAATCAGCAGGCAAAGCTGCACCGCACGGGTATGGCGCAGCGCCTCGGCGCTGTCCAGCAGAGTGACATCTTCGCCTAACGCTTCGCTCGCCTCGCGCAGCAAATTCTCGCCGTCCGGCAGCCCCTGCAACATATCAACCCGCTGCGGCCCCTGTCCGGGAAACATAAACAGCACTTTCATTAACCTATACCTCCGTTTCAGCCTGCCAGGGATCCTTAACCAAACGCGGCCCCCGGTTGGTTTTCAGCAGCGCCCGTCCATCACGCAGCCATTCATTAAGCGCAAAAGCGCCGCAGGGCGTTTCTACCTGGGTATCTGCCCGACACGGCAGGCGCAGCAGCTGTTGCTGCCAGGCCTGGAATTTTTCCGGCGCTATCGGCTGCGGTGCCCGAATCAGCAGATCGAGATCGCTGCCGCTGTGCAGCACCGGCACTTCAGTGGTGGCCAGCGCATAGCCACAGCTACCGGTAATGCCCCACTGCCAGGGCCAGGCGCGCTGCGCCAGCAGAATTGCCCCCTGAACCGGCGGCTGAGAAACAAACACCGAACGCAGTAACAATGCAACGTTTGCCAGCGACTCTGGCGTAACGCAGCGGGCCACCGCCGTGGCAGGTAGCCAGGCAGCAGCGCGACGTTCACGTCCGATACCGCGAATTCCCACGGCGATCAGCCCCGCCGGATGCATATCCCGGCGCACCACCAGCGGCAGCGTGGGCTGCCACTGCTGCGCTACCCAGTCGGGCAGTTCGCCCTGTAGCGCCTGTGGGTTGCTAAGCCAAATCAAGTCGTGGGGACGCGGCAGCATCAGTTACATTCCTGCGGTTAAAGAGATAAACAGCGGCAGCGTGACGATACAGAGCACGGAGCTGATCAGCAAGGTAGCTTCCGCATCAGGTGACTGCACGCCAAAACGGTTACCGAATACCACACCGAAGAAGCCCGCAGAAAGCGCTACCATCAGAATCGCGGTAATCGCCAGCGTACCGTGCAGCCCCATCACCAGAACCAGACCCCAGGCAATGGCTGGCTGAATCAGCAGTTTGGTTACGCTGGAGAGCGCCACCGCGCCGTTCAGTTTCAGCTGACGAGCAGAGAGGATCAAACCGGTCAGGAACAGCGCCGTTGCGGTAGCGGAGAGGCCCAGCGGTTTAATCGCGGTCAGCACCAGATCCGGCATATGGATACCCAGCGCAGAGAGCACCACCCCCAGCAGCGGACCCCAGACGATCGGTTTTTTCACTGAGCGCCACATCAGTACCGGCAGCATCGCCAGCGATGAACCCTGCGCCGTACCTGCGGCACGCGCTTTTTCACGTTCCAGAATCAACAGACAGAACGGCGTCATTAACACCGAACCACAGGCGATAGAGACAGCGACCGACAGCGAAGTACCACCGGTTTCACCCAGTACGCTACCGAGGATCGGCAGACCGAGCGCGGCGTAGTTTGGCAGCGCCACCGTCAGCGTCAGCACTGCGGCATCCTGCGCCGACTTGTGGAACACTTTGATGCAGAGAAAATAGATAACGGCGTAGGTAATCCACATCGCCAGCGTCAATACCACTACCAGCGGCATCTGCTCAACGATACCGCTCCAGGGCGTTTGTACCGTGGCGCTAAACAACGCCGCCGGCAGTGCAAAGTCCATTACAAAGATATTCAATAAAGCGACGTTCTTGTTATCCACCATTTTTGCCTTACCGGCTAAAAAGCCCAAAAGCATGATGACAAAAATAGGGGCAAGTGCATGAAGAATGATATATGTCATATTTCACCTGTATAACAATGAGTTGAAAGTGGCACAGGTGCGATGGTTTATTTTTATTTACAGGCTATTGCTATGGATGGGCAACAAGTGCCCATCACTATCCACCTGGCAGGTTTGTCCTGGCATGAATAATAGTTACCAGGCCGCACGCATACGTTCACGTACTAACGCGGAACTGCGGCGGTTTTCACCGCGCAAACGATGCTGCAGACTGTTATCACCATCGCGGGCGTCTTTGATCTGACGAATGAGTGACTCAATAACCTGTTGTTTTTCAGCCTCACCCGGTTCATCCGGTTTAGCGATATTCAGCAGTTCATCGAGCAGGCCCAGCGTCTGATAGTTTTTCACATCGTAGGCCATTGGCGGCACCGTTGACGCCAACTCAATCAGCGCTTCCACGCTGCGCAGAGTGATGCGCGCCGCAGAGGCCTGACCCATGGCGTGAACCATAACGCCCGGATCGTTGAAGGCGATCAGTCGGTTGGACTGGTAGCCATGCGCCAGGAAGGCACCGGACATCGCTTTACCGACGATCAGACCAATCACCGGATGACCGGCCAGACGTGCTTCAGCCCAGGCCGCAGCGGAAGCAGCCAGCGCCTGGTGAATACCAAACGCTTCTTCACGACGCCCATAAGCCTGGCTGGGAACGTCAATCACCGCGATAATCGGGCGTTTACGTTCGGCACTGGCATCGGCGGCTACGGTTTCTTTCACCACTTTCGCCAGCGTCCAGCCTTCCATCAGGCCCACTTCACCGCCAGCCGCGCGCGGGAAGTGATTGTTTTCATCGGGCACCACGGCGATGTAACGCACGCTTTCCCCATCCAGATCGGCATCCGCCACCTGTACAGACGGACATAACCCCCCTAAGCGAGGCGCATTCTGACTAAGCAGCGCCAGCCAGCGCTCACCGCGACTGATTGTTTTCATAGCGCGTCTCCCGCAAAAAATTGTTGAATCTGTTCGCTATCTGCCTGTTTGCTGGTATCTACCGCTTTCAGGCGCGCCAGCATCGGCTCGTAGTTATCGGTGCGATGACGTGCCGGTACACCGCGAGCCAGCGCATCGCTGACCGCCTGCTTAACCGCATGTACGCCGTCGTTAACCAGCACATCGGCCAGGCCGCTGCGATAGCGCACTTCGCCACCGGTAATGCTCCAGATAAACGGACGATCGCGTGAGTCATACTCTTCGATACCCGCTTCCTGTTCGATAACCTGCGGGCCGTTCAGACCGAGACGCGCTTCACGCGTTACGATCAGCGAGCTGCACAGGCCAGCAGCGATGGACATGCCGCCGAAGCAGCCAACGGTACCGGTAATGACGCCAATAACCGGGGTGTAGCGACGCAAATCGACAATCGCAGCGTGGATATCGGCAATCGCCGCCAGGCCGAGGTTCGCTTCCTGCAGGCGCACGCCGCCGGTTTCAAGGCACAGCACCGCCTGAGTCGGTACGCCGCGACGATGATCTTCCGCCGCCATTTCCAGTGCCGCCGCCATTTTCGCGCCGGAGACTTCACCCATACTGCCGCCCTGGAACGTCCCTTCGATAGCGATCACTACCGTTGGTTTGCCGTTTATGGTGCCTTTCGCTACCACCATGCCATCATCGGCCTGCGGCACGATGCCCTGCATCGGCAGCCAGGGAGACATAATGCCGTCGAAAGGATCGAGCAGCTCGCGATATGAACCTTCATCCAGCAGCAGGTGCGCACGTTCACGCGCCCGCAGTTCAATAAAACTGCTGTCATTACGCATGGGCCGCCTCCTCAAAAACCTGTTCGATTCGGATGCGTGCGACGCCAGGTGTGGCACCGAAGTCATGAATGGTAAGCTGACCGGCAGGCAGTTCAGTTAAGGTGCTCAGTCGGTCAAACAGCGCACGCCAGCGTGCTTCAAAGTTAACGATCGAAGTAGTGATGCTGACTTCAAGTTTTTCGCCCTCGTTAGGGACGAACAGGGCTTCCATATCACCGGAGCCCACGACACCAACCAGTGCACGTCCTTGCAGGGTGCGAGTGGCAGGATAAGAAAGTGTGATTTGTTCCATAACATCCTCAATGTGTGAGTAAACAGATACCATCGAGAAACAGCGTGGCCGCCAGCAGATCCGCCGCGCCGCCTGGTGAGGCGTTCATGCTGAGCATCTTCGCGTCGAGCTGAGCCAGCGCCTGACGTCCCGGCAATGTGCTGCAACCGCCGTGGTCCAGCACCCGTTGCGCGCCCTGCTGCATCGCCTCCAGACCGTTCAGGCCTGAGCGCGACAGTACGCAGGTATCGCTGAGCGAGGTCATGATCGCCATCAGCGCATCAAGCCTGGCCTGCTCTTCCGTCGCCCCAGCTGCCCGGCTACGTCGTAGCTGCGGCAACGCCAGTTGACGAATATGCGGAAACGCCTGTTGCGCCTCTTCGCGCGCGCCGGGTACCCGATAACGCTGCGTGGCCCGCAACCCTTTACTGAAACTGCGCGGGGCACGATCGTCCGGCAGGCTTGCCAGCGCGGCGGCGGTACGGCAAACGGCTTCCGCCGTCGCATCGCCGTCCAGCATGGCGACGGCGCTGACCAGCAGCCCGAGCGCCCAGATAGCTCCGCGATGGGTGTTGACGCCGTTAGTGGCCGCCATCATCTGCGCTTCGCCTTCGCGCCCCAGCTGACCAACCAGCTGGCGCAGCGCGATATCTGCCGGACGCTGCCAGCTGTGTAGCGCTAACGCGTGGAACGTCGGCTGGAGACTGCGAGCAGAAAGCTCCATCAGCGTCAGCGTCAGATCCTGATGCGCCCCGCTGCCGCGACCGTCTACCAGCCCCGGTTTGGGCGTCAGGCGCGCTTCATCAATCAGCGCCATGCTCGCCCGCTCCGCCAGCCGTTCAGCCAGCCGTTCAGCGCGCTGTTCAGAGAGTTGCGGTTGCATCGTCATTACCAGCTCCGGAATTTAGCCGGTGGGTTGTAAAGGCCGCCAGACCATTCCACCAGGTCAGCAACGCTGCCCGCCGCCAGCAGCGAACGGGTGGCTTCGCTACGGCGAATGTCCAAATCTTCCGGCCAGGCGATTTTGCCTTCACGACGCAGCTGCGCGACGCGTTTGGCATCCACACCCAGACCGATATCAGTGATACCGGCTACTGCCGCTACCATCGCCCGGCGTTCTTCCATCGACTCTGCGCGATAGAGATAGGCGATCCCTTCTTCGGTCAGAACGTGAGTCACGTCTTCGCCGTAGATCATGACCGGTGCCAGCGGCATGTTGGAGGCTTTCGCCACGTCAACGGCATCCAGTTTTTCTACGAAGGTTGGTTTACCGCCCGCCTGGAAGGTTTCCACCATCTGCACTACCAGTTTGCGCCCGCGAACCATCGGATCGGGCTTGTCGATCATGGCCAGCCATGCAGGCGTTGCGTGACGACGACCGTGTGGATCGTGCCCCATGTTAGGCGCGCCACCGAAGCCGGAGAGACGACCTCGGGTAACGGTGGAGGAGTTGGCGTAGCCATCAACCTGTAGCGTTGAACCGATAAACATATCAACCGCATACTGACCAGCCAGCTGACACAGCGCGCGGTTTGAACGCATCGAACCGTCAGGACCGGTGAAGAAGATGTCAGGGCGTGCGGCGATGTAGTTTTCCATCCCCAGCTCACTACCGAAACTGTGAACGGTTTCTACCCAACCGCTTTCGATGGCAGGGATCAGCGTCGGATGCGGGTTCAGCGTCCAGTGTTTACAGATTTTGCCTTTCAGCCCCAGCTTTTCACCGTAGGTAGGCAGCAGTAGCTCAATCGCGGCGGTGTTAAAACCGATGCCGTGGTTCAGCGACTGCACCTGGTGTTCAGCATAGATGCCTTTGATCGCCATCATCGCCATCAGGACATGTTCCTGTTTAATCAGGCGCGGATCGCGGGTAAACAGCGGTTCAATAAAGAAAGGCTTGTCGGCGACAACCACGTAGTCGATCCAGGAGCCGGGGATATCCACACGCGGCAGATCGGAGACATCATCCACCAGTTCGTTAACCTGAGCGATAACGATACCGTTATGGAAGGCGGCGGCTTCAATCAGCGCCGGCGTATCTTCGGTGCTGGGACCGGTATACAGGTTGCCCTGGCGATCGGCTTTAAAGCCTGCAACCAGCGCGATGTTCGGCACCAGATCCACATAAAGACGAGCGTAAAGCTCGATGTAAGTGTGAATCGCACCAATTTCCAATTGTCCATCTTCCAGTAGCTGCGAAATACGCAGGCTCTGTGTACCGGAGAAGGAGAAGTCAAGTTTACGGGCGATGCCCTTTTCGAAGATATCCAGATGTTCGCTGCGGCTGACGCTCGGCATAATCATATGCAGATCGTGAACCTTCTGCGGGTTGACCTCTGCCAGCATACGCGACAGAAAATCAGCTTGTTTCTGGTTATTCCCCTCCAGCACAACGCGGTCGCCCGGCGCAATCAGTTTTTCCAGTACGGCGGGTAAATCGTGAGTGGGCAGAACTTTGCCTGGAATAGCGAGTGATTCAATGCGTCGCTGTTTCTCGGTGCGACGCGTATCCCAGACGCGGCCTGACGATGTTTCAGGCAACATAGCTAACCTCCTGGCTCATTTGTGATTTATCTAAAATCGATGACCAGAGTGTCTGCCTGTTAGCCTTGCGCATCAATTAAGCAGGAAGTTTGATTATTAGCCTGAGAGTAATGGAATTTATCTGAGCAGGGTCTAGCGTTAGTAGCGCGAAGCGATCGGTTTTATTTTAGTATCAGAAAAGGACGCTTAGCCTCCTGATAAATATAAGATTAACTGAAAAAAAATAACCTTGTACTGTTTTAGCTAATTTTGGTTGTGACAGCGCGGTGGTTTACTCCCGCTACGCTAAAGCAGATGCGGCCCACAAAAGCGTAACGTCAACGCAGCGCAATGGCTTTATTTAGTTGTCCTGGCTGAGTTTTTCCCTTTTTAGCACTGTTTTTGGGATTATACTTTCTCTAGTAATCTATCTATTCCCTGAATTATCGTAACCAAAAAAATTAATTGATCCGATAACCTTTTCATTTATTATTTTCGATAATAACTTTTTTGAAAAAGATTTATTCCTTTTAGTTAATTAACTGGTTTTTTCAACGATGCTGGGAGGAACGATAAAATCATATCTTTGCTTTAAGATTTTTTGGTAGTTTTAAATTCTGGCATACAGTAAAAAAAGTGAATAAGTTTACCTGCGTCGACAAATCATTGAATTATCAATTTATTTATTCGTACAACAAAATAACTTTAAAGAACAAATGGGCTAACTGTGGAATTAGAGACAATTCTCACATTGATGATTTAACGGGATAGTTATAATCATTTACACCAAATAAAAAAACTAATAAAGTTCATCACTTTAGATTTTTATAATATCGCACAGGACTCATTATGATTAATACCGTATTTATTGTCGACGACCACCCGTTTATCTGCTCAGGCATCAAAGCCTATTTACGCGCTAACGGCTACGTGATTGCTGGCGTCGCGGAAGATGGCACCTCGGTTATCGCCGACGTGGGCCTGCATCGCCCCGATCTGGTGATCATGGATCTCAATATTCCAGGACGCGACGGAATGCAGGTGATTGAAAGCCTGAAACGCATCAATGAACAGCAAAAAATCATTGTGTTAACCGCTTCTGAAAGCGATTTCCACATGCAGCGCTGCCTGATGCTCGGCGTCGATGGCTACCTCTATAAGAGCCACGATACCGCCCAGCTGCTACAGGCCATTCGCACTATTGATAAAGGCGTTAAGTTCTATCCGAACTCCTCCAGCGTGGAAGTGAAAAATCTGCATCCTGAAAGTGAAAAACTAATGTCGCTTTCTCGCCGTGAGCTGATGGTGCTGAGAAAACTGGCTGCGGGCTATTCTAATAAAGAGATTGCGTTACAGCTTTCACTTAGTAATAAAACTATCAGCACCTATAAAATAAAAATTTTACGTAAGCTTGGGGTTAAAAGCGTGGTTGATATTAACGAAGTCGCGAAAAGAAACTACCTGGTCTGAGGTATTAGATAACTCACGCTATATTAATTTAATACGTGCTACATGTTTTACTCTGAGTTAATTATGGGGCAGCCCGTTACACCACCCCACCTTTAATTAATGAGAATGGGACATCTGCTGTGCTACAGGATGCCAAAAATCCGTTACCGCTCCTTCTCCACCCGTTAGCGGATCGAACGAGGGTAACGGTACTTTTTTAATATTAGCCAGCGCTTTCTCCATATGGCTTTTTTCATCGCGTAGCGTGTCAGGTTCCATGCCTGCCGGATAAGCGCCTACGGTAAAGAAATCTTCGCTGGCCGCAATTTGTCGATGTCCCACGCCAGCAGGAATTAATACCGCATCCCCGGCGCGTAGCGTTACCATACGCCCGCTTTCACCGCCAAACAGCACTTCCGCCCAGCCCGCACCTACGCCCAGTAGCTCATGGCAGTTAGAGTGATAATGCGTATAGGGAAAAATCGCCGCGCGCCAGCGTGCAGGCCAGTGATTTTCCGTAAAACGTTGTTCGAACCAGGCTGCAATATCCTCGACGTCATCCGGTACCACACGTGGATAGATAATCAGCGGCAGCGGATTGTTGGGTACATTATTGGATGGGTGAGCCAGCATCAGATGCTGCGGGTTACTCGACATGCCCGCAAAGAGCGTACCGGCGGCAAATGACATCATAGCCATCAGGCTGGAAGAAGGGGAAAACATAACGCCTCTCCTGTTAAACGCGACGTTAATCAATTGTGGCAAAAGTAAATAACTTTGCAATCAAAATCCTGTCGCCCACCTCACATAACTTGCTAATAAATAAGACTTAACTCAAATTACCATGCAAGTATTTGCGCTGTTACTCAAAGAATCACCGTCGCCGATGATCGCGCTATTCAGGTAGTACGCTTTTCAGCATGGGTTTCATCAGGTAAGGTGACATTTATTGCCCTTTTTATCGCTCATCGTTAGCGCATTGTTACCAACTGTTATAGTTTTTTTATCAGAATCTGTTTCTGTCCCTCCTTGCTACACTCATGGTTTAATTATTTTATCGTTGGCTTCAATGACCGAGGTAAAACAATGGATGCCATCAAACAGATTATGCTGCGTGAAATTGACACGCTGAACCGCGAAGAGCTGCGCGATAACAAACCGCGCTTTAGCTTTAACTTTCTGAAGACACATCCGGGGCTGTGGCTGACGATGTATGTCTGCTACGGGCTGTGCGTGGCGCTGATCTTCACCACCGACTATCTTGGCTGGCCCGCCTTCTGGGGCGCTACCCTGTTTGTGCTGCTGATGAGCTTTCTGATGCTGCTGGATATCAATCCGAAGTATCGCTTCGAGGATATTGATACGCTGGATCTGCGCGTCTGCTATAACGGCGAGTGGTATTACGTGCGCACGCTGTCAGAAGCCGCAGTTAACGATATTCTTAATCACCCTTCTACCCCTGAGCATGTCAAGGCAGGCATTCAGAAGCTGCTGTCGCTGAAGGGTGAAGTAGATTTCTACGATGTTTATCATCTTACCTGGGGCAATAAACCCGCCGCCGCCGTCTGATCGCTGTCGGCAGACGTCGCTGTTAAAGGCGTTTGCCGCTTCACATCATATCGGCAATCAGCGCGCCCAGCCGGGCTATCGCTGCTTCCATCGCATCATCCCACCGCCAGGCCGTATTAAAGCGAAAGTAATTGGCATACTGCTGCCCCGACGAGAACATGCTGCCCGGCGCAATGCTGATGTTATGTTCCAGCGCCCGGTAATAAAGCTGAGTGGCGTTAACCTGGCGCGGTAGCTCAATCCATAAAAAATAGCCGCCGCGCGAATCATTGATTCTGGCACCGCACGGCAAATGGCGCTTCAGCGACTGACGCGCCAGATTTTTACGTTGCTCCAGCACCTGACGCAGCCTGCGCAGATGGCTGTCATAGCTGCGCGTGCCGAGGTAATTCGCCAGCGCCAGCTGCATCGGCGCACTGGTGGCGATGGTGCTCATTAGCTGTAGCCGCTGAATACGCAGCGCCTGTTTCCCCGCCGCCACCCAGCCTACGCGAAAGCCCGCTACCAGATTCTTCGAGAAAGAAGAGCAATGCAGCACGTTGCCCTGGCGATCGAACGCTTTCGCCGGTAGCGGTTTGTCGGCACCGAAATAAATCTCGCTGTAAACGTCATCTTCGATCAGCACAACGTTGTGTTCCGCCAGCAGGTTAACCAGCATTTTTTTCTTCTCGCGGCTCAGGGTGAAACCTACCGGGTTCTGCTGATTGGTCATCAGCCAGCACGCTTTTACCGGCCAGCGCTGTAGCGCCTGCTCCAGCTCGTTAAGATCCATGCCGTGTTGCGGATCGGTAGCGATCGCTACCGCCTTCAGCTTCAGCCGCTCGATTGCCTGTAGCGCACCATAAAACGTCGGGTTCTCGATAATTACCCAGTCGCCCGGTTCGGTTACCGCCTGCAGGCTCAGGCTGAGCGCTTCCATCGCGCCGTTGGTGATAACAATCTCATCCGGCGAAACGGTAATGCCCTGCTGGGCGTAGCGGCGCGCCAGCGTTTTACGCAGCGCCTCATTGCCCGGCGGCAGGTTATTGATCGCATCGCCCGGCGTCAGGCTGTGGGAAACATGATTCAGGGCGCGCATCAGCTGCCGCTGTGGAAACAGCTCCGGATCGGGGAAAGCGGAGCCGAAAGGGATCGTCAGCGGATCGCGGCAGGCCTGCAACACGTCAAAGATAAAAGCGTTGATATCCACCGTCTCCGCCAGCTGCACTTTCTGATGCGTCACCGGCTGGCTGAGAAATTCGGTGCGGGGCGCGACGTAATAGCCCGACTGCGGGCGCGAGACGATTATTCCCTGGCTTTCCAGCACCTGATAGGCGTGCATTACGGTCATCAGGCTCATACCGCTCAGGCTAACCTGATCGCGCAGCGAGGGCAGCTTTTCGCCCGGCTGCCAGACTTCGGCATCGATTTGCGCCTGAATTTGCTCCACCAGCTGAAGATATTTCGCCATAGACTGTTACAGGTCCTTAATAAAATGCTGACGGCTATTATAGTTTGTCGGCCAGAGGAGGGATACGGCCCCGCCCGGTTTCTTCCGGCGGCGGGACGTCAGGTCAGGCAACCGGCTGATGCGTCTCGGTCTGAATAAACTCTTTCAGCTCATCAATACGCTCTGGCGGGATCGGTCTGCCCAACAGATAACCCTGAAGGCTGTTACAGCCGAGGTTAGTGAGGAAGTTTTGCTGCTCCGGCGTTTCTACTCCTTCAGCCACCACCTTCAGATTAAGCGATTTCGCCAGCGCGACAATCGCTGAAACGATGGTGGCATCACCGCTGTTTTCACGCAGTTCGTTCACAAAGGCACGATCGATCTTCAGTTCGCTGGCGGGCAAACGCTTCAGGTAAAGCAGGCTGGAGTAACCGGTGCCGAAGTCATCGATCGAGGCGCGCACGCCAAGATCGGTTAACGCGGTCAGGATACGCACGCTTTCATCGGGATTGCGCATCGCCGTGGTTTCGGTCACCTCCAGCGTCAAAAAGCGCGGCGGTATCTGGTGTTTCTCCAGCGCGGTAATCACCGTATCCACCAGGCTACTCTGCTCAAACTGCAACGCTGACAGATTAACCGCCACCGACCAGTTTTCGTGCCCCTGCTGGTGCCAGCAGCGCAGCTGGCGGCACGCTTCATTGATCACCCAGTTACCGACATGAATAATCAGGCCGCTTTTTTCCGCCAGCGGCAGGAAAATATCGGGCGGTAGCAGGCCGCGCTGAGGATGCTGCCAGCGCAGCAGCGCCTCCAGGCCAACAATCGGGCCGCTCGGCGCGGTATACTTTGGCTGATAGAACAGCCGCAGCTCATCACGCTCCAGCGCCAGCCAGAGATCGTTCACCAGTTGCAGCTGGCTTTGCGCCATGGTGTTCATCGAGCGCTGGAAAAAGTTATAGCCGTTACGTCCGTTGTTTTTGGTGTGATACATCGCCGCATCGGCGTTAAACATCAGCTCACGCTCATCGACACCGTCGCCGGGATAGACCGCAATACCGATGCTAAGCGACACCATCAGCTCGTAGCGTGAAAGGGTGAAGGGTTTTTCAATCTGCTTAACCAGCGCATCCGCAATAGTTGCCGCGTCGTTAGGATCGTCAATCTCGGTGAGCAGCACAAACTCGTCGCCGCCCAGTCGCGCCAGCGTATAATGCCCGGTCATACTGGCGGTCATGCGTTCCGTCACCGCCACCAGCAGGCTATCGCCAATATGATGCCCAAAAGCGTCATTAACCGCCTTGAAGCCGTCCAGATCCATGAACATCAGTGCAAATCGCGAGTTTTCCCGCGTGGCTTTGCTGATCGCCTGATCGAGACGATCTTCCAGCAGAATACGGTTCGGCAGGCGCGTCAGGTTATCATGCAGCGCCAGCTGCGCCAGTTCGCGGTTAGCCTCCGCCAGCGACGAAGCCAGCATTGAGGTACGCGCCTGTAAACGCGCATCCAGCATCGATACCAACAGAGTGATACCAAGAATCGACAGCGTGACCACCGCTACCAGAATCGCCAGCCAGTTGCTGTCCACGCCGTGTGCCATCGCGTGCCCCGCCGCCGGAAAGCTGGCGGCGGCCATGCCGGTGTAGTGCATACCGGCGATAGCGAATCCCATCACCACCGCCGCGCCCGCACGTAACAGCGTCAACCTGCCCGGCCCCTGACGTAGCTGAAAAGCCAGCCACAGCGCGGTGCCTGACGCCAGCAGCGCAATCACAATCGAAAGTGCGATCCAGCGCCAGTCCCAGACAATGCCCGGACTGAACATCAGCGCCGCCATACCGGTATAGTGCATCGCCACCACGCCGCTACCGAGCACCAGAGCCCCGTAGCCCAGCCGCAGCCAGTGCAGCTCATCAAAGCAAACGATCCATAACGCAAATATTGAAGCTGCAATAGCGATCAGCATGGATAGCAGTGTAAGCATACCGCTGTAGCTCATCATCATCGGCATATTCATCGCAAGCATGCCGATAAAGTGCATCGCCCAGATACCGATACCCATCGAGAAACCGCCGCCGCCCAGCCAGACGAGCGCGGCTTTGCCGGTGCTGGTGACAACGCGTCCGGCCATATCTAACGCGGTGTAGGAGGCCAAAAAAGCCACGATGATGGACACAATGACCATGATCGTATCGTAGGAAGTTGCCAGCATAAAGATTCCTGCCAATTAGCGCCTGCATCAACGCGCTGAAATTAAAAGAATAAAAGTGCAAGGTGAAGATGGCCTTTAACGGCTAAATTATCGGCAAACCGACCGCAATGCTTATCGTCGCCTTGATGAATAAAAGCGATTGCCTCGAGCAACAAAACTGATTCCCGTTTCTGTGCTTCGCAAATTTAATGCGCTGCCTCGCCGCCAAAACATAAATTTTATTTTTATTTTTTTCTGCCGTTCGCTTTTTGCGCTACCGCAATTTTATGACGCTATTTAATGCTGAAAAGATTAAAAATTTTGACGCCAGCACGCCCGTTTTCGTCAGATAACAGCGCCAGAATAAACTGCATAAAAATGCATTTTCAGGCGGTCAAAAAAGAGAATAGCATTGTCTCTGATTTCAGCGTCTTGTTACAACCACGATCGTTGCCGTTTGCTTCATCATTGCTGAGAAAGGCGATACTGCTGGAGTGATATGATGAGGAAGATACTTTTAGATAAATTTTTAACTTTGTATTTACCGCTTTGCTAACGGCTGTTATATAGTAAAGAAAGGTAACACAGATGCACTAAAATCAAATCTGCGCAGGCTGTAGATGCGCCTTTTTTTACGTTTTTCTTAACTTTTTCATCGTGACTTTTGGGTAACGCTCTTTACTGAACACCAGGTGATAACGCTTATACGCCATCGCTATCAGTAAGGAATATTTATGAAAAAAAGATTTTTGTTGGTTGCTGCCAGTTGCGCGCTTCCGCTACTCGCTGCGCCGTCTTTCGCCGCCACCACTACCGGCACGATTAACGCCACCCTGACGTTAACCACCGGCTGCCTGGTTAACGGTCAGCCCGGCACGACGGGCGTTAACTTTGGTACGTTGAACTTTGGTAGCAGCGCTGCCACCTTTGACACCCTGAATGCAACGCTGGTAGGTGCGGCGGGCACCGGTATCTACGTACGCTGCACGACCGGTCAGGCTTATAACGTTCAGGTTACCAGCAGCAACGCCGCACCAGCGACGGTTTACGGCGAGGTTACCGGCCAGCCACGTTACCTGCTACTCGGTGCCGACAATACCCGAGGCATCGCCTACACCCTCTACAGCGACGCTGGCTTTACCAACGCTATCGCTAACAACACCAACCTGCCTGCAACCGGCACCGCCAATCCCACGCTGGGCGACAACTATCAAATTTTCGGACGCATCACCGGCGGCGGCTTTAACGCCACGATCCCGGCGGGCACCTATACCGACACTATTAGCGTTGCGGTGAACTACTAACGTCGCGCGCAGGGAAAGCCAGGTGCCGGAACAAAGGCTGCGCACGCTGAGGCGTTACGTCCCGCTGCTGCTGTTAATCGGTCACAGCGCGCTGGCGCTGCCGACGCAAACCTTTCAGGTCAGCGCTGCGGTTGTGGCGGGCTGCGTGATCTCCGGCAGCAATACCGGCGTCTTCGGCTCGCTTAACTTTGGCACCCGCTCTGGCGTGGAGACGGCCAGCGTCGGTGCCAGCTATGTACAGAGCAGCGCTATCACCATTGCCTGTACGCCAGGCACCACGCTAAACATGAGCATTAATGGCGGCAGTAACTACACCACCACGCGCAACCTGAAGCTGGCTAATGGAAGCAACACGGTAGCCTACCGGCTGTTTACCAATGCCAACTACAGCGCCGCCAGTGAAATTCCGGTGAGCCAGAACGTAGCGCTGAGTTACAGCAACGCCAACAACATTATTTTGCCGATTTATGGCCTCTTACAGCTTAGCGGCGCCCAGCGCGCCGGTGTTTACAACGATACCCTGACGGTGACGCTGGGCTGGTAATACATAATAAGGACATCGGGTATGACTCGCCTTAATACGCTTATTCTGGCGTTTTTCACCGCGTTAACGCTTCCTGCTTACGCCGCCAATTCGGTGATGATCTGGCCCATCGATCCGAAAATTATCAGTGAGGATAAAGCCAGCGAACTCTGGCTGGAGAATCACGGCAACAGTACCACGCTGATGCAGGTGCGCATTTTCGCCTGGCAGCAAATTTCGGGACGAGAACAGTATCAGACGCAGCAACAGGTGGTTGCCAGCCCACCGATAGTACGCATCGAACCGGGCCAGAAACAGCTGGTGCGCCTGATTAAGCAAAGCGCGCCCGCTGCCGGACAGGAGGCCGCCTATCGGGTGGTACTGGATGAGATCCCAACGCCGCAGCAGCCGGGCGAGAACCAGGCGGGCCTGCGTTTTCAGATGCGTTATTCAGTGCCGCTGTTTGTTTATGGCGATGGACTGACGGCAGATGCTCAGCCACAGCTTAGCTGGCATACGGTAAGCGAAGACGGTCAGCGCTGGTTGGAGATCGTCAACCACGGCGCGGTTCACGCGCGCCTCAGTAAAGCAACGCTAAACGGGCGCGAACTGAGCAGCGGGCTGTTTGGCTACGTGCTGGCTAACAGCAGCCATCGCTGGCCGCTTAACGCCTCCGTCTCTTCCGGCGCGGTACTGGCGGCAGACGTCAACAATCGTTCCTGGCGTAGCGCCAGCAGCACACGCTAAGCCATGCGCCCGCTTCCCTGGTCTGTGCTTCGCCGCTGTTCGCTGGCTATCGTCGGGCTGTGCGGCGGCCTGACCGCGCCCGATAGCGAGGCTGAAACCTTTTCTTCGCTGCCGCCGCCACCTACGCTGGCAACGACTCAGGACGAAAGCCAGCAGTATATGCTGGGGCTGAGCGTTAACCAGCGGGAGAGCCAGCAGATCGTACCGGTCACCTTTCGCCACGGTCACTACTGGCTACGCGCTGCCGATCTACAGCAGGCGGGGATCCCGGCAGAAAAGCTCAGCGGCCCGGAAGTAGATGTTTCCGCCATGCCGCAGGTCGACGTGCGCTATGACAGCCAGCGCCAGCGCATATTGCTGACCGTTCCCAGCGCCTGGCTGCCTGAACAAACCTTTGCCGGACGCGATAACACGCCGCGCTATCCGGGGCGCAGCAGTACCGGTGCCCTGCTTAACTACGATGTCTACAGCAGCCATAACAGCCAGGCGGGGAGCCGACTCTCCGCCTGGAATGAGCTACGACTGTTTGGTGCGGCGGGACAATTCTCCTCCAACGGCGTCTGGCAGGAACAGCTCAGCGGCAACAGCAATACGCTTAACGATGGCTATATTCGCTACGACACCTGGTGGAGCTACGAGGATGAAGATCGCATCCTGAGCTGGCGCGTTGGCGATCTGGTTACCGATGCACTGAGCTGGAGCAGCAGCGTGCGCCTTGGCGGTATCCAGCTGGCACGCGATTTTAGCGTTCGTCCCGATATTGTTACCTGGCCGCTGCCCAGCTTTGCCGGCCAGGCGGCGGTGCCCTCTACCGTCGATCTGTTCGTTAACGGTTATCAAACCAGCAGCAATCAGGTACAGCCCGGCCCCTGGTCAATGACCAATATGCCGTTCGTTAACGGCGCGGGGGATGCGGTAGTGGTGACCACCGATGCGGTAGGCCGCCGCGTCACTACCGCCCTGCCGTTTTACGTCTCCAGCGATCTGCTGAAGCCAGGCCTCTCCGATTACGCCTTTTCTGCCGGGGCGCTGCGCAATAACTACGGCCTTAAGAATTTCGATTACGGCACCGGTGCCGCCAGCGGTTCCTGGCGCTACGGCGCTACCGACTGGCTGACGCTGGAAACCCATGCCGAAGGTGCCGATCGGCTGGCGCTGGGCGGCGGCGGTGCGCAGGTTAAGCTGGGCGCATTCGGTGTGGTAAATGGCGCGCTGGCGCAAAGCCGCATGAAAAACGACAGCGGTCAACAATACAGCTGGGGCTATCAGTACAACAATAGCTGGTTTAGTCTTGGCACCCAGCACGTTATCCGCAGCGCCGGTTTTGCCGATCTGGCGCTTTACACCATTCGCAGCAGCGACGTTAACGACATCACCTGGTCGCTCAGCCGTCGCAGCGCGCAGTATAACGCCAGCGTCTCCCTCAACCATTTCGGCAACCTGGGCGCGGCCTTTATCGATATCACCAGCGGCAGCGGCGATCGCACCCGGCTCTGGAATCTCTCCTGGAGTAAGAATACGTGGGGCAACAGCAGCCTGTACGTTGCCGCAACGCGTGACGTCGGCAGCGGTGAATGGAGCGGTGCCATATCGCTGATTATTCCTTTCGGCGAACACGGTAGCGCCAGCCTGAACCTGGAACGTGACGCGCAGGGTCACGATGCGCAGCGCGTTTATCTGTCCCGCTCGATGCCCAGCGACGGTGGCTTTGCCTGGGATGCCTCCTGGGCTAACCAGAGCAGCGGCGGCGACTACCGCCAGGGCAGCCTGCGCTGGCGCAATCAGAAAATTGACACCTCCGTCGGTTTCTATGGCGACAGCGATAACAGCACCGAGTGGGCGGATCTCGCGGGTTCGCTGGTGCTGATGGATCATCAGCTGCTTGCCGCAAATGAAGTCAACGATGCCTTTGTGCTGGTAAAAACCGGCTATCCGAACGTTACCGTGCGCTATGAGAATCAGGCGATGGGGCGTACCGATCGGGCGGGCTATCTGCTGGTTCCGCGTATCAGCTCTTACTATCCGGCGAAATATGATATCGATGCGCTCGATTTACCGCCTGATATGACCGCGTCACAGGTTGAGCAGCGCTTTGCCGTGAAACGTCAGAGCGGCTATCTGCTCGATTTCCCGGTAGAACCGCTGCGTGCCGCCAGCGTTATTTTGCATGATGCGCAGGGAAATCCGCTGCCCGTCTCCAGCCAGGTGATACGTGCCGGACAGCCCGTGCAATATGTCGGCTGGGACGGCATCGCCTGGCTCGATGACTTAAAAAGCGAAAACGAAATGCAGGTGCTGACGCCGGACGGTCGCCGCTGTATGACGCATCTTTCCCTTAGTCAGGGACGCCCGGAAGCGCTGAAAGTGTATGGCCCGATCGTCTGCGTACTGCCGCAGGCGATGCATGGCGCGCCGGACAGCGTCTCCGCTAACTCCACCGCAGGAATTTTGCCATGAGACTAACGCTGCTATTTTTTATCCTGCTGCTGGCGAGCTATAGCGGTATGCTGCGCGCGGCCTGCGCCCTGCCCGCCTCCAGCGCCAGCTTCGGCACCGTCACCTCGTTTACGGTTAACACCACCGCCAGCACCAGCTCGACGACCGCCAACGTTAACTGCGGTTCCGGCAGCACGCTGACGCTGCTGTCGAGCAACAACATCACCTTACAGCTGGCCAGCGCCTCTGCCGTTTCAGGCAACCGTGGCGCGCTTATCCGCGCGGGCGCTACCGGCGGTGATGCCATCCCGGTACAGCTCTGCACAGCGGCCAACTGCGCCACGGAAATGACCATCGGCGCAACGCCCATTACCTATAGCTCCTCACAGCTGCTGAACCTGATTGGTCTGCTCGGCGGGCTGAACTTTTCCATTCCGCTGTATCTGCGTACGCTACCCGGTCAGGTGGTCGCCGCCGGTAACTACACGCTGACGCTCAACCTTGCGGTGACCTATCGCATCTGTACCGGCGTTGCGGCACTCGGCATCTGCCTGGCCGGTCAGGATCAAAACGGCTCCGGTACCATTCCCATCACCCTTAGCCTGACCATCACCAACGACTGCACCACCATTACCGCGCCCAACGTCAGTTTTGGTAGCGCGCCGCTGGTCAGCGGCTTTTCCAGCGTTTCGCAGTCGATTAATGTGGTTTGCACCAAAGGCAGCACCTATACCGTCGGGTTAAGTAACGGCAATTACGCCAACGGCGGCGTGCGTAATATGGCGAACGGCGCGAACCGATTGAGCTATGAAATTTATAAGGGGAGTTCCAGCAATCGCTGGGGGCCTGTGGGCACCGAGCGCCAGGCAAGTAGTAACGCGACGGCGGTCAGTAGCGATGGCCTGACGCGCACATTTCCCTATACGGCGCGTATCCTGACCACGCAAAACACGCCGTCGGCAGGCAACTATACCGACAGCGTGGTGGTGGATTTATCGTTTTAATTACAGGGCTGCGACGGTAACGGGCTCGCGCCGTGTCTGATACTGTTTCAGCAGGCGACGAATAATCAGCGTACCAATCAGGCCACAGATGGCGGCCAGCGTCAGCCAGACACCGGGCATTGCTTTATCACCGGTAGCGTGAATCAGGTAGCTGGAAATGGCGGGCGTAAAGCCGCCAAACAGCGCGGTTGCCAGACTGTAGGCCAGTGAGAAACCGCTGGCGCGTACTTCCGCTGGCATCACTTCCGCAAGATAAACCACCATCGCGCCGTTATAGCTGGCGTAAAGGAATGAGAGCCACAGCTCCGCCTCCAGCAGATGCGCAAACGAAGGTGAGCCCACCAGCCAGTGCAGCACCGGCCACGCGGTGAGGATCATCAGTATGGTAAAGATAATAAGCAATGGACGACGCCCAACGCGATCGGAAAGTGCGCCCATAATCGGCAGCCAGATCAGATTAGATAGCCCGATGCAGAAGGTAACCAAAAAGCTCTGTTTATCGCTCATCATCAGCACGGTTTTACCAAACGTCGGCGTAAAAGCGGTAATCATATAAAACATCACCGTGGTGGTGACCACCATCAGCATTCCCGCCAGCACCAGCGCCCAGTTGCTGACAACCGAACGCATAATGGTTCGCATGGTGGGATGATGCTTACGCTGGCTGAATGCCTCAGTCTCTTCCAGCATGCGACGGATCCAGAACAGAAACGGCACAATCAGGCAGCCGATCACGAACGGAATACGCCAGCCCCATTCGGTCACCTGCTGCGGTGCCAGTAGATGATTAAGCAACAGGCCCAGCAGAGCGGCAAAGATCACCGCGATCTGCTGGCTGCCGGACTGCCAGCTGACATAAAAGCCCTTGCGCCCTTGCGGTGCAACTTCTGAAAGGTAAACCGAAACGCCGCCCAGCTCCACGCCGGCGGAAAAACCCTGGAGCAAACGTCCCAGCAGAATCAGTACCGGCGCGGCAGCACCCAGCGTCGTATAGCCGGGCACGCAGGCAATGGTCAGAGTACCGATCGCCATCAGCCCCAGCGTCAGCAACAGACCTTTGCGCCGTCCGTGATGATCGATATAAGCACCCAGCACGATCGCTCCCAGCGGGCGCATCAGAAAACCTGCGCCGAAGGTCATCAGCGTCAGCATTAGCGAAGCAAAAGGATCGTCGCCAGGAAAGAAGGTTTTAGCGATAGCGCTGGCATAGTAGCCAAATACCATGAAATCGTACATTTCAAGAAAATTACCGCTGGTCACGCTAAAGATGGTTTTGGCACCGCTGCGGGAGCGCTTTTGTAAAGAGGCAGATGATTGCATAGTGGCTTCCTTGTAGTTTTCCTCCTTTTAGCCCGATCGGGCGGGTGATAATGTGACTTACCTCACCATTCAACTTTACGAAATTATCAATTTAGTAACCATTATTTAACAGAATCCAAAAAGGAACATTTTTGGCTGTCAAAGCGCACTTTTACAAGCAATATACATATTTGCTCATATTTAGTCGTATTTTGCCTTGTCTGAATTACTCTTGTATTACAGTGGCTTGAACCTTAATTCTACGGATGCGCCTCGACATTCCTGCCGTTTCTCCTAGCCTTAATGGTGACTTTTACTCATGAATCAGGAGGAAACATGGCAGATCAGAATAAAATGCAAAATCCTCTCACCCAGTATTACACCGGTGAATACCCGAAACAGCGTCAGCCCGCTCCCGGCATTCAGCAGGATATGCAGCCGGTGCCGGACTGCGGTGAACAGAGCTACCGCGGCAGCCAGCGTCTGGAAGGCCGTAAAGCACTGGTCACCGGCGCTGATTCCGGTATTGGCCGCGCCGCCGCCATTGCCTACGCTCGCGAAGGCGCTGATGTGGCGATCAACTATCTGCCTGCGGAGCAGCGTGATGCAGAGCAGGTAGCGGAATATATTCGTAAAGCGGGCCGTAAAGTGGTGCTGATTCCGGGCGATATCAGCGAAGAAGCTTTCTGTAAGCAGCTGGTGGCACAGGCACACGAAGAGCTGGGCGGGCTGGATATTCTGGCGCTGGTAGCCGGTAAGCAGGTAGCGGTAGAAGCCATTGCGGAGCTAACCACCGAACAGTTCCGCAAGACGTACGAAACCAATGTGTTTTCGCTGTTCTGGATCACACAGGCGGCGATTCCGCTGCTGCCGGAAGGGGCATCAATTATTACCACCTCTTCTATTCAGGCCTATCAGCCAAGCCCGCATCTGCTGGATTACGCTTCAACCAAAGCGGCGATTCTCGCCTATACCCGTGCGCTGGCGAAGCAGGTGGCAGAGAAAGGCATTCGCGTAAACAGCGTAGCGCCAGGCCCGATCTGGACCGCGTTGCAGGTAGCAGGCGGTCAGCCGCAGGAGAAACTGCCGGAGTTTGGTAAACAGACGCCGATGAAGCGTGCCGGTCAACCGGCGGAGCTGGCGGGCGTTTACGTCTACCTGGCCTCGCAGGAATCCAGCTACGTGACGGCGGAAGTGCATGGTGTTACCGGCGGGGAACATCTGGGTTAAGTCAGTCGCTATTCGCTCAGACATAAAAAAAACCGGAGCGCAGGCTCCGGTTTTTTACTGGCACGAAAACAATGCTTATTTCTGCACGGTTTCCATCCCCATCAGACCAATTTTGAGATAACCCGCTCCGCGCAGCGCATCCATCGCGCTCATCAGCGTTTCATAATCTACCGCTTTATCCGCCTGGAAGAAGATGGTTGTATCCTTTTTGCCTTCGGTCTGCGCGTTCAGCACGTCGATAAGGTTCTCTTTGGAGACCGCCTCGTTGCCGATATACATCTGCTTATCTTCTTTAATCGAGAGATAAACCGGCTTTTCCGGACGCGGCTGCGGCGCGCTGGTTGAGGCAGGCAGATCCACTCTGACATCCACCGTTGCCAGCGGCGCGGCCACCATGAAAATAATTAACAGTACCAGCATAACGTCGATAAACGGCGTTACGTTGATTTCATGCATCTCACCGTTACTGTCCAGATCGTCATTTAACCGCATTGCCATAACGCTTAACCTACCCGCAGTTTATGTGCCGTCGCTACCGGCTGCGCGTTACCGCGTGCCAGATCGAGATCGCGGCTTTGCAGCAGCAGCACCTGGGCAGCAACATCGCCCAGGCTGGCTTTGTAGCTGGCAATCATGCGCGCAAAGATGTTGTAAATGACCACCGCCGGAATAGCCGCAACCAGGCCAATCGCCGTTGCCAGCAATGCTTCTGCGATACCGGGCGCAACAACGGCCAGGTTAGTGGTTTGCGTTTTAGCGATGCCGATAAAGCTGTTCATAATACCCCAAACCGTACCGAACAGACCGATAAAGGGAGCAACGGAACCGATAGTCGCGAGGAAGCCGTTACCACGTCCGGCGTGACGACCGATGGCTGCGACACGACGTTCCAGGCGGAAGCCGGTACGCTCTTTAATGCCTTCGTTATCTTCAGTTCCGGCAGACAGCTCCCGTTCGTTCTGTGCTTCCTGCACCAGCAGCGTCGTCATGCTGCGTGCGTCAAAGTTTTCGCTCATTTCAGCGGCCTGACGCAGCGAACGCGCCTCCGCCAGCGCCTGCTGTTCGCGTTTCAGGCGGCGGCGCGCTGAAGAGAGCTCGGTAAACTTGCCGAAGAAGATGGCCCAGGTGACGACGGACGCCAGAAGAAGCCCGATCATTACCGCTTTTACCACGATGTCCGCATGTTCAAACATGCCCCAGATGGAAAGATCCGTCTGCATCAACTCACTGGTCACCACGCTATATCTCCAACCTGTAGGAAATTCATAGAAACAGGTTAGATCATACCAAAACAGAAGTGAATTGATAGTGGTTATCATTACTATTTACAAAGATTTCATCACTTACTTTTTTTGCCCGTTATCATGTGAGCGCGATGTAAATGCTTAGTTTTTAAACTGTGATGTTGGATATAAATTTATTAAAACGTCGTTTTAAATATGTGATGCAATTCATTCAATTCACGCCTGCCAATTTTCCGCCTGCGCAATTTATCTATAGTGAATCTGCCCTGCTGGCACCAGACCTCTACCCTCCCCCTTCTTCCAGCCAGGCACGGGGCTCCCTTTAAGCGCAGGAGAACAATGATGAGAGCAAAAAAACTGTTGCTGGCGATGGCGCTGGCATCCACCGCGCTGTTAGCTGCCACCGCCGCCTCGGCCAAGGTGCTAAAAGTGGCGGAAGTTCAGCCGGCGGGTTATCCCACCGTCGTTGCGCTTGAGCATATGGGTGAAAAGCTGAAGCAGGCCACCGACGGACGCCTGGAAATGCGCGTCTACGCGGGCGGTACGCTGGGCGATGAGGAGCAGACGCTCCAGCAGGTGCAGATCGGCGCGGTAGATATGATTCGCGTATCGCTGGCTCCGGTTTCTACTCTCGCCCCGGAAACCAGCGTGCTGACGCTTCCCTATATTTTCCGTGATGAGGCGCATATGCACAGCGTGCTGGATGGCGATATCGGCAAATCAATTACCCGTAAGTTCGATGACGATCCCAATACCCGCATGGTGTTCCTTGGCTGGACCGATGCGGGCGTGCGCAACATGATTACCAAAGAGCCGGTCACTAAGCCCGCAGATCTTAAGGGCATGAAAATTCGCGTGCAGAACAGCGCGATTTCTCTGTCAACGCTGAAGGCGATGGGCGCGAACCCGGTAGCGATGGGTGTCAGCGAGGTGTTCAGCGCGATGCAAACCGGCGTGGTCGACGGCACCGAAAATAACCCACCGACTTTCGTCGCCCATAACTATATGCCGGTTGCGAAGTATTACACCCTGACCGGGCACTTTATCCAGCCAGAGATGATTCTGTTTTCGAAACGCTCCTGGGACAAACTTTCCGCTGAAGATCGCACCCTGTTGAGCAAACTGGGCAAAGAGGCACAGGAGGATGAACGCAAGCTGTGGGCAGAATATAACCAGCAGTCGCTGGAGAAAATGAAGGCGGGCGGCGTGGTCTTCCAGCAGATCGATCGCGATTATTTCGTTAAAGCGACCCAGCCGGTGCGCGATCGGTATGGCAAGGATTATCAGGAGCTGATGCAGCAAATCGCTGCGGTGAAATAACCTTTTCTCGCGCCGTAACCTCTCGCGGCGCTGCTAATCAGGTAAAAAACTATGTCTGCCTATTCACGTCTGATGGATGCGGTCTATCTGCTGTGCATGACGATCGCCGCAGTTGCGTTGATGCTGATGGTTGCGGTGATCCCGGTGGGAATTTTCGCACGTTACGTGCTTAACGATGCGCTCTACTGGCCAGAGCCGGTTGCCATCGTCTGTATGATTATTTTTACCTTTATCGGTGCACCAGTCGGCTTTCGCGCCGGTACCCATATCTGCGTCTCAATGGTCACCGATCGCCTGCCGCCACGCGGACAGCAGATCGCCGCGCTAATCTGCGATTTGCTGATGCTGGCGGCCTGCCTGGTCATTTTTCAGTCCAGCTATGCGCTGTGCGAAGCGATGTGGCTTCAGCCGCAGGCTTCACTGCCGATGGTGACTTTTGGTCAGATGTATCTGCCTATCCCAATCGGCGCACTGTTAACCATTCTGTTTGTGATTGAGCGTCTGCTGTGCGGCGATCAGTCCGGACGCCCGCTGGTCAGCCTCGGTGGTACTCACTGATTCGGAGTTGATGATGGACGCACTGATCTTAGTTGGCAGTATGATAGTTCTGTTGCTGATCGGCTTTCCGGTGGCCTTTGCCGTGGGCCTGAGCGCCTTTATCGGTGCCTGGTGGATCGATCTGCCGCTGGAAGCGGTGGTGATACAGATTACCAACGGCGTTAATAAATTCTCTTTGCTGACCATCCCCTTTTTTATTCTGGCGGGCGCAATTATGGCTGAAGGCGGCATCGCCCGGCGGCTGGTTAACTTCGCCTATATCTTTGTCGGCTTTATCCGTGGCGGCCTGTCGCTGGTAAATATCGTCGCTTCTACCTTTTTCGGCGCTATTTCCGGATCGTCGGTAGCGGATACCGCCTCGATCGGCTCGGTAATGATTCCGCAAATGGAGGAAAAAGGCTATCCGCGCGATTTCGCCGCCGCCGTTACCGCCAGCGGATCGGTGCAGGCGGTGCTGACGCCGCCCAGCCATAACTCGGTGATCTATTCGCTGGCAACCGGCGGTGTGGTCACCATCTCATCGCTGTTCGTTGCCGGCATTTTACCCGGCCTGCTGCTGGGGCTTTGCCTGATGATTATGTGCCTCGGCTTTGCGCGCAAACGCGGTTACCCACGCGGCGAGCGCATCCCTTTTCATCAGGCGCTGAAGATTTTCGTCGATGCGTTTTGGGGATTGTTTACCGTGGTGATTATTCTCGGTGGCATCCTTTCCGGCATCTTTACCGCCTCGGAGTCAGCGGCTATCGCCTGCCTGTGGGCCTTTTTCGTCACCATGTTTATCTACCGTGAATTTAAGTGGAATCAGTTACATATCCTGCTGTTCCGTACTATCAAAACCGTCACCATTGTGATGGTGCTGATCGCCTTTGCCTCCGGCTTTGGCGCGGTGATGACATTTATGCAGCTGCCGCAGCTGATTACCGGGTTCTTTACCAGCGTATCGGATAACAAATATGTCATTCTGATGTGCATTAACATTCTGCTGCTGGCCATCGGTACGCTGATGGATATGGCACCGATTATCCTGATTCTGACGCCAGTGCTGCTGCCGGTGACTAACGCGCTCGGCGTCGATCCGGTTCACTTCGGTATGATTATGATGATTAACCTCGGCATCGGCCTGATCACGCCGCCGGTAGGCTCGGTGCTGTTTGTCGCCAGCGCGGTGGGCAAGCAGAAAATCGAGCAGGTGGTGAAGGCGATGCTGCCATTTTATTGCCTGTTATTCGTGGTGCTGATGCTGATTACCTACATTCCGGCCATCTCGCTCTGGCTGCCGCATCTGATGGGCGTAATGTGATCGACCAGACGGCGGGAACGCAATGCCTCTCCGCCGTCTTGCTGCTGATGCGGCCACTGTCTGATAGTGACAAATCACGCTCAACCCCGGCAGGCTAAACGTGGTAACGTAGAGGCTCACTATGGCTCAGGCAGGACCGCTGGCAGCATGTCGAAAAAAAATATTGAAACCACCCTCGTTGGCGCGGGAAGAAAAAAACGTTATACACAGGGCTCCGTGAATAGCGTTATTCAGCGTGCCTCTTCACTGGTGTTTGATACCGTCGCCGATAAAAAACGCGCCACCGCCGGACGGGCACAGGGCGAGCTTTTTTATGGGCGTCGCGGCACCCTGACCCACTTTTCATTGCAGGATGCGATGTGCGAGCTGGAAGGCGGCGCAGGCTGTGCGCTCTATCCGTGCGGCGCGGCGGCGGTTTCCAACGCGATTCTGGCGTTTGTTGAGGCGGGCGATGAGGTGCTGATGGCCGGTTCGGTCTATGAACCGACGCAGGATTTCTGCAATAAGATCCTCAGCAAGCTTAACGTAAGCACGCGCTATTTCGATCATCGCATCGGCGCGCAGATCGCCGATCTGGTGCAGCCTAATACCAAAGTGGTGTTTCTTGAATCTCCCGCCTCCATCACCATGGAGGTGCAGGATGTCCCGGCGATCGTGCAGGCGGTACGCAGCAAAGCGCCGGAAGCTATTATCATGCTGGATAATACCTGGGCGGCAGGCGTACTGTTTCGTCCACTCGATCACGGCGTGGATATTTCTATTCAGGCAGGAACAAAATACCTGGTAGGCCATTCGGACGCGATGATCGGCACCGCCGTCAGCAATGCGCGCTGCTGGGATCGCCTGCGCGAGAACTCCTATCTGATGGGGCAGATGGTGGATGCCGACACCGCCTACGTTACCAGCCGCGGCCTGCGTACGCTGGCTCTGCGTTTGCGTCAGCATGAAGAGAGCGCGCTGGCGGTCGCTCACTGGCTGGCGCAACGTCCGGAAGTGGCACGCGTAAATCATCCGGCGCTGGCGCAATCGCCGGGCCATGAGGCGTGGCGGCGCGATTTCAGCGGCAGCAGCGGACTGTTTTCCTTTGTGCTGGGACAAAAACTAAACGACAAAAAACTGGCACACTTTCTCGACGGCTTTCACCATTTCAGCATGGCCTACTCCTGGGGCGGCTTTGAGTCGCTGATTCTGGCGAATCAGCCGGAAGAGCTGGCGGCAATCCGCCCGGTGAACGGCGTTGATTTTAGCGGTACGCTGGTACGCCTGCATATTGGCCTGGAACACATCGACGATCTGATTGCCGATCTGGCCGCTGGATTTGCACGTATCGCGCAGGCATAGGCGGCGCTAAGCACGCTAATCTTAAACAGAAGCTTAACGGAGCGCTTCCCCCTGCCCGGTGCGGCGGGGTGAGACGGCCGTTTGCGGTTACACTTAGAATGATTACCACAGTCAACGAGGAAGCAGATGGGTGTGATACATGAGATTGTCCAGGCGCTCTGGCATCAGGATTTTGCCGCGCTGGCCAATCCAGACGTAGTTTGGATCGTTTACGGCATTATGTTTACAACGCTGTTTCTGGAAAACGGTCTGCTGCCTGCTTCTTTCCTGCCAGGCGACAGCCTGCTGCTGCTGGCCGGCGCGATGATCGCCAAAGGCGTGATGGATTTTATTCCCACCATGGTGATTCTGACCACCGCCGCCAGCCTGGGCTGCTGGCTAAGCTATTTGCAGGGGCGTTGGCTCGGCAACACTAAGCTGGTTAAGAGCTGGCTGATGCACCTGCCCGCGCAGTACCACCAGCGCGCCTGGCATCTGTTTAACCGCCACGGCCTGATGGCGCTGCTGGTAGGCCGTTTCCTGGCCTTCGTTCGCACACTGCTGCCGACGATGGCGGGTATTTCCGGTCTGCAAAACGGACGCTTTCAGCTGTTTAACTGGCTGAGTGGCCTGCTGTGGGTAACGATCGTTGTCGCTTTCGGCTACGGCATCAGTCAGGTGCCTTTTATCAAGCGTCACGAAGATCAGGTGATGGCCATCCTGATTATCCTGCCGGTTGCCCTGCTGTTCCTCGGCCTCGCGGGCAGTATCGCACTGATCTGGAAAAAGCGCCGCCAGCGCCAGCGTGCCTGAATCCGGTGCGGCGGCGGGATGGTTATCCTGCCAGCCGCATACGCGTCATCTCTTCCCCCGGCGTTACGCCAAAATAACGTTTGAACTCGCGTGAGAACTGCGAAGCGCTTTCATAGCCGACCCGCATTGCCGCCGCACTGGCCTTCAGCCCTTCCTGCAACATCATGGTACGTGCCTGGTGCAGACGATAGCTTTTCAGATATTGCAGCGGCGAAGTGCTGGTCACCGCCTTAAAGTTGTGATGAAACGCCGAGACGCTCATGTTGACCTCCGCCGCCAGCAGCTCCACGCTCAGGTTATCGGTGTAGCTGGTTTCGATGCGCCGTAGCGCCCGCGCAATCTGACTGAACTGGGTATGTCGGCTGACCAGCGACAGCAGCGCGCCGCCGCATGGTCCCATAAGCACATAATAAAGAATCTCCCGCACGATCTGCGGACCAAGCACGCGCGCATCGCGATTGCTTTGCATCACGTCAAGCAGCCGTTCGGTAGCGCAGAGCAGCGCTTCAGAAAGAAAGGCAGAGTGGATGCCCTGGTTGAGCGGCTTCGGCTGGAAGCTGTCATCATCGTTAAGTTCGATCAACAGATCCTGCAATTTCAGCATATCTACGTGCAGCATCATTCCCGCCAGCGGGCTTTCCGGCGTGGCAAAGGTTTCACATTCAAACGGTAGCGGAATGGTGAGCATCAGATATTTACTGGCGTCGTAATTAAAGGTAGTGGTGCCGATATAGCCCACTTTTTTGCCCTGAAACAGGACGATGATGCCGGGGCGATACATGACCGGCGTTCGCCCGCAGGGGTTATCGGCGTAGAGCAGCTGAACGTCCGGCAGTTCCGGCAGCGCGGCTCGCCCTGCCTTACGCAGCTGTATGACTTTTTGCGCCAGCATGGCGCAGATCGCTTCCCGCTCCATTGTTTTCACTCTCTGTCTTGTGATTATGGCAGTGTGCCCGTTACTGATGCAATTCTCCAGTCGTCAGCAGAATCAGGCAAGATTCCCGCAGAATTAAGCATTGAGGCACCGGCAACCGTTGACCACAATGGGTTGCGGCTCAGCCGCGCGAGGATATCTCGACTAGACTTAAGCGTTATCAGGTCTAATTACCCCATTAAGGAGACGTTATGGCAGACCAACCGATTATTAAGCTACGCGACGGCAATATGATGCCTCAGCTGGGTCTGGGCGTGTGGCAGGCCACTATTGAGGAAGCCCGCAACGCGGCGCTGAAGGCGTTGGAAGTTGGCTACCGCTCTATTGATACCGCCGCCATTTATAAAAATGAGGAAGGTATCGGTCAGGCTTTGCAGCAGACCGACGTGCCGCGCGAGGAGATTTTCGTAACCACCAAGCTGTGGAATGAAGATCAGCTGAACTGGCAGCAGGCAATGGAGAGCAGTTTGCAGAAGTTGCAGCTGGAGTCGGTGGATCTTTATTTGATGCACTGGCCGTGCCCCGGTAAAGGTCATTACGTCGAAGCCTGGAAGGGAATGATTGAGCTACAGCAGCAGGGTCTGACGAAAAGTATTGGGGTATGTAATTTCCAGGAAACGCATCTGAAGCGGCTGATTGATGAAACGGGCGTGACGCCGGTAGTTAATCAGGTGGAACTGCATCCGATGCTGCAACAGCGCGAACTGCATGCCTGGAATGCAATGCACCAGATTCAGACCGAGTCGTGGAGCCCGCTGGCGCAGGGCGGCAAAGGCGTGTTCGATCAGGATGTGATCAAACAACTGGCGAAGAAATATGGTAAGACACCTGCGCAGGTGGTGATCCGCTGGCATCTGGATAGTGGTCTGGTGGTGATTCCGAAGTCGGTTACGCCGTCGCGCATTGAGGAGAATTTCCACGTGTTTGATTTCCGTCTGGAGAAGACAGAAATTAGCGAGATTGCGAAACTTGATAGCGGTAATCGTCTGGGGCCACACCCGGATGAGCTGAACTAAGATTAACGGCCGGGCAGCAGTTTTAATGCCCGGCTTTAGCGGTAAAGTTTGACAGATTTCAAAAAGACGCCTAATCCAACTCCCTTCCTGATAAGTTAAAAATACATTCACAACTAATACAAAATGCGACTTTGACAACTGATTAAATAATAGGCAGGATTAAAACTTAATGGACTATCTGAGGGTAAACAATGCCAACAAAAACATTTCGCTTTACTCAACTTGCAGATTTACGTGCCGAAGGGGTCGGCTCCATGCATGCATCTTTTACATTGTCACTCAATATAGCCGAGGATGATGTGAAAGAAGGTAAAAAATTATCTGTGTCGGCACATATGTTATGTAATGCGGCTAAAGCGTATGGATCAGGAAAAATTGTGCCTTGGTGTACGGTAATAAATAATATCGACCATAAAAAATACGTTCTGGATGCAAAAGGAAAGTCTTTTGTCCTCAGCCAGGATGCAATATTAATTGGCAGTTCTGATTTCACCATACCGTACAAAGGAAACGTTCGTCCAGCCATAGATACAGAGGCGGGTTATGTTTTAGATACCGCTTACAGCGGAGTAATAGTCTCTTCCCTCAAAAAAATAAAACGAAAAATCTTATTAAATCAATTTAAAAGATGACCATGAAAAAATTAATCGGCTTATTAACCATAACAACTCTTTTTCTCTTAAGCCTGTCCGCTTTTTCTTTCGCTGAGCGGGTGGCAGATGACAAGCTGCAAAAAAATGAAAGCACTCAGCAAGCCGCTGAGCTTAGCCGAAAAATGGTGCTGTCAGATCAAGCGGAGAAAAATAATATTCTTAATCAATTAAAAAACCTTCTTGTCAAAAACCCTGACAATAATGACATCAGGAAAATCTATATCAACCAGCTTATTGCTGAAAAACATTATCAGGAAGGATTAAATAACCTTGAGGTACTGAATCAAAAAAATTTAACCCGCACCCACTTACTTACCCAGTGTATGTTAAAAGAGAGGTTAGGAAACAGAGATGAGAATTGTTATAAAAAGGTTATCGCTCTGTCTGAGCAGGCAAAGGTTATTGATTCAGACTATATGAGCGCACTTTTCTTCATTGATAAAGAGAAATTTGAAAATTTAAAAGCAAAACTCATTAAAGAAAATAAATTCAGGGAAAGTGACTTTTTAGTCTTCACGCTGGGTAAAGAAGGAATGTTGCATGAATTTTACCCATAGCACACGGGGACTGGTTCAGTATCTGATTTAACGGTATCAAAATGTATGTACATTGCTATGTCAGGCGGCGTTAGCCGCCCTGCGCTGGCAACACCTGTAGCTGTCCGGCGGTACCACGATCCGCCATTTCCAGCGTCTGGCTGTGGTAGACGAACGGGAAATGTTCCGAGGAAGATTGCGTGAAAGCCACCAGCAACTCTACTTCACCATCGATCCAGACGGTATCTTTCCAGCCGCGATCTTCGCCAAACGGCTGCGCGCCGTTAACGCTTTTTATCAGGAAGGCAACGCCCTGAATGTGGAACGCCTGCGGCGTATCGGCATGCACGATCCAGCGCTCATATGTGCCCTGCTGCGCCTGGATGTCGATACGAGAGAGATCCCACAGCGCGCCATTAATGCCCGGCTGCGCATCGCCCAGACGCAGTTCGCGCGTGCGTATCGGCGTGCCGTCGATGATTTGATCGGCTAACAGGCGCATCGGCAGGTTGTCGGTCACCAGCGGCAGCAGGCCGGTTGGGCGCAGCGTCAGGATCAGCGTTGAGGTTAAAATACTGGACGGTTCAAACAGACCGCGCAGGCGATCCATAATACCTGCCGCCACGCCCGCAGTAATGGAAACCTCTTCACCCTGCGACATATCCAGCAGCACTTCACGGCGCTCACCGGGAGCCAGAGAGAGCTGTTGTACGGCCACCGGTGCGGGCAGGAAGCCCTGGTCGCTGGCGATAACGTGGAACGGGCGACTGTCGCTCAGCACCATTTCGTAGCGACGGCAGTTGGAGGCGTTGAGCAACCGTAAACGCACCCAGCCACGCGAGACTTCAATAAAGGGATTTTGCACACCGTTAACCAGTAGCGTATCGCCTACTAGCCCACCGTTTTCCGGCGGGTTATAGATCGGCGTACCAAAGTTATCGAGGCGCTTATCCTGAATAATCAACGGGAAATCATCAACGCCGTAATGTTTTGGAATCGGCAATGACTGGCTAAGCTCATCCTCAATCAGCCACATCCCCGCCAGACCGTTATAGACATGCTGCGCCATATGACCAGGCGTAGTGGCGTGATACCAGCAAGTAGCGGCGCGTTGACGGATCGGCAGAACCGGTGCCCAGTCAACGCCAGACGACATCAGACGCGGAGCACCACCGCTCAGTGCGCCGGGTACCAGCAGGCCGCCGACGCTCATCGCTACCGGTTCATTCAGGCGGTTATTGTAGATAAGTTTGGCATCGTCGCCGCTCCAGACCCGTACCGTTGGCCCCAGATAGAGACCGTTAACGCCCCACACCGGCACCTTATTACCGTCGCCGGAGAATGACCAGTGGCTGCGCTGGATTGTCAGAAACAGCGGCTGACCGCGACGCGATTCCAGCAACGGCGGTATCGGTAACGGCGTTTCACTGCCTGTCGCCGCGCGGGCGCTGATGGGCAACGCGCCCGCACACAGGGCGATACCCGATGCCTGTATAAATTGACGTCGACTGAAAGACATAACGACTCCATTGCGGTGCGCGGCAAAAGGCTGACGCAGTCCGTTTTTATTGTTGTTCAGGGATTGCTGTGGGGCCGCGGCTGCGGCCCGAATGAATTATAATTTACCGCTGGCTTCCCGTTCAGCCACTTCGGCATCCAGTTCAATCAGTTTAGCCTGCATCAGCTCACGACAGTGCGTTGCCAGCTTGCGCACCGACTCTTTCTCGAAATCAGCCACATCGATCGGCGGCAGCATTTCCACAATCACCAATCCATTTTTCCAGCGGTTGAGCTTAATTTTATCGTGCGTGCTGGAGACGACGATCGGAATAATCGGCACGCCCGCCGCCATTGCCGCATGAAACGCCCCGGTTTTAAACGGCAGCAGCCCACGTCCACGGCTGCGCGTTCCTTCCGGGAACATCCAGAAAGAGATACGTTTTCTCTTAAACTCTTCCACTACCTTCGCGATGGTACTGTGCGCTTTGGCGCGGTTGTCACGATCGATCAGCAGGTTGCCTGTCAGCCAGTAAAGCTGGCCAAAAAAAGGAATCCACAGCAGGCTTTTTTTGCCCACGGTAACCGTGGTCGGCTGAACGATATTCGATGCGGTGATCATATCGAAGTTGTTCTGATGGTTAGCAATATAGATAGCATTGCCATAGTTTGCCGCTTCCTTCGGCTTACGCACCTCAACCTTCACGCCAAATAGCGGTGCCAGCGCACCGAACATGTGGCCGAAGGTGGCGACATGACGCGGGTTACGCGGAGAAAACAGACACCAGATACAACCAAATACACACACCAGAATGGAATAAATAATCACTATCAGGGTACGTAAAATTACCAGCATAACGACCTCATTGTGGCTTCCGCCTAAGTATACCGGCTTTGCATGAAAACATGCCGATACTGCCCCGGCGCCCGTCTGCACGGTGCGCCGGACTCCTTGCCCGCGATCAGGCTTCGCTGTCGTCAGAAACGGCGCGTGCCGGTGCGTCAATCTCGACGCGATCGATGCGCTGCAAACCACGCGGCAGCAGCGTCCCGCGACGTCCGCGCTCGGCACGGAACTTCTGTAGTTCTTCCGGGCGTAACGTAAGCTTGCGCTTGCCAACATGAAGCGTGACCGCACTGCCCGGCGGCAGCAGGTAGAGCCAGGCGAGGCGATCTTCACCGCTGGCGGCCTGGGCCGACGGAATAGAGATAATTTTGTTGCCTTTACCTTTCGACAGCTGCGGCAGATCGCCCACCGGGAACATCAGCATACGTCCCGCCGCGGTAATCGCCAGCAGCATATCGTCGTCGCTGTGAATCGCCATCGGCGTAATGACTTTAGCGTTTTCCGGCAGCGTTAGCAGCGCTTTACCGGCACGGTTGCGCGAGATCAGATCGGCAAAAGTACAAACGAATCCATAACCGGCATCAGAGGCCATCAGCAATCGCTGATCTTCCGCCTCCATCAGCACCTGCTCAATCACCGCACCCGGCGGCGGCGTCAGCTTGCCGGTCAGCGGCTCGCCCTGGCTACGCGCCGATGGCAACGTGGTAGGATCGAGCGTATAGCTGCGCCCGGTGGAGTCGATAAAGGCCACCGGCTGGTTGCTTTTACCGCGTGCGGCGGCCAGATAGCTGTCGCCCGCTTTATAGCTTAGCCCCGTAGGATCGATATCGTGGCCTTTGGCGCTACGCACCCAGCCCATCTGCGACAGTACAATGGTAACCGGCTCGGACGGCACCAGTTCGTTTTCGCTAATCGCCTTCGCCTCTTCCCGCTCGTTCAGCGGTGAACGACGATCGTCGCCGTAGGCTTCGCTGTCTGCCAGCAGCTCTTTTTTCAACAGCGTATTCATACGGCGCTCGGAGGCCAGCGTCGCCTGTAGGCTGTCACGCTCTTTTTCCAGCTCGCTCTGCTCGCCGCGAATCTTCATCTCTTCCAGCTTCGCCAGGTGGCGCAGCTTCAACTCCAGAATCGCTTCCGCCTGGGTTTCGCTGATGCCGAAACGCGACATCAGCGCAGGTTTCGGCTGATCCTCGCTGCGGATGATCTCAATCACTTCATCAATATTAAGGAAAGCAACCAGCAGGCCTTCAAGGATATGCAGGCGCTTCAGCACCTTATCCAGACGATATTGCAGACGACGGCGCACCGTATCGCGTCGGAACACCAGCCATTCGCTCAGGATTTCCAGCAGGTTTTTCACCGCCGGACGGTTATCCAGCCCGATCATATTCAGGTTGATACGGTAGCTTTTTTCCAGATCGGTGGTGGCGAACAGATGGTTCATCACCTGATCGAGATCGACGCGGTTTGAACGCGGCACCAGTACCAAACGCGTCGGGTTCTCGTGATCCGACTCATCGCGCAGATCCTCAACCATCGGCAGCTTTTTATTGCGCATCTGGGTAGCGATCTGCTCCAGCACGCGCGCGCCGGAAACCTGATGCGGCAGCGCGGTAATCACCACGTCGCCATCCTCTTTTTTCCATACCGCACGCTGACGTACCGATCCGCGCCCGTTTTGGTAGATCTTACGTATCTCGTCACGCGGCGTGATGATTTCTGCTTCGGTAGGGAAATCCGGCCCCTGAACAATCTCCAGCAGATCGTCCAGGCTGGTTTTTGGGTTATCGATCAGCGCGATAGTCGCCTGCGCCACTTCCCGCAGATTGTGCGGCGGAATATCGGTTGCCATACCCACGGCGATACCGGTGGTGCCGTTCAACAGGATGTTCGGCAGGCGCGCCGGCAGCATTTTCGGCTCGCTCAGGGTGCCATCAAAGTTCGGCACAAAATCAACCGTACCCTGCCCCAGTTCACCCAGCAGCACTTCAGCGTAGCGCGACAGACGCGATTCGGTATAACGCATGGCGGCGAAAGATTTCGGATCGTCCGGCGCGCCCCAGTTACCCTGTCCATCCACCAGCGGATAGCGATAGGAGAACGGCTGCGCCATCAGCACCATCGCCTCATAGCAGGCGCTATCGCCGTGCGGATGATATTTACCCAGCACGTCACCCACGGTACGCGCCGATTTTTTAAATTTTGCGCTGGCGTTCAGCCCCAGCTCCGACATCGCATAGACGATACGACGCTGTACCGGCTTCAGGCCATCGCCAATATAGGGAAGCGCCCTGTCCATGATGACGTACATGGAGTAGTTCAGGTACGCATTCTCGGTAAACTTATGCAGAGCAAGACGCTCTGCACCATCCTGCGTCAAGTCACTCATTAATTATTCCTCACGTTGCGGCAGGCAGCAGCGCACCGCATGACGATCTGTTTGGCGAAGATAGTACCTTATCTGATGCGGCGATGTCACAGATTAGTCATCGGCTGAAGCGGCAGTTTCTCTTGTCCGCTTTATCCATTTTTACTTCATATTGAGTGACGATTATTGCCTCAGCCGCAAAAGTGTTATGATCAAACGTACATTTTTCTTCACCGGCTGCACGCGTACACTGCCCTCAGCCTTTATTAACGGAGCAACGCATAATGAGTAAGATTTTGATTCTTGACGCGGGCAAAAAATTCGCCCACTCAAACGGTGAGCTGAACCACACCATGACCAACGTAGCTGAGACTTTCTTACGCGATCTGGGCCATGAGGTGCAGGTAACGCGTATTGATGACGGCTATGATATTCAGCAGGAAGTGCAGAACTATCTCGCCAGCGACGTAGTGATCTATCAGATGCCGGGCTGGTGGATGGGCGAGCCGTGGATTATGAAAAAATATATCGACGAAGTCTTTACCGAAGGTCATGGCTCCCTGTACGCCAGCGATGGACGTACCCGTTCCGACGCCAGCAAAAAATATGGCTCTGGCGGCCTGCTGCAAGGCAAAAAATATATGCTGTCGCTGACCTGGAACGCGCCGCTGGAAGCCTTTACCGATCCAGAGCAGTTCTTTGAAGGCGTGGGCGTGGATGGGCTCTATCTGCACTTCCATAAAGCCAATCAGTTCCTCGGCATGGAAGGTCTGCCTACCTTTATCTGTAACGACGTGATTAAACAGCCAGATATCCCACGTGATATCGAGCGCTACCGTGAGCACCTGGGCAAAATCTTTGCTTAACTTAAAGCTCTATATTTTACCAGGGGCTTATTATGCTGACAGTGGTAGCCGAAATTTGCGTTAAACCGGGCCGTCGCGAGGCGGTACTGGCGGCAATACGCGAGCTAACGCCAACCGTTCTTCAGGAGGACGGCTGTAGTAAATATAAAGCGTTAGTGGATCACCAGGCGCAGGTGCCGTGGAAACAGAATCAGCCTGATTCCATTTTTATGCTGGAATATTGGGAAAGTCTGCGTCATTTAGAACAGCATCAACAGCAGCCACATATGGATGCGCACCGCGAGCGCATTAAGGATGATGTGCTGGATGTGAAAATTCTGGTGATGGAAGATCCTTCTGACGCGGTGCCTGACGCTTCGGCGCTGTAGCCGAGAATCTGCTTTAACCGCGGCGGGCCGGTTATTTTCATTGGCCTGTCGCTTTTTCTCCGATCAACCCGTACGGTTGGACAGCAGCCAGACTGACGCCGTACCCTACGCGCAACCTTTAGCCCAACCACGCTTATATCAAATTTAACAACGGCGCTATTTTCTGCCTGTCGGTCAATCCTGCGACGATGAGGTTAGCTGCGTCTGAAACCGCATAATGTCAGTCCGGCTGTGTTTAGTGTGTTATAAGCCACTCTGTATCCCGCTTTTATTCACGTTGTCTTTGCTGTTATCTGTCCTGATAATTTCAGCGTGACGCCTCCTTTGCGTTACCCGTTGCATCTGCCTGTTTCTTCCCTTAACTGATTTATCAATACGGTTTTTCACCCTGTCGAATAAAACGCAGCCATAGCCAGCGTAACAGGCTGCCGCCAAATGTCCCGCTTACGCCAGCCATTGCTATGGTCATTACGCCGCTGTAGTTATATTCATAGGCGTAAAAACCACCTAAAAACCCGGTGAAACCGGAAATAACCACCTGCGATATCATGCCTGCACAAGACCATTTACCTGTTGGATGATCCATCAGGTAGCGGACTACTCCACTCCAGGCGGAAAAAAAACCCACCACCATCCATGAAACAATCCACAGGTCATCAGGAAAAGGTTTCGTAATCATCTTTTTCTCCTTTAGATACGGAAAGGAACACTCCTGTCCAAACTTTTTTCACCCGCCGGGAATGCTGCCCCGGTCACCAGCGGACCGCTTATCATTCTGCGATCTACTGGCAGACTAACGAACAGGGAACACAGAAGCGAATCTGGTATAAACAATGTTTATTGTTAGACGAATAATAATTAACACTGAATCAATATCAGCTATCACAGACCGCCCGCACGGCAATAACCGGTTCTGTAGAATGGCTGACGCAAAGGTTTGCGTTACGCTATGGCAAAAAAAAATGCCAATAGCGCACGTTAAAAACACGTTAGATAAGGAAGATTATTTCCATTAGCTACAGGAGTTTTCCGACAGAAGAAAAAATATTTTCTACGCAACTAAAAACCATACCGCAGACAGATAACAAATAATGAATTCAGAGATATAACCATACTCTCCAAAAACATTTTAAGGACTACTATGTTTATCACCAGAGCCATGCGTGTATTTATCATTTTATATGAAGAAAAGAATCTCAAATCAGCGGCGGACAAGCTTTGTTTGACAGTACCACCCATCACCCGCATGCTGAAACTAACGGAGGAGTGGCTGGGCGAGCAGCTTTTTATTTTAGAACGTAACCGCCTTATTCCTACCGAAGCAGCAGACAACGTTTATCAGCAGCTTTATCCGCACTACAGCGCTCTGACGCAGTTTCATCATCCCACCGCAGAGAGAGATTTCAGGATATCTTCACCACAGGCTGGTCATAGCCTTATGGCGGATCTGCTGGCTAAATGTCAGCCTGCGCTGCCGAAAAAAAACACAATAAGGTATGCGGGAAATATGCATACCGATGATGATATTTTTATTAGCTTGCAGCCAACGGTTTTGTTGCCTAACTTTGAGATATTTCGAGCCGATCAGATGCTGGAACTGCACTATGTCTCGTCAGGCGAAGATGACTGGAAAGATAAGCCGGTACTTTTTGAGCATAATCTGGACCAGCTCCCCGCCTTTCGCCACGTGCTTGATGAAATGTATCAGTGCGGACATAACAGACAGACGCGGCGCATAGACAATGCCGTCTGGCTTAAAGAGGCGTATGAGAATGGAGAAGGGCTGTTATTCCGACGCCCGGAAAAAGCAACGGATGGAAGCCGTACTCTGCCTTTTATTCTTCATCTCTCTTTGTCGATCTATATTAATACGTTAAAACGAGATCTTCGTCATGAAACTTTTCTTACCTGTATTAAAA
Organism: Mixta intestinalis; assembly: GCF_009914055.1. Classification (NCBI taxonomy): domain Bacteria; kingdom Pseudomonadati; phylum Pseudomonadota; class Gammaproteobacteria; order Enterobacterales; family Erwiniaceae; genus Mixta; species Mixta intestinalis. The sequence continues at coordinate 2,979,969 of NZ_CP028271.1, forward strand.
AAAGCCTTAACTACTTTCAGTAATTATCACAAAGAGCGACAGTCATTATATTTTCTTTAACTCTCACAACAGATTGTATATTTTACCGAAACCAGCTTAACAAAATTGTCTTCTGTGCAAACAGCTCCAGGGAAAAGTCAGGCAGTTAACCCATTATAAAAATTGGTAAACCCAGAATATTAATCAGTTATTTTTACAGCGAATTTTTTTCATATTTCTGATGTAAATCTTTATCCGCCCGATGACGTTACAGCTCTATTATTAACATGGCAGATAAAAGCAAGAATTCACGTAGCCTTATTTAGCGAAAAGCACACCCAAATGGCGTTAATTTTATCACTCAACGGCTTTTATTTAATAAGGTGTGAAACAGGCAGGATAACGTGCTGGCCCGCTAATATAATCCAGCGATGCACCAGCCACGTCAGTGAGCAGAGGAACCGTTCTCCAGTTCCTCTGCGATAAGCGGCTATACTTCGATTTCCGCCTTGTCCCCTTTCTCTTGCAGCCAGTTGCGGCGATCTTCAGAACGCTTCTTGGCCAGTAACATATCCATTACCGCCAGCGTTTGCTCGATATCCTCATCCTCAACCGTCAGCTGCACCAGGCGGCGCGTGTTAGGATCGAGCGTAGTTTCGCGCAGCTGGATCGGGTTCATCTCACCCAGCCCTTTAAAGCGCTGTACGTTCGGTTTACCCTTTTTACGCTTCAGCTGCTCCAGCACGCCATCTTTCTCTTCTTCATCCAGCGCGTACCAGACCTCTTTGCCAAGATCGATACGGTAGAGCGGCGGCATCGCCACATAGACGTGACCGCCCTTCACCAGCGAACGGAAGTGGCGCACAAACAGCGCGCAGAGCAGCGTGGCGATATGCAGGCCATCGGAATCCGCATCCGCCAGGATACAGATCTTGCCGTAGCGTAGCTGGCTGAGATCTTCACTGTCGGGATCGATGCCGATCGCCACGGAGATATCGTGTACTTCCTGTGAAGCCAGCACCTCATCTGAAGAGACTTCCCAGGTGTTCAGGATTTTTCCTTTCAGCGGCATGATCGCCTGATATTCACGATCGCGTGCCTGCTTGGCGGAGCCGCCTGCGGAATCCCCTTCCACCAGAAACAGTTCGGTTTTCGCCAGATCCTGCGCGGTACAGTCAGCGAGTTTACCTGGCAATGCCGGGCCGCTGGTTAGCTTCTTACGCACCACCTTTTTGGCAGCGCGCATACGACGCTGGGCGCTGGCAATTGCCAGTTCCGCCAGCTGTTCCGCCGCCTGCACGTTCTGGTTCAGCCACAGGCTGAAGGCATCTTTCACTACGCCAGAGACAAAGGCCGCGCACTGACGCGAGGAGAGGCGCTCTTTGGTCTGACCGGCAAACTGCGGATCCTGCATTTTTACTGACAATACATAGGCGCAGCGATCCCAGATATCTTCCGCCGAAAGCTTCACGCCGCGTGGCAGAATGTTGCGGTATTCGCAAAACTCGCGCATCGCATCGAGCAGCCCCTGACGCAGACCGTTAACGTGCGTGCCGCCCTGCATGGTAGGAATCAGGTTGACGTAGCTTTCGGTCAGCAGCTCGCCGCCTTCCGGCAGCCAGAGCAGCGCCCAGTCCACCGCTTCAACATCGCCGGAGAAACTGCCGACAAACGGCGTTTCCGGCAGGGTGATCAGGCCGTTGATCGCCTCGCTCAGGTAGTCGGTCAGGCCATCCTGATAGCACCAGCGCTGCTCGGTGTTGTTCACCTTATCTTTGAAAACGATCTCAACGCCCGGACAAAGCACCGCTTTCGCTTTCAACAGATGCGACAGGCGCGATACGGAAAAGCGCGGGCTGTCAAAGAAGCTGCCGTCCGGCCAGAAGTGTACGCGGGTACCGGTGTTGCGTTTAGCCACCGTCCCGGTAACGGTCAGGTCCTGCACCTTATCGCCGTTTTCAAAGGCGATGTCGTACACTTCACCGTTACGGCGTACGGTGACTTCCACCCTTTTTGACAGGGCGTTAACCACCGAGATCCCTACGCCGTGCAGGCCGCCGGAGAACTGGTAGTTTTTATTAGAGAATTTACCGCCCGCGTGCAGGCGGCAGAGAATCAGCTCGACCGCCGGTACGCCCTCTTCCGGGTGAATGTCTACCGGCATCCCACGTCCGTCATCAATCACCTCCAGTGACTGATCGGCGTGCAGGATCACTTCCACGCGCTTCGCATGGCCGGCCAACGCTTCATCAACGCTGTTATCGATCACCTCCTGGCCCAGATGGTTAGGGCGTGAGGTGTCGGTGTACATTCCCGGACGACGACGAACGGGTTCGAGGCCGCTGAGTACCTCAATGGCATCAGCGTTATAGCTGGATTGAGTCATCGTATCGTTCTGAATTGGTAGCGTTAAAATAGGTATACGATCCCGCGGTGTCAGGCGTGATTCAGACCGATAAAGTCAAGAATCGCAGGGAAAAAGCGTTCAAAGCCGTGAAAGGCGTGGTTGCCGCCCTCTTCCACCGTTTGGCGGCAGGCCTGGTAATATGCCAGCGCCTGACGATAATCGAGCACTTCATCCCCTGTCTGTTGCAGCAGCCAGATCAAATCTGGCGACTCCAGCGGGTCAATCTGCATGACTTTCAGATCGTAAATGTGGCGAGACTCTAACACATATTGCTGGCCCGTGTATGGATTCTCGTTGACGCCCAAATAATTGAGCAACAGGTCAAAAGGCCGTACCGCCGGGTTAACCACTACCGCCGGTAACGTAAAGCATTGCGACAGCCAGGTCGCGTAGTAGCCGCCCAGCGAAGAGCCAACGATACCGAGGTTTTCTCCCGCACGCGCCATCACGATCTCTTCCAGCATTTGCGCCGCATCGCCAGGATAAGCGGGTAGCTGCGGCACCAGCATCGTGACCTCAGGATGGTGCATCGACAGCCAGCGCTGCAACAGCGTTGCTTTCGCCGAAGCGGGCGAACTGTTGAAACCGTGCAGATAAAGCAGCGTTGCCATAGCTTAGTAACCTTCGGAATCGAGATCGGGCGTAAAGGCGCGATTTCCCAAACGGTTGACCCAGGTCTGCACCGCACCGTTCTCAGCCAGTTCCAGCCAGCGCCAGCCCGGTGCCACGGCATCAATCGTAAAGTTAGTGCAGTGTGGCTTGAACTGTACGCAGGTGGACGGCGTCGCCAGCAGGCGGCAACCGTGCCAGTCTACATCCATCTCCTGATGAATATGACCGCAAACCAGCGTTTTCGCCAGCGGATAGCGTTGCAGTACGGCGGCAAGCGCGTGGGCGTTGCGCAGGCTGTGCTGATCGAGCCACGAACAGCCCGACGGCAGCGGATGATGATGCAACAAGACCAGCGTATGGCGATCGGCAGTTTGCGCCAGCGTTTTTTCCAGCCAGTCGAGCTGATAATCGCTCAGCATACCATGCGGCACGCCCGCTACCTGACTATCAAGCAGCACCAGCTGCCAGCGATCGCCCATCAGCACCTGTTTGGCTTCAGCAATGCCCGACCGCGCCAGCGTTTCAAACATCGCGGGCTGAAAATCGTGGTTGCCGGGCAACCAGACGCAGGGAGCAGGCAAGCGCGCAATACCCTCAGCAAAGTGCCGATAGGCTTCAGACGAATGGTCCTGTGCCAGATCGCCGGTAGCGATAATCAGATCGATCGACGGCTGTTCAGCCTCAATGGCCTCCAGTACCGCGTTGAAACTGGCCCAGGTATTGACGCCCAGTAGCGTCTCATGTCTGCCTGAAAAAAGGTGGGTGTCCGTAATTTGTAATATCCTGATACTGGCCCCACTCACCACAGGAAGTTCTAGCAGGCTATCCAAAGAGTTTCCTTAATCTTTACGCCATATCAAGGTTATTGCGGCTTACCAGGCCGGAACGGCCATCGCGCCGTGCGACAGACAATAACGCAGCCAGTCAGCGAGGAACTGGTTGATCTGATGTTTTTCATCACGCTGGTGTAACTTTTTGTTCGGATAATCATAGCGCGCTTTAAAGCGATAGATCTGCTGCGTTGAACACACTTCAGCAACCATCGCGTCATGATATAGCCTGACAGACATGGAAGGGAGACTCCAGTAGCTGACGGCGGGCGCGGTTTGACGGATCTCCACCAGCGTGGTGTAGCGCGTAGATTCAATAACGGTAATGCTGTAGCTGGCGCCGTTTACCTGATAGGTCACCGAAGCCCCCGCCTCATCGTCGCGTGGCAGCAAACGACGCAGCTGGGCGAAATTGGTTTCGCTTAGCCGCATCATTTCGGGAAAATCAGGGACGTAGCGCTTGATCATGTTGGATTCCACTCTTTTCGCAATTTCTCATAGTGCAACATCAGCCATTGCAGAGCGATGACGGACGCCGCGTTATCAATTTTCCCCTCTTCCACCCAGCGGTAAGCCTGTTCGCGACTCACCACATGCACAAGAATATCCTCATTCTCATCCTCCAGACCGTGGCATCCTTGTGCCACGCTGGCATCCACTTCTCCCACCAGCACCGACAAGCGCTCGCTGGTGCCACCCGGACTTGCCAGGTAGTTAATAATCGGCTGCACGCGTTCTACCGTCAGTCCCGCCTCTTCCATCGCCTCACGGCGCACTACCTGCTCCACGCTTTCACCAGGCTCAATGATCCCGGCCACCAGTTCCAGTAGCCAGGGCGTCGGGCTGGTATCATAAGCGGGTATGCGGATCTGTTCGATTAGCACCACTTCATCGCGCAGGGGATCATAGGGTAGCAGGACTGCCGCGTGCCCGCGCTCAAAAACTTCGCGCACCACTTCGTTACTCATCTGCCCGTTAAACAGGCGATGACGAAAGCGATAGCGGATTAAAGAAAAAAATCCTTCATACAGCGGCTCGCGTGCAATAATTTCTACATCGTTTTTGCCGAAAGTCACTGGGTATTTTGTTTTCTTAACCATAAAGCCGGTGTCCTTTACAGTGGTGGCGAGAACGAGACGTTTCAATTACGCTCCGCCAGGAAGGGTGGTTCTTTCTGAATTATTTACGTAAATTAACGGAAGATGGCACGTTCAGCCAACTTCTCAATCTGGCACACTCTGTTAGAATCGGCGCATATTTTTTCGCTTAAGTCAGCGCTACCATAGTAAACTTTGCTGCACTACAAGGAATGCAAATGAAGAAACTGCTCCCTTTATTAATTGGCCTGAGCCTGGGCGGCTTCAGCGTAGCAAGTCAGGCGGAGAACCTGCTGCAGATTTATCAACAGGCCCGATTGACTAACCCCGATCTGCGCAGCTCAGCAGCTGACCGTGACGCGGCATTTGAAAAGATTAACGAAGCACGCAGCCCATTACTGCCTCAGTTAGGTCTGGGCGCTGATTATACCTATAACAGCGGCTATCGCGACAGTCGTGATACTCACTCGAATACGACCAGTGGCTCGCTGCGCCTGACGCAAACCCTGTTCGATATGAGCAAATGGCGCGCCCTGACGTTGCAGGAAAAAAACGCCGGTATTCAGGATGTCAGCTATCAGGCATCGCAACAGAATCTGATGCTGAACACCGCCACCGCCTATTTTAACGTGCTGCGCGCGATCGATTCGCTCTCCTATATCGAAGCACAGAAACAATCTATCTATCGCCAGCTCGATCAAACCACCCAGCGCTTCAACGTGGGTCTGGTAGCGATTACCGACGTGCAGAACGCCCGCGCTCAGTATGATAACGTGCTGGCGAATGAAGTCTCAGCGCGTAACGCGCTTGATAACGCGGTAGAAACGCTGCGTCAGGTCACCGGTAACTACTACCCGACGCTCGCCTCGCTGAACATCGATCGCTTCCGCACCGATAAACCGCAGCCGGTTAACGCGCTGCTGAAAGAGGCGGAAAGCCGTAACCTCAACCTGCTTTCGGCACGTCTGTCACAGGATTTGGCGCGTGAGCAGATCCGCTCTGAAGAATCTGGTCACTTGCCGACGCTCGATTTGAGCGCCTCGACCAATATGTCGAACAACAAATATGGCGGCAGCCGTTCGGTACAGAGCGACAGCATTACCGGTAATAACCAGGTTGGCCTGAGCTTTAACCTGCCGCTTTATAACGGTGGCGCGGTATCTTCACGCGTGAAACAGGCACAGTACGCTTTCGTCAGCGCCAGCGAGCAGCTGGAAAGCGCACATCGCTCCACGGTGCAGACGGTACGGTCCTCTTTCAATAACATTAATGCCTCTATCAGCAGCATTGACGCCTACAAACAGGCGGTAGTGTCTGCGCAAAGCTCTCTGGATGCGATGGAAGCAGGTTATCAGGTTGGTACGCGTACCATCGTTGATGTGCTGGACGCCACCACTACGCTGTACAACGCCAAGCAGCAGCTTTCCGATGCACGCTATGATTACCTGATTAATCAGTTAAATATTAAATCTGCGCTGGGCACGCTGAACGAGCAGGATCTGGCGACGCTGAACGCCAGCCTCGGTAAAGAGATCCCGACGTCACCGGACACGGTCGCGCCGGAAAATCCGCAGCAGGATGCAGCAGCCGATCGCGGTACACCGCTGCAATCCGCCTCGAATCAGAATGCAGAAAGCGCAGCGCCAGCTGCCGCAGCAAGCCAGAGCGGTAACCCGTTCCGCCACTAAATTGCTGTTATCCGGCGGTCGCTAAAGCGATATCCAGCGCGACCGCCGCCTCTCATTTTCCTCTCCTCTGATGCTGAAACGTCTCTTGCTCGCATTTGAACGTATAGCTACGTAAAGATGCAGGCGCAGCGCCGTCTGTTGCTTCATTTTTAATCCGGTTTCACCTATCCTTTGCGCTACCTTTGGGCAGAGGACTATCCCCATGAAACGGACAAAAAATATTAATCGCGACGCCTTCCGTAAGAGCTGGCGCGCCCGTCATCTGACGCCTGTCGCACTGGCTGTTACCGCCGTCTTTATGCTGGCAGGCTGCGAAAAAACCGACGAAACGGTATCCCTTTATCAAAATGCTGAAGATTGCAGCAAAGCAAACCCGGATCAGAGCGCCCAGTGCACCACGGCCTATAACAATGCGCTGAAAGAAGCGGAAAAAACCGCGCCGAAATATGCCACACGCGAAGACTGCGTAGCGGAGTTTGGTGAAGGCCAGTGCCAGCAGGCACCATCTTCAACCGGCGCGAACGCGGAAGCGCATCAAAGCGGCAGCTTCTGGATGCCGCTGATGGCGGGCTATATGATGGCGCGCATGATGGGCGGCGGCGCTGGTTTTGCACCGCAGCCACTTTTCAGCTCTAAAAATCCGGCCAGCCCGATGAACGGCAAGTTTGTTGATGCCAGCGGTCGTAGCTACGGCTCCGCCACGCCGGGCCGCACCATGACGGTACCGAAAACCGCGCTGGCACCGAAACCGGCTACTACCAGCACGGTAACGCGCGGCGGATTCGGTGAATCTGTCGCTAAACATGCCACCATGCAGCGCAGCAGTGCCACCGGCACCAGCAACCGCTCGCTGGGAGGCTAACGCGCCAGATGAAACGTATCGCAATTGCTGAACGTCCTGACTGGCGCGCCCGCGCAACCGAATTTGGCTTCGGTTTTCATACTATGTATGACGAGCCTTACTGGTGCGAAGACGCGTATTATCAGTTCACCCTGGCGCAGGTGGATTATCTGGAAGAAACCACCGCTGAGCTGCATCAGATGTGTTTGCAGGTGGTCGACAAAGTCGTTAACAGTGAAGAACTGCTGGCTAAATTCCGTATCCCGAAACATACCTGGGATTTCGTCCGCACCTCCTGGCAAACCTCGCAGCCTTCGCTTTATTCCCGGCTCGATCTCGCCTGGGGCGGCAGCGGTGATGCCAAGCTGCTGGAGAACAATGCCGACACGCCAACCTCACTGTATGAGGCCGCTTTCTTCCAGTGGCTGTGGCTGGAAGATCAGCTTAATGCCGGAAATCTCCCGGCGGGCAGCGATCAGTTCAACAGTCTGCAAGAGAAGTTAATCGATCGCTTCGCCGTACTGCATCAACAGCATGGCTTCGGCCTGCTGCACTTCGCCTGCTACCGTGACAGCGTGGAAGATCGTGGTACGGTGCAATATCTACAGGACTGCGCCAGCGAAGCAGGTTTACCCAGCGAATTTCTCTACATCGACGATATCGGGCTGGGTGAAAAAGGTCAGTTTACCGATCTCAACGATCGGGTGATCAGCAATCTGTTCAAGCTCTATCCCTGGGAATTCATGCTGCGCGAGATGTTCTCTACCAAACTGAACGATGCGGGCGTACGCTGGCTGGAGCCAGCCTGGAAGAGCATTATTTCCAACAAGGCGCTGCTGCCAATGCTGTGGCAGATGTTCCCTAATCATCCGAATCTGTTGCCCGCCTATTTTGCGGAAGATAATGTTCCGGCGATGGATAAATATGTGGTGAAGCCGCTTTTTTCACGCGAAGGCGCAAATATTCGCATCGTTGACGGCGGTCAGGAGATCGCGCGCGTTGATGGCCCTTATGGTGAAGAAGGCATGATCGTGCAGCAGTTCCATCCCCTGCCGCAGTTTGGCGACAGCTATACGCTGATCGGTAGCTGGCTAATAGACGATCGGCCAGCCGGTATTGGCCTGCGTGAAGATCGCGCACTGATTACCCAGGATCTCTCCCGTTTCTACCCGCACGCGTTTATCGAATAGCCTTATCGGGCAGCCGCTGGCTGCCCTTTTTATCTCTGCTATCCCACCTGAACCGATAACATACTGATCGCCGACATCACGATCCCGTTTACCGGCACCGTTACCGGCTCATCAGGCTGGCGCGATCCCAGAATATAGAGCAGCGGCAAATAGTGTTCTGGTGTTGGATTAGAGAGCGCCGCGCCTTCATGCTCCGTAAAATTCACCAGCGGATGCGCTTCTGCTGCACCCTGCCAGGCCAGATTATCCTGAACGAACTGATTAAAAGAGGCCGCCCAGGGCCAGGCTTCCGCATCCTCCTGCCAGCGAACCTTACGCAGGTTATGCACCACGTTACCGCTGGCGACCAGCATCACGCCGCGCTCGCGCAGCGCCGCCAGCCGCTGTCCCACCTGGAAATGCCAGGCGGCACTCTGCGTGCCATCGATGCTGAGCTGCACGACCGGAATATCCGCTTCGGGGTACATTTTGATCAGCACCCCCCAGGCGCCGTGATCTAACCCCCATGCGTTATCGGGATGTACCGCTACCGGTGCCAGTAGATCGGCAATTTCCTGCGCCAGCGCAGGCGCTCCCGGCGCGGGATAGTGAGTATCAAACAGCGCCTGCGGAAAACCGCCGAAATCATGGATGGTACGTGGCTTATCCATTGCCGTTACCGCCGTCCCGCGCGTATACCAGTGCGCCGAGATCGCCACTATCGCTTTTGGCCTCGGCAGCTGTTCTCCCAGCGTGCGCCACGCCTGCGTATAGGGGTTTTCTTCCAGTACATTCATCGGGCTACCGTGGCCCAGGAACAGAGCTGGCATACGCACGTGTTTCATAACAACCTCAACCTTGCATCATCGATTAGGTAAACCACCTTACGCCCTTTACATAATGGATGCAGGCGGATAACCATGACCAAGATGTTCAACTTTTTTGAATGGTGATCAGACAAAACTTTACGCTAATCCCCTTCGCTTTTTGCCAGAATTCCCATGGTCTTAATACGAATAATTCTCATTATAGGTTATGCCATGTCGATTCCTTTATTGCTGACCTTGCTGGCAGGTGCCGCAACTTTTGTCGGTGCGATATTAGGCGTGCTGGGTCAAAAACCCTCTAACCGAATGCTGGCTTTTGCGCTGGGATTTGCGGCTGGCATCATGCTGTTAATTTCACTGATGGAAATGCTGCCCGCCGCGCTCAATACGCAAGGCATGTCGCCGCTAATGGGCTACGGCATGTTTCTGCTGGGCCTGCTGGGTTATTTCGCCCTCGATCGCTGTCTGCCTCATCAACATCCCCAGGATTTGATGGCGGCAAGCCAGAAACCCCGTAGTCTGCGGCGCACGGCTATTCTGTTGACGCTGGGCATTAGCTTGCATAATTTCCCCGAAGGTATCGCCACCTTTGTTACGGCCAGCAGCGATCTGGAACTGGGGCTGGGCATTGCGCTGGCGGTAGCGATTCATAATATTCCGGAAGGGCTGGCGGTGGCGGGTCCAATGTATGCCGCGACGGGGTCAAAAGCGCGTGCGCTTTTCTGGGCTTCGGTTTCCGGCATGGCGGAAATATTAGGTGGGCTGCTGGCGTTTATGCTGCTCGGCCCGGTAATTTCACCGCTGGTTATCGCTGCAATTATGGCGATGGTCGCCGGTATTATGGTGGCGCTCTCTGTTGATGAACTGATGCCGCTGGCGCGAGATATCGATCCACACAATAACCCCAGCTACGGCGTTTTATGCGGAATGACGGTGATGGGATTTAGCCTGACGCTGCTGGAGTCCAGCGGTATCGGCTGATGCTCTTTATCTGAAAGTAATTAGCCACAGGATTATAAATCAAAGAGATAGTTGAGTAGCGGTATTTTTCAGGCGCTGTCTGCTATTCTGGCCGACTGTCGCTTCGTACACTGTCGCTCTGTTTGGACAATGACGGAAATACTATGCTGGCTCAAGGTGCCCTGCTATGTCTGGCTTTGAATATCTATCATGAAGCACGCGGAGAACCGCTGAAAGGGCAAATCGCCGTCGCTTCAGTCACAATGAATCGCGCTAACTGGGATATTAATCAAATCTGCCCGGTAGTGTATGCGCCCAGACAATTTTCCTGGACGCACCTGACAAAAACCGCCTGGCGCTATCCACCCGGTAGCGATAAAAGCTGGCAGCGGGCACAACAGATAGCTCACCAGATTATTAACGGCGAGCTTTCTGATGTGACTAACGGCGCAACCTACTATCACAACCAGACCGTTACGCCCGTCTGGCGCAACGAATTCGCCCGCACCGCCACTATCGGCAGCCATGTCTTTTATGCCCGAAGAGAGTAGCTGCGTTACGGCTTGCGATCCGCTTTCAGGAGCGGTAATAGCGTTCTCCTGCCTTATCTTGCTAAAGCTTCACAGACAAAAGCCGGGCAGAGCCCGGCTTTTCAGTCGCTTTAACAGCGGAGGAGAGGCGTCAGTAATTAGCTGGCCTGGCGGGTTTCATGGCTACGACGCCATGCAACCAGATCCTCAATGGTTACGACTGGCATATTGTGTTGTTTAGCAAACACAATCGCCTCCGGCGCATGCGCCATCGTACCGTCGTCATTGGTCAGCTCGCACAGTACGCCAAAAGGTTTGAAACCGGCCAGGGTGACTAAATCGATAGTCGCTTCAGTATGGCCGCCGCGCGTTAACACGCCGCCTTCTCGCGCACGTAACGGGAATACGTGGCCGGGGCGGTTCAGGTCGCTGGGTTTAGCATTATCTGCAATAGCAGTGCGAATGGTGGTCAGACGATCTTTTGCAGAAACGCCGGTTGTTACACCCTGTGCCGCTTCAATCGTAACGGTAAAGCCGGTTCCGAAGGAGCTGGTGTTATTTTCCACCATCATTGGCAGATCCAGCTGCTGGCGACGAGGCTCGGTGATGCACAGGCAGACGATGCCGCTGCCGTGGCGAATGGTCAAAGCCATTTGTTCGACGGTCATGGTTTCCGCTGCGAAAATCATGTCACCTTCGTTTTCACGATCTTCGTCGTCCAGTACCATTACACCGCGGCCTTCACGTAATGCTGCGATGGCCAGTTCTACACGCTGTTCAGGCGTGCCAAATTCAGAAAGTAGCGTCTGATTCATGGTAAAAAAAGTCCTTATTTATATTGTGGTTACCAGAACCAGGGCGTGCTTGAGGAGTGCATAAAAATAACGCGAGGCGAGCGAATGCCCGACCAGAACCGTTACTCTCTCCCATCCGGACTTTAACCGTCGGCCCCGGAATTACACCGGATCTGCTGACCTTCCAATCGGAGATCGGAAGCGCTCGCGGGCTTTCAGCTACGCTGATTTACCGCCGGTGGGGAATTTCGCCCCGCCCTGAGAATAAGCGAAGTCACTATAACGCCAAAAAACCAGCTCGGCAACGCCCAATCGCAACATATGCTTACTCAATTTATGCCGCCGCCATTTTAGGTTTATCCTTTTCCAGACAGGCATTACACTTATGTTATCTTTGTTGCGACCAGGAAACCGCCATGATTGACCCGAAAAAAATTGAACAACTCGCACGTCAGGTGCACGAGGCAATGCCAAGAGGCATTCGTGAGTTTGGCGATGACGTGGAGAAAAAGATTCGTCAGGTTTTGCAGGCGCAGCTGACGCGCATGGATCTGGTAAATCGCGAAGAGTTTGATGTGCAGACACAGGTGCTGCTGCGCACCCGTGAAAAGCTGGCCGCACTGGAGCAACGTCTTGCCGCGCTGGAAAGCCAGGGCGGAAAACCGGTTACGCAGTCGGCCTCGTCTCCGGCAATGGCACCCGCCGCGCCGCAAACCGCGAGCGCAACACCACAAACGCCCGCGTCGCCTTCCTCTTATCAAACGCCGCCGCTTTTGAACGATGAAGTTAAAAAGGAAGATCCGCAGTAACGGCGGAGGCGGTAATACCGGCGGGCGAGCGTTAACGCTTTTGCCTGCCGGATAACCTTCCCGCTGAGGTTTAAGAACGAATACGCTTGATGATATTGGTAGTAGAAATACCGTCTTCAAAGTTCAGCACGCGTACTTCGCCGCCGTTAGCCCACACCTCTTTACTTCCGGCAATATCTTCCGGCTTATAGTCCCCACCTTTCACCAGCAGATCCGGCAGAATACCAGCGATCAGCCGCTGCGGCGTATCCTCTTCGAAGGAAACGACCCAGTCGACCGCTTCCAGCGCACCCAGCACGATCATTCGGTTTTCCAGCGTATTTACCGGACGACTGTCACCTTTAAGTCGTTTTGTCGAGGCATCGCTGTTAACCGCAACAATTAAACGATCGCCCAGCTTACGTGCGTTAGAAAGGTAAGAGACATGCCCGGCGTGCAGGATATCGAACACGCCGTTAGTCATCACCACCTTCTCTCCGCGCTGACGCGCCAGCGCAACGGCTTCTTTCAGCTGCGCCTCGCTCATAATGCCGAAGCCGCTCTCAGGACGAGCGTGAATTGCATTTTCCAGCTCAACCGGGGAAACGGTGGAGGTGCCCAGTTTGCCCACGACCACACCTGCGGCAGCATTTGCCAGGAAGCAAGCAGCTTCCAGATCGTCGCCAGCTGCCAGCGAGGCGGCCAGCACGCCGATGACGGTATCGCCCGCACCGGTCACGTCATAGACCTCCTGCGCCTGAGTAGGCAGATGCAGCGGCGCTTTGCCTGGCTGCAACAGCGTCATGCCGTTTTCTGAGCGGGTAACCAGCAGCGCCGACAGCTCATAATCAGCAACCAGCTGCATACCACGCTCAACAATCTGCGCCTCGTTCTGACATTTACCTACCACGGCCTCAAACTCAGAAAGATTAGGCGTCAGCAGCGTAGCGCCCCGGTAGCGTTCAAAATCGGTTCCTTTGGGATCCACCAGCACCGGCACCTTTGCCGCACGCGCCAGCTGTATCATCTGCTGTACGGTTGCCAGCGCCCCTTTCGCATAGTCCGAGAGCACCAGCGCGCCGGTATGCGGCAGCGCAGCGGCGATACGCTGGTGCAACGGCTCAGGATCGATACCGTCAAAACCCTCTTCAAAATCCAGCCGGATCAGCTGCTGATTACGGGAAAGGATACGCAGCTTGGTAATGGTTGGATGGGTCGACAGCGCCACGAAATCACACTTTACGTTGACGTTTTGCAGGCTTAAGCCCAGCGCCCGCGCCGCATCATCGGTTCCCGTCAGGCCAATAAGGCGTGAAGAGGCACCCAGCGCAGCAATATTCATCGCCACGTTTGCCGCGCCGCCCGGACGTTCTTCAACGTTATCCACTTTCACGACCGGTACCGGCGCTTCCGGGGAAATACGGCTGGTAGGGCCATACCAGTAGCGATCCAGCATCACATCGCCGACGACCAGCACTTCTGCACGGTTAAATTCGGGCAGTGTCACTTTCATTACAGAGACTCCAGACTGCAGTAAAAATATTGCGCGCGATAATAACATAGCTGCGTCAAAACGCGGCGGCGCGCATCAGGTTCCTCAGGCTTCCGTTGTAGAGCCCAGCAGCCAGCGCTGCCAGCTCTCCTGAACAATCTGCCGCTCGTGCATAAAGGCATCCGGCGCAACGTGCCCCGCCTGTTCCTGTAGAGCCAGGTGATGCAGCTCATCACGCAGCGTCACGTAAGCCTGCGTTAGCGCCTCCGCCTCACGCTGGGAGATTTTGTCATGCCGCGCCAGTAGTTCAAGTATACGCACGTTATCAGACCAACCCGTTAGCGCAGGCTCTTCGGCGGCGTAACGGAGCACCAGATATTGCGTAATAAACTCAATGTCCGTGATACCGCCCTCATCAGCTTTGATATCCCAGCGCCCCTTATGCTTATGGCTCAAATGGGCGTACATCTTTTCGCGCATCTCACGCACTTCGGTTTGTAACGTCGCCGCCTCGCGTGGCAGGCAGAGCGTATGGCGACGAATGGCCTCAAAGCGTTTATTCAACGCGGGTTCGCCATAAACGATGCGTGCCCGCACCAGCGCCTGATGTTCCCAGGTCCAGGCATCGTTACGCTGGTACTCATCAAACGCGTCCATGGTACTGACCAGCATACCGGCTGAACCGGAAGGCCGCAGACGCGCATCCACCTCATACAAGATGCCCGATGAGGTACGGGTGCTGAACAGATGCATCACGCGCTGCGCCAGGCGCAGGTAGAACTGACGCCCGTCAATAACCCGTTCGCCGTCGGTAACGGCATCAATCGGACAATCGTGCAGGAAAACCAGATCGAGATCGGAACGATATCCCAGCTCCCAGCCGCCCAGCTTGCCATAGCCGACAACGGCGAAGCCGCGCTCGTTTTGTTGCAGATGTGATGGCTTGCCGTAACGCTGAACCATCATATTCCACGCCTGCTGCACCACTGCCTGAATAATCGCTTCCGCCAGCCAGGTAAGATGATCGCTGACTTTCATCACCGGCAGCGTACCGGCAATATCGGCGGCGGCAATGCGCAGCTGCTGCACCTGCTTAAACTGGCGCAGCGCTTCCAGTTGCTGTTCCTCATCCTCTTCCGGGATACGCAGCAGATACTGACGCAGCTCATCCCGGTAGGCATCGGTCGCGGTTGGCTGATAAAGCGTAGCGGGATCAAGAAGCTCATCCAGCAGCAGCGGATAGCGCGCCAGCTGGCTGGCGATCATCGGTGAGGCGGCACACAGGCGAATAAGCTGTTGTAACGCGCCGGGAGACTCCGTCAAGAGTTCGAGATAGGTAGTACGGGTCACTACGCCCAGCAACAGCGGAATCAGGCGTTCCAGAGTAAGATCGGCATCAGCACGTACGCAGACCTCATTCAGCAAACGCGGCATCAGCTGATCGAGCGCCAGCCTTCCCCGTGGTCCGATAGTGCGTTTATCAACATCGCGTCGGAAATCAGTCAGGAGGCGGAACAGGCGCTCCCTTGCTGCTTCATCAAGCTGCGTCAGCAGCGCGTCCAGATCGCTTTGATCCAGCTTATCGTGCCACAGCTCAGCCATTTCATGGCTGTCGTTCTCTTCCGCGCTCTCCGGGACATCCTCTCCGATGAGCTCGTTAAAGATCAGCCGCACCTGTGCCATCTGCTGTTCCAGCGCCTCAAGCAACGCCGTCCAGTCAGCAAAGCCCATCGCCCACGCCAGACGCGCCTGATTTAGCACATCCGTCGGCAACGTTTGCGTTTGCTCGTCAGCGATGCTTTGTAGCAGATTTTCCAGGCGGCGTAAAAAGAGATAAGCACCGCGTAGCGCACTAACCTGCGGCTCAGTCAGCAGGTTCAGCTCTTCAATAGCGGCAAGGGTTGGCAATAACGCGCGCTGTTGCAGCGTGCGTTCACGACCACCGCGAATTAGCTGGAAAACCTGTACGATAAATTCACATTCACGAATACCGCCAGCGCCCAGTTTAATGTTGTCCTTCAGACCGCGACGGCGCACCTCGCGCGCTATCATTCCTTTCATGTTGCGCAGCGACTGTATAACGCTGAAATCGATGTAGCGACGATAGATAAAGGGGCGTAGCATTTGCTGTAGCTCCTGGCTCCAGCGATCGTCGCTGTCGCCCATCAGGCGCGCTTTCACCATCGCGTAGCGCTCCCAGTCGCGCCCCTGCTCCTGATAGTAATCTTCCAGCGCGGCAAAACTGAGTACCAGCGGGCCGCTATCCCCGAAGGGACGCAGACGCATATCCACACGATATACGAAGCCGTCCGCGGTTGCCTGATCGAGCACTTTGATCAAACGCTGGCCAAGGCGGGTAAAAAACTGCGCGTTATCTAATTCGCGGCGTCCGCCGTGCGTTACGCCATTTTCTGGCCAGACAAAAATCAGATCGATATCAGAAGAAAAATTCAGCTCGCCGCCGCCCAGTTTGCCCATGCCTAAAATCAGTAGGGGCTGAGGCTCACCGGCAGCATTGCATGGCGTGCCATATTCAATGCAGCACGCCTGCCACAGCCAGTCGCGCGCGGCGACGATCAGCGTCTCGGCCAGCGTACTGAGCTGTTTTAACGACATTTCGGTACTGCTTTCGCCTATGGCCTGCATCCAGGCGATACGTACCATCATTTGCCGCCGGAACAGGCGTAGCTGCCGCATCAGCGCCGCTTCGTCGCTGACCGTTTGCAGCCCGGCGTTTAACCAGTCGGCATAGTGGCACCATTCATCAGGCTGCGGCTTTTCCTGCTCCAGCTGTTGCCACCATTCCGGATGCTGAAGCAGGCTATCGGTAATAAAATCGCTGAACGCCAGTACCGCCTGCTGCTGCATATTCAGAGACGCAAGCGAACGGTTTAGTCGCCCCGCCGCTTTTTCCGCCTGCGATTGCAGTAGCGCGGGCAGCGGTCCATGAAATGTTGGCAACATAACTTCTCCCTAACGTTAATCAGACCTTGCCGTTAAGCCAAAAAGCAGGTTGCCTTAGCGCCTGACGGCACAGCATATCCAGCTCACGATCGTGATGATTACGAATTGCCTGTGCCAGCTGCTGCCAGCCCTGTAACCAACTATCCACCGCTGCGGAGGGATAGGCACCTGCCAGCAGATGTACCGTCAGCAGATGATGCGTCAGACGTACCGACTTATCCTGATATTCATTGTGCTGGCGTATCGTACTGAAGGTCTCTTTCAGATCGGCGGCCACGCGCCCCAGCATAATATCGGCGAAGCGTTTGAAAGAACCCTGTAGCCGCTCAGCATTTTTCGCATCGATAAAGGGTTGCCAGCCAGCGCTGCTTAGCCAGGCGGTTAAGCTCAGCTGGGTATCCAGCCAGAGCGGGCTATAGCATATCGCTTGCGCTTCGGGCTGTTTCTGCTCCAGCGTCTCAAGCAGGCTGGTTAATTTTTGTCGCAGCGCGCTGCTGGCTTTGCGCGGCACCAGCCCACCGAATAGCGAAAAAGCCTGCCTTGCGGTTTCCAGCGCGTCCAGCACGGCACCCTGCGCCGCCGTTTCTCCACGTAGCCACAGCTCTTCATGGTATTGCCAGTGCTTCAGCGCCAGGGTGAGCGCCGCCTGCATTCCTTCTTCGATCGTTGCCTTAGGTTTTACCTGTAACACCGGTAACGGACGCAGCGGCTGCTCCGGTTTACCCTGCGCCAGCCAGTAGCCGCGCGCAGCTTTACTCAGGCTACCTGGACGCAGCCCTCCCGCCTTGCCCAGCTCGGCGGCCAACGCCAGTACATCCGCCAGCTCACCCTGTTTCAGTTCCAGCTCAATTTCATGCAGCGGTTCGCTCAGCGCGTTGGCGCTAACCTCTCCCCGATCCAGCGCAACTTCAATTTCACTGTTACCATAGCTGACCAACCAACGCTCACGCGCAAAATGCGTGGTAAACAACGGTTTTAGCTGCTGTTGCAGCGCGTTGATATCGCTTCCCTCAGGCCAGACTTCTGTCGGGAGGCGGGTAATATCCAGTTCCGGCTGGGTAAGCTCGACGTTATACTCAGGGCGTTGATGCAAACCGCCAATCGTCTGGCCTGCCGTTTTCAGGGTCATTTCATAACGTTCCCCGATGCCACGGATACGCAACCCCATATCCCAGCGGCGCAGCTGATTGTCGGGCGTTTCATAATAGATGTTAGTTAACGCTATCGGTGCGCTGTATTGATGGGGCCATGCAGCCAGTTGACTGCCAAGCCGATCCGCCGCCTGAGGCGTTGCAATGAACTTTAACTCGATTTCAATGGTCATAATTTTTCATTCATCTTTCACTGGCGCAGATTTCAGGAATAAGCCGAAGAGTAATGCAGATAACCCTCTGCTGTCTCTGCTTTATTATGTATTCGCGAGCGTTGCCGCATCAGCTTGAGACCAGGATAGTTCTCATTCAGATTTTTGCGTAGCCTATCCAGACTGTGCCCTAAAATTTTCCGGAACACATGAAAAAACGATATCGAATGAATAAATCACACCTTATTGCTCTGACTTTGCTGACATTCAGCGTTACTTTGCCCGTCCATGCCGAAGAGAAACGTTATATTTCTGATGAGTTATCTACTTGGGTTCGCAGCGGCCCCGGCGATCAATATCGTCTGGTCGGCAAGCTGAACGCAGGCGAACAGGTCACGCTGTTACAGACCAACAGCCAAAGCCAGTATGGACAGATTCGTGATGCAGAAGGCAAAACCAACTGGATCCCACTGGCGCAGCTTAGCGCCGAGCCGAGCCTGCGTACACGTGTGCCGCAGCTTGAGAAGCAGGTTAAAGATCTGACCGATAAGCTGGCAAATATTGACAACAGCTGGAATCAGCGCACGGCGGATATGCAGAAGAAAGTTGCGGCCAGCGATAGTGTGATTAACGGCCTGAAAGAAGAAAACCAGCAGCTGAAAAACCAGCTGATCGTCGCACAGAAGAAAGTTAACGCGGCGAATGTGCAGCTGGATGACAAACAACGTACCATTATTATGCAGTGGTTTATGTATGGCGGTGGTGTTGCAGGCGTAGGTTTACTGCTGGGTCTGCTGCTGCCGCACATGATTCCACGCCGGAAGAAAAACAACCGCTGGATGAATTAACCAGCCGTTTTTCCCCATTTTCGTCTCCACGGCAACAGGGCTTACAGGCGGCCCTGCTGTTGTCATGTCCGTCATTCTGCGATTGTTGTGCCAGAATAACTGTCAGGAAGCGATTTTAAGCTACCGGTACGGCAAACCGATACCGGTACGCCTGATATTTAATTGACTGAACACTGGAGTTCCTTAGTGAAAACATATCTTGTCGGCGGCGCGGTTCGCGATGGTTTACTTAAGCTGCCGGTCAAAGACAAAGATTGGGTCGTGGTCGGCGCCACGCCTGAAATGATGCTGGAGCAGGGTTACCAGCAGGTGGGCCGCGACTTTCCGGTTTTTCTGCATCCTGAAAGCCGGGAAGAGTATGCGCTGGCGCGTACCGAACGCAAATCAGGCAGCGGTTATACCGGTTTCGTCACCTGGTCAGCGCCTGATGTCACCTTAGAGCAGGATCTGCAACGGCGCGATCTGACCATCAACGCTATCGCTCAGGATGAGGCGGGCAACTATATCGATCCTTACCACGGATGTGAGGATCTGGAAAAGCGCCTGCTGCGCCATGTCTCAGCGGCCTTTGTCGAGGATCCGCTGCGCGTGCTGCGCGTGGCACGCTTTGCTGCCCGTTACGCGCACCTGGGTTTTCGCATTGCCGAAGAAACCCAGGCGCTAATGTGTCAGATGGTTACCGGCGGTGAACTCGCCGACTTAACCGCCGAGCGCGTCTGGAAAGAGACGGAGAACGCGCTGCGCGCCCGTAACCCGCAGGTTTATTTTCAGGTGCTGCGCGACTGCGGCGCGCTGGCAGTACTTTTTCCTGAGATCGATAAGCTGTTTGGCGTCCCGGCACCGGCTAAATGGCACCCGGAAATCGATACCGGCGTGCATACATTGATGACGCTGGCGATCGCCGCTCAGCTCACACCAGAACCGGATGTGCGCTTCGCCACGCTCTGTCATGATGTCGGCAAGGGGCTGACGCCGCCGGAAAAATGGCCCAGCCATCCCGGTCATGGCGTTGCTGGCGTACCGCTGGTGGAGGCGATGTGCCACCGTCTGCGTATCCCCAACCAGCTGCGCGATCTCGCCATGCTGGTCGCGGAATTTCACGATATGGTGCACACCATTGAGAAACAGCCAACAGAGCGGCTGATTACCCTGTTCGATCGCATCGATGCCTGGCGCAAACCGCTGCGGGTTGAGCAGCTGGCGCAAACCAGCGAAGCGGATGCGCGCGGACGCACCGGCTGGGAGAATAATCCTTATCCTCAAGGCATTTACCTGCGCGAGGCGTTTCAGATCGCGCTGGCGGTACCGACCAAAGCGGTTATCGAAGCTGGATTTAAAGGCGTTCAGGTGCGCGAGGAGCTGACCCGGCGTCGGATCGAAGCGCTGGATAACTGGCGTACCAGCCGTGGCTGACAGGGATAAAAAAAGGAGGCGCTGATGCCTCCTTTTTTAATCGTCTGCTGCGTTAGACAAAAACCAGGTAAACCGCAGCGGCAACGATAAAACGGTAGATGGCGAAAGGCACAAAGGAGATACGCTTAATCAGATGCAGGAAGAACTTAATCGCCAGCAGCGCAATGATAAACGCAGTGACAAAGCCCACGGCGAACATCGGCAGATCGTCCATCGACAGGAAGCCCATACTTTTATACAAATCGAGTACGGTAGCGCCCATCATCATCGGCACGGCAAGAATAAAGGAGAATTCTGAAGCGGCATAACGGCTCACGCCCATCAGCATCCCGCCGGAGATTGTTGCGCCAGAACGAGAGAATCCCGGCCAGAGAGCCAGACACTGGAAGCAGCCAATAATGAAAGCCTGGCGGTAAGTGATGTCATCGATACCCGGCGCTTTCGGCTGTTTGGGCTTCAGAAACTCAGCCACCAGCAACAGTACGCCGCCGACAATCAGCGCATACATCACGTTGACAGGATTAAAGAGCGTCTTAATTTGATCGTGCAGGATCAGCCCGATCGCTACCGCAGGGACCATGCCCAGCAGGATATGAATCAGCGTCAGGTGACCGGTTCCGCTACCTTCATGCTTAACCTGACCGAAGTGAATACCAATCAGACCAAACAGCCGCCGCCAGAACATAACCACCACGGCAAGAATAGATCCAAGCTGAATCACGACTTCAAACGTTTCTGCCTTATCGCCTTCAAAACCCAGCAGATGTCCAACAATGATCATATGACCGGTGGATGAGACAGGAAGAAACTCTGTCAGCCCCTCGACAATGCCGAGAATTGCAGCCACCCAGAGCTGATGAATATCTGCCATCAAAAGTCCTCTACCCTAATGTTTTAGCCATTAAAAAGGCGGACGTTCGAAACGTAACCGCCAGAAAAGATGCCAACTCAGCGTTATGCCAGCTATATGACAGCCATAATGTGGTTCGGTTTCATTGTGATAGCAATCACATTGGATCTATTTCAGAATAGTCCCCGCCGGGGCTAACGGGCTCCGCGCTCAATAATGACGCCTACCCGAGCGGCCTGGGCAACGGCGCCAGGCTTACTGACCTTGATACGTACCCAGGGCGAGCCAAAGCGCGTTAACAGCAGGTTGGCCACCTCTTCCGCTACCCTTTCTACCAGCGCAAAACGCCCCTGACCAACATGGTCGATAATCAGAGTGGCAACGTCGGCATAGCTCAGACAATCATTCACATCATCGCTGGCCGCCGCCTTTTGATTATCCCAGGCCATTTCGACATCGAAAACCAGCTTCTGCTGAATAGTCTGTTCCCAGTCGTAAACGCCAATGGTAGTGATTACCGACAGCTGTTCTATAAATACGATATCCATGATGGCAGTCTCTGTTTTTGCGTTAACCGGATACCACTTCCGGCGAATTATGCGTATTATCCACAGATGATGAGACTAAAACGACCCTTACGAAACGGAACGGTGTTATGAGTGCAATCGCGCTTGGTATGATCATTTTCGCGTATCTGTGCGGCTCTGTCTCCAGTGCCATCCTGGTGTGTCGGCTCGCAGGCCTCCCCGATCCGCGCCATAACGGGTCAGGCAATCCCGGTGCCACAAACGTATTGCGTATCGGTGGTAAAGGCGCAGCGGCGGCGGTGCTGGTGTTCGATATCCTGAAAGGGATGTTGCCGGTATGGCTGGCTTATGAAATGGGCGTTTCTCCGGTTTATCTTGGTCTGACGGCAATTGCTGCCTGCCTGGGCCATATCTATCCCGTTTTCTTTCGTTTTCGCGGCGGTAAAGGCGTGGCTACGGCACTGGGTGCCATTGCGCCTATCGGCTGGGATCTGACCGGCCTGATGACCGGAACCTGGCTGTTGACCGTGCTGCTGAGCGGCTATTCATCGCTGGGTGCTATCGTCAGCGCGCTGATTGCGCCTTTTTATGTCTGGTGGTTCAAGCCGCAGTTTACCTTCCCGGTCGCGATGCTTTCCTGCCTGATACTGTTACGCCATCATGATAATATTCAGCGTCTGTGGCGCGGACAGGAATCAAAAATCTGGAAAAAAAAGCGTAAGCCTTGAGCTTATTTTATTCGCTGGCATATTTCACGTCGACTGACAAATTACGATGGCGGGAAAAATGCCTGGTGAAGGCATAAAATAATCACTTTCCATCTTTTATTCGTTAAGCTCAATCGTCCAGCAGATAAACGCTGCCGACATCAACATTAAACCAAAAGAAATAATTAATTAACTATAGGAATAGTTTATATTTCTTTTTATCCTCTTTTCGTTCGCAAATAAAACTTTTACGATAGTAAGCACCGCTTATTTTATTAAGGTAGTTGTGTTTTACAAGTAACTCACTAACACCTTAAAAGGAAAACAAAAATGAGAAATCTTACTACGCGTGAAATCAATCATGTCAGCGGTGGCGCTTATCTGGGCGAGGATGGAAAAATACATAACGATGTACCTGAGTGGCAGCAAGTTTTAGATATCGTTAAGAACGCGATTTATGATTTCCTGAACCCCATCGCCAAACTGTTTGGCTTTGAACTGACTCCTCCTGGATCTATGGTAGGCGCCAGCAAACCTTAATCAGAAAATGTGAATAACGTCGAATTGCTGCTGCCAGTATATCGACGTTATTTACCCGGCCTCGTTTATTGACGCCACATGCGAGGCCGATACAATGATGACTTTCGTTATTTATCTTCGCTGCATATTTTCCTGATATAAAAAAACAAACCAGAATATAATCGGAACAGGTCCGTTCTTTTTAATACACAGGTTGCGAATACTACTTATCTAAGCTGGTATTACTAAGCAACGTCATAAGCGATCGGACTTATTATCCTGCTACAATAAACGAACCAGCAATCATAATCGGTTGCTTTCTTAAATCAGATAACGGCGTTAAAACGAGCTGAACGCACAAAACAGTAAACGCCATAACGCCTGAATAAGCTGTCAGATAATCCGCTAACGTAATAACAAACAAGGGCGGCTACTTATTAAGTTGCCAGCCCTTTGGCGCAAGATGGTTACGTTGTGAAAAAACGCCCTGCTCAGGCAATTGCCGGTAGTTCAGCCAGTGGCCAACGCGGACGCACGCTGACGCCGAGATCGCCGCGAGTACCGCCTTTTAAACGCACCATACCGGCATAGGCGATCATCGCGCCGTTATCGGTACAAAATTCAGGACGGGCATAAAAAACCTCGCCGCCCCGCGCCTGCATCATCTCCGCCAGCTTCAGGCGCAACGTCCGGTTAGCGCTGACGCCGCCCGCCATCACCAGGCGTTTAAAACCGGTTTGATCCAGCGCGCGTTTGCATTTAATCGCCAGCGTATCCACTACCGCATCCTCAAAAGCACGGGCGATATCCGCGCGCGTTTGCGCATCGTCGCTGTTCTCGCGAATTGTATTGGCAGCAAAGGTTTTTAAACCTGAGAAGCTGAAGTCCAGACCAGGCCGGTCAGTCATCGGACGCGGAAACGTGAAGCGCCCTGCCGTTCCCTGCTGCGCCATACGCGACAGCATCGGCCCGCCGGGATAATCCAGGCCCAGGAGCTTAGCGGTTTTATCGAAGGCTTCACCTGCGGCGTCATCAATTGATTCGCCCAGCAAGCTGTATTCACCGATACCGGTCACGCTAATTAGCTGCGTATGGCCACCAGAGACCAGCAGTGCGACAAAGGGAAACTGCGGTGGATTGTCTTCCAGCATCGGTGCCAGCAGATGCCCTTCCATATGGTGTACCGGCACGGCGGGAACCTGCCAGGCAAACGCCAGCGAGCGGCCAATGGTCGCGCCAACCAGCAGCGCACCGACTAAACCTGGGCCAGCGGTCCAGGCAACCGCGTCAATATCTTTGCCTTCCAGCCCCGCCTCCTGCAACGCAGCCTGAATTAACGGCACCGTTTTACGCACGTGATCGCGCGAAGCCAGTTCCGGCACCACCCCGCCATAATCGGCATGGACTTTCACCTGACTATAGAGTTGATTAGCGAGTAAACCGGCCCGATCGTCATAAATGGCGACACCGGTTTCATCACAGGATGTTTCAATACCCAGAACGCGCATGGTTGCTTTACCTCTCAGTTGCGGCGCGCAGTGTATCACAGCCCATCGCGACTCTGACGCGCTTTTATCAGATGCTGTCTCTTTTATGAGCAAAAAGCGAAAAAACTTTGAACGACGATGAAAGCTTTACGCTATACTCCTCCGCCTGCAAAAAATCGGCAGCGGCCAGGCCCGCTGTTGGTTTGCAACGCTCAATGTTGCTTTACAACGCAGCCGCTATTGTTGTAAAATTCCGCACCATTTTGAAATGAGCTGACGCCGACGTCAGCAAAAGACCGAATTCTATCGAGGTGAGAGTTACATGCCGGTAATTAAAGTACGTGAAAACGAGCCGTTCGACGTAGCACTGCGTCGCTTCAAGCGTTCCTGCGAAAAAGCAGGCGTTCTGGCTGAAGTTCGTCGTCGTGAGTTTTATGAAAAACCGACCACCGAACGTAAGCGCGCTAAAGCGTCTGCTGTTAAGCGTCACGCCAAGAAACTGGCTCGCGAAAACGCACGCCGCACTCGTCTGTACTAATTTCTTCCGGAAGCACCGCGCTTCCATCGCGTGTTAAACGCAGACAGAGTCAAGTTAGAGGCCGTGCTTTCCGGAAGGAAGCGCGGCTTATTTTCGTTTATGAGCGAAGAAAACGGGGCTTATGGCCGGACGAATTCCACGCGTATTTATCAATGACTTACTTGCCCGCACGGACATTGTGGATCTGATCGATGCCCGCGTTAAGCTGAAAAAGCAGGGTAAGAATTTCCACGCGTGTTGTCCTTTCCATAACGAAAAAACCCCTTCCTTCACCGTTAACGGCGAAAAGCAGTTCTATCACTGTTTCGGCTGTGGCGCACACGGCAACGCGATCGATTTCCTGATGAACTACGATCGTCTGGAATTTGTCGAAAGCATTGAAGAGCTGGCAACGCAGCATGGGCTGGAAGTGCCTTATGAAGCAGGCAGCGGCCCAAGCCAGCTGGAACGCCATCAGCGTCAAAGCCTGTATCAGCTGATGTCCGGTCTGTCTGATTTTTATCAGCAGGCGCTGAGCCAGCCGCAGGCAGAATCAGCACGCGCCTATCTGCATCAGCGCGGGTTAAGTCATGAAGTCATTGCGCACTTTGCTATCGGTTTCGCTCCGCCCGGCTGGGATAATGCCCTAAAGCGTTTTGGACGTAATCCCGAGGATCGTCAGTCGCTAACGGATGCGGGCATGCTGGTCACTAACGATCAGGGCCGCAGCTACGATCGCTTCCGCGACCGCGTGATGTTCCCTATCCGCGATAAGCGGGGCCGGGTGATTGGCTTCGGCGGGCGTGTATTGGGTGACGGTACTCCTAAATACCTTAACTCGCCGGAAACCGATATTTTTCATAAAGGCCGTCAGCTGTATGGCCTGTATGAAGCGCAGAAACAGCATGCCGAACCTGCGAAGCTATTAGTTGTCGAAGGCTATATGGATGTGGTGGCTCTGGCACAGTTTGGCGTCGATTACGCCGTTGCTTCGCTGGGAACGTCTACCACGGCCGACCATATTCAGCTGCTGTTTCGCAGCACGGATAACGTAATCTGTTGTTATGACGGCGATCGTGCCGGCCGTGAAGCAGCATGGCGTGCTTTAGAGACCGCTCTGCCTTACATGAATGACGGACGTCAGCTACGCTTTATGTTTCTGCCCGATGGTGAAGACCCGGATACGCTGATTCGTAAAGAGGGTAAGGACGCTTTTGAAGCGCGTATGGATCAGGCGATGCCGCTATCGAGTTTCTTGTTCGATACGCTGTTGCCGCAGGTAGATTTGAGCACTAAAGATGGACGAACGCGCCTGAGTACGCTGGCGTTGCCGCTGATAGGTCAGATTCCTGGCGAAACATTGCGCATTTATCTGCGTCAGCAGCTGGGCAACATGCTCGGTATTCTGGATGACAGGCAGCTGGAAAAGCTGCTGCCAAAACAGGCCGAAAGCGGCGTCCAGCCGGTAGCCCCCCCGTTAAAACGCACCACCATGCGTCTACTTGTGGGTCTGCTGGTACAAAATCCGCGCCTGGCGGCGATGGTGCCTTCGCTACAGGGGCTGGAGCAGCTGAATATGCCAGGGCTGCCGCTGTTTATGGAACTGGTGAACAGCTGTAATGCTAATCCTGGCCTGACCACTGGTCAGCTACTGGAGTTATATCGCGGAACAAATTTTAGCCAGCACCTTGAAACGCTGGCAACATGGAACCACATGATCGTAGATGAGGAAGTCGACGCGATGTTTCAGGACTCCCTGGCGAAAATGTATGATTCTGCCCTGGAGCAGCGTCTGGAAGCGCTGATTGCCCGATCCAGAACGCATGGCCTCACCCCTGAAGAACGGGAAGAGGTACGCTCGCTCAGTCAGGCGCTGGCAAAGAAATAAATTTAGCGAACGCGTTGGTATTGAGAGACGTTATCAACGCCCCGGCACCGCGTCATTAGTAGCATACACCGCGCAGGCCGGAACGCAACAGCATAAGCATGACCAGTCTCACAGCAAACTTTAGCGGCTTAAGTGCCGATATATACTCAGGCAGACCCTGACAGCCGCTACGAGGGCAGCGGCAATAATCCAAACGCCTTCAACTGTTATTGTTGGCCCTTATGGCTGACCCGACACCAATCAAATTAACAGAAGTGTGGATACCGTCTTATGGAGCAAAACCCGCAGTCACAGCTCAAGCTGCTTGTCACCCGTGGTAAGGAGCAAGGCTATCTGACCTATGCCGAGGTCAATGACCATCTGCCGGAAGATATCGTCGACTCCGATCAGATCGAAGACATCATCCAGATGATCAACGACATGGGCATTCAGGTAGTAGAAGAAGCGCCTGATGCCGACGATCTGATGCTGAACGAAAACAGCGCCGACACGGACGAAGATGCAGCTGAAGCGGCAGCTCAAGTGTTATCCAGCGTAGAGTCTGAAATCGGACGCACCACCGATCCTGTCCGCATGTACATGCGTGAAATGGGTACCGTAGAACTTTTGACGCGTGAAGGCGAAATTGATATCGCGAAACGCATCGAAGACGGTATCAACCAGGTACAGTGCTCCGTCGCCGAATACCCGGAAGCCATTACTTATCTGCTGGAGCAGTACGATCGCGTTGAAGCAGGCGAGTCACGCCTTTCCGACCTGATTACCGGCTTCGTCGATCCTAACGCCGAGGAAGATCTCGCACCGACCGCCACCCACGTTGGCTCTGAACTCTCTGAAGAAGAGCGTGACGACGACGATGATGAAGATGAAGATGATGACAGCGACAGCAGCGATGACGACAACAGCATCGATCCTGAACTGGCGCGTGAAAAATTCATCGAACTGCGCGATCAGTACGAAGCTACGCGTCTGACGATTAAAGCCAAAGGCCGCAGCCACGCGGATGCGATTGAAGAGATCCAAAAACTGTCGGAAGTTTTTAAACAGTTCCGTCTGGTACCGAAGCAGTTTGACTATCTGGTCAACAACATGCGTGAAATGATGGAGCGCGTGCGTACGCAAGAACGCATCATCATGAAGCTGTGCGTTGAACTATGCAAAATGCCGAAGAAAAACTTCATCACGCTGTTTACCGGCAATGAAACCAGCGAAACCTGGTTCCAGGCCGCGCTGGCGATGAACAAGCCCTGGTCTGAAAAACTGCGTGACGTGGAAGAAGATGTCCAGCGCAGCATGCAGAAGCTGATGCAGATCGAGGAAGAAACCGGCCTGACCATCGAGCAGGTAAAAGATATTAACCGTCGCATGTCAATCGGTGAAGCGAAAGCGCGTCGTGCCAAGAAAGAGATGGTGGAAGCCAACCTGCGTCTGGTTATTTCAATCGCCAAGAAATATACCAACCGTGGTTTGCAGTTCCTTGATCTGATTCAGGAAGGCAATATCGGCCTGATGAAGGCGGTGGATAAGTTCGAATATCGCCGTGGCTATAAATTCTCTACCTATGCGACATGGTGGATTCGTCAGGCGATTACCCGCTCTATCGCCGACCAGGCGCGTACTATCCGTATTCCGGTGCATATGATTGAGACAATTAACAAGCTCAACCGTATCTCGCGCCAGATGCTGCAGGAGATGGGCCGCGAGCCGACGCCGGAAGAGCTGGCCGAGCGCATGCTGATGCCGGAAGATAAAATTCGTAAGGTGCTGAAAATAGCTAAAGAGCCGATCTCTATGGAGACGCCGATTGGTGATGATGAAGATTCACATCTGGGCGATTTTATCGAGGATACCACGCTGGAGCTGCCGCTGGATTCCGCGACCTCCGAAAGCCTGCGCTCTGCAACGCATGATGTGCTGGCCGGGCTGACCGCGCGTGAAGCGAAAGTACTGCGTATGCGTTTTGGTATCGACATGAACACTGACCACACGCTGGAAGAAGTCGGCAAACAGTTTGACGTTACCCGTGAACGTATTCGTCAGATTGAAGCGAAGGCGCTGCGCAAGCTGCGTCATCCAAGCCGCTCAGAAGTGCTGCGCAGCTTCCTCGACGACTAAGTTACCTTGCCTTGTCCAGGTAACCATTAAGCCTCCTGCGGGAGGCTTTTTTATTGGTAGGAGCTGGCGTCTAAGCAGGTAAAACTTGTCTACGGCTGAAGTGACTGGCTGAGTCCAGCGCCTGAAGCTACGGGGCTAACGCCCGCGTAGCGTCAGCGCCGTTTCCAGCTCGCGATAGGCCTCGGTCAGCTTCTCCTGCGTGATGCGATTTAAGCCGCTGGGATTAGGCAGCACCCAGATCTCCGTCTCGCCTATGGCAGCTTCCTGTTTGCCCCATTCCACCTTACTTTGACAAAATGCTTTCCTGTAAGCATCCTTACCCAGCACCGCCAGCGCCGCCGGTTGATAACGCAGCATCTTTTCTACTAATGCTTTTCCACCTTCGCGCAGTTCACCGGTGGAGAGTTCACTGGCTTCTTTGGTTGGACGATCAACCAGCCTGGTGATGCCACAACGCGTATCAAGCAGATGTAGCTCCTCCTCAGGCATCAGCTGACGCTCCGTAAAGCCAGCGAGCCAGAGCGTTTTCCAGAAACGATTTCCGGCATAGGCAAAATGATGTCCGGTATGGGCAGAGGATTTGCCCGGATTGATGCCACAAAATACCACCCGCAGGCCGGGCGCAATAATGTCGGTAATTCCATGCTCACTCATCCCTGCACTCCTGTTATTTATCAGCATGACATCATTATGGCTCATAGTTTAACAAGCGGCACCGCAGAAGAAGGCCCCTTTCTTTCGGGACGTTTCTCATTGTTATCCCGGCGGTAAAGAAAAGAAGGTTTTTCAATCGATTGAATTGCTGTAAAAAGCGCCAACCGATAAGTGATAGCTGGATTGCCCCGGCGAGTTACTTTATAATCCCGCTCCATAAGGCCCCTTAGCTCAGTGGTTAGAGCAGGCGACTCATAATCGCTTGGTCGCTGGTTCAAGTCCAGCAGGGGCCACCATATTCTAGCTTTAAAATCATACGATTAAGCCGCCTTTCAGGGCGGCTTTTTTATTTGGCTTTTCATAGTGTCGCAGAAGAAAAAATCTGATGCTTAGTCGACCCAGTGTCCCGCTTCAGCACTGGCAACCAACATCGCTACGGTTAGCGGCTTTGGTGCGTGATGCTCTGTGCGCATAAAAGCGGGCAAAACAGCATTTGGCAGGAACGGTACGGTACGCCTTCGCGCGGAAAATACCGGTTGAAATGGAAATGAGTCATATCGACGTTTAGCGCGGCTGCATACTCATTTAAAAAATCTGCGGCTTCTTCAGGTAAAACAGGACGGTCCCCTGTACTCAATGAGGTGTCATCTGTCATTTCCCAAAAATATTTTTTTAGCAACGTATGGACGTAATTTGCTTTACACATATTTGTCACTTATCCCCCTGTTATTAATTTATAACGGTGAATGACGTTTTGAGTAATCACATTTAAATCGTATAAAGTCAAAGCTGCACCCAGCCAGGGCACCCAGCGCCCAACATATGCCCCTACGCTGGTTGTATAAGCCCAGTTTCCACGAAGTAATTGCGCCCGGGTTATGGTTTTATGTGGACGCTTAAATTTCGCCTGTATCAACGTACGCGACGCCAATAAAATTGGGCTGGTCCCTCTTGTAGCTCGTTTGGCATCCAGCTTACCGCGAACAGGTATGACCGGTAGGCTTGCCAGCATTGTGGCAACAGCCAGCACGTCAATGATTTTAAATCGTTTTCTGAACTCATCCAGGACGACGTATTTATGATTCAGGGTTCGGCGAATATTAATTTACGCAGTATGCTATTTGACAGCGAATCAGCTATTGCCATCCAGGATACCGACCACAGCAATATTATTCCGGCTATGCGTAATCAGCTTTGGGGATTGCGTACTAACAATAGGGCCGGATGCACAGGGAGTGATTACGAAGGAATATTTGATGCATGGGATAAATTACTGAATGAAAATACGCAGCTATGGAAAGAATCACAGGGCTTACCTCTAATGTCATCCGTGATCAAATTTATCGACCACAGCACTAAATTACAGGATAAGGACTAAAGGATGAAACCTGCATTACTGGTTAGTGTATTAATCGCCGGTCTAACAGGGCTGTCAGGCTGCCATCAAAATCAGGGAGACGACATGAATAAAACCGTAGCCGCCACGGAAGCAAACCTGGCCTTTACCTGCGTCCATGAAGCTGACCACTTGCCAGCACTGGACCCACAGGCAGACAAGTGGTTTAAGCAGGCGCGCGCCATGCAGAAAGCACCGGGAGCAAAAGATTATAATGCCATCGCTAATCTCTATCGCCAGGCCGCAGAGA
The DNA here is from genome assembly GCF_009914055.1 of Mixta intestinalis. Classification (NCBI taxonomy): domain Bacteria; kingdom Pseudomonadati; phylum Pseudomonadota; class Gammaproteobacteria; order Enterobacterales; family Erwiniaceae; genus Mixta; species Mixta intestinalis. The sequence goes on from NZ_CP028271.1 coordinate 3,011,421, forward strand.
AAGATCACTACAAGGCGATGATCAATCTGCAAAATATGCTCTATCAGCGGCTGGCAGAGCCGGTTGATGGGAAGACGCGCCCGGAAGAGGTAATTGCCATTGCTGAAAAGATGATGCAGTTAAACATCCCGGCCGGCTATTACGCGATGGGTCATTATCTGGAAACAGGTTACGGCGTAAAGCGCGATAAAACCGCCGCGCTTACCTATTTCCGCAAGGCGGCGGATATGGGTAATCCCGAAGGCCAGTATGTAATAGGTGAATTACTTTTAACGGGACGTTTTGAGGACACTTCGAATCCAGACCCTTATGTGGTGCACTTTAAACCTAACCCGGCCTATCGCCCGGAAATAGCTAAAGTGATGCTGGCCTGTGCGGCAAACCAAGGACATGGCGAAGCGGCTGGCTGGCTGGCCGGCTGGTATAAACTTATCCAAAAGGATTATAAGAACGCGATTGTCTATTATCAGCTGGGCGTAAAAGCAGGTCATAAAATTTCAGCCATGCAAATGGCAGGTGCTTTTAATGGGCCTTCTCCAGATAATCGCGGGGATTATCTGGCACTGGATAAAGATTCTGAACGCTCACGCCGCTATGATCTTATTTATAAAGAGATCCGAAGCAACCCGTCCGCCCGCTTCCCGGACATTGATAAAATTGTTCCCCTGCCGCCAGCAGAATTACCCGAATGGGACGGCACCTTTGAATATAAAAAAGCTCAGCGGTAGTTAACGATAAAGTCAGTTGCCCGGTTCCAGGACATGGCGTGAATGCCATCCTGCCGGGCAACACAAGGATCATTATTGACGGCAAACAGGCCGCATTGCACCAGTTTAAAACCGAATGTGGGTGCAGCCTGCTCGCGAGTCTGAGCAACGCCGGGGAAAAGTAATAATGAACTGGACGATCCCTGACATGGAAGATGTTCCGCTCCCTGGAGCTCCTCGCTGGTGGCTGTGGGGCGCGGCTTTACTGGTTTTTCTGGTCACTGGTTTTATGCTGACCGTGTACATACTGTCCGATACTGAACTCCAGGAAAAATCGCACTTGTTTAAGGTGGCCTGCGGCGGCCCTTTTCTCGTCTGGCTGCTGTTTTTGGGTATCAGACTATCTGTATACGAACTTATGGCATTCCGCATTAACACCCGTAACCGCACGCTGGCATCCCGTCGCCACCAGTGGAAACGCTGGACAAATCAGGGAGTCAGCATTCTGGTGAGTGCGCATCATACGGTGCCTGATGAACAAGGCGCAAGTTTGGTGGCCAATGGTTCCCTCCCGGTTAATCAGAACAACCGCCTGGTTTTTGAGTCCCTTGAAGGATTGCCCCAATGGGAGCGACGTAGTGCGCTGCTTTCTTCCGTCCTGACGCCTGTCGCGGAGTATATTCAGCGATACTCCCTGCCCTCGTCGGTAAATCTTTATTTTCAATGTCCGCAGAATGAAACGGATATCTGGAAAGACAGTATTGAGAAGGAAGCAGAGCGGCTTGCATTACCACTGGCAGAACTACAATCGCTGGACGACAGCGGGCTCCCCGGCTGGCTGATGGCGGCAAGCGATAATCCCCCCCCAGATGCTGACCTGCCTGATTTTTGCCGAACTGAATGAAGGATCCGATGCCAGTGAAGAAGCAGCCAGCCTGCTGCTGGCATCCGTAGCATTCTGCCGCAGCCACAAACTTAGTCCGCGAGGCCATTTGCCCCGGTCGATGCTGACCTCATATGCCCGCCTGTCGGACGCGCTGGCGCTAATGTTTACGCAACAGCTTCCGGCCGAAAAAATACGCCATGCCAGCTATAGCCAGCTACCGGCGCAGCAAACGGAAACGTTGCAATTACTACGTGCAACGCAGCTTAAGGCGTGTCCCGCGCTGTTTGATGCAGACAGCGCTCTGGGTAATCCCGGTGAAGCACGAACGGCAGTGCAGCTTACTTTGGCTACACAGGCCTCATCACCCACGCTGCTTTTCTCCGGTTATAAGGGGCAATGCTGGCTACAGCAGGTAATCCCCGGAGAGCGCAGATGATCGGGTTAATGCTGGTGTTGCTTGCCGGCAACGCCCTCTGGCTGCTTCGCGCAGAGTGGTTGCCGCACTCACTGGCGAAGGCGCTGAATACGCCTTCCTTAGAAGGATGGCTAATCGTAGTCTTCATTTTGCTTTTTGCCTTCATCCTGGTACGGGTGTGGATCCAACGTCGGAGCTCACAGCAGCTCGATTTGGAAGGGATTATTGCGCCGCCGCTATCGGAAGAAGATCGTCAGGCGCAACCGCAGTATCTGATTAACAGTGATGAACTTAAACGCCATTTGCAGCGGGACAGCCGCTGGCGCTGGAAACATCAACATGCCTGGCTACTGTTGACAGGCCCCCCTTCACAGGTCGAACAGATTGCACCAGGCCTAACCTCGCAGGGCTGGTTACGCTGCGGCAACACTATTTTGCTGTGGGGCGGTGATCTCACTCATGAGGGAAATCAGTCTGATCTGAAGGCACTAAGGGCCCTGCGGGGACGCAGGCCCGTTGACGCCCTGGTGCATATAACGGACGACACCACGCAATCTGTCCCCCAAATTGATGCCCTACAGCGTGGGCTGTGGTCAGTACAGCATGCGCTTCGCTGGCAGCCACCGGTTTATCGCCTGGAAATAGCCAAAACGCAATGGCCGCAGGAAATACCGGAGTATCCAATGGTCGCTGCGCTCTCTGGTCAGGCATTTACAACCACACAGCTACAGGCCTCCCTGATAACGCTTACCGACAATATGATCGCGCCGGGGATGCAGTACGTGATGCAGGATACCCGTCATGACTATCTGTTACGCCTTTCATCGCAGCTAAAGCATGGAGGAGTGGAACGCCTGCTGAATTTCTTCCGCGTTTTTCTGAACGACGCCTGTTCTTTTCGGCTGCACGGCGTACTTTTTACCCCGCCGCTGGTGAATGGCGATACCGGCTTCCTGTACCGGCAGCGTATGGGTGCGATCTGGCGCGGCATTGCCGGGCACTGTGCCCGCCTGCCGGGAAAAAGCACCACGCTGGCTCCCCGCACGATCGTGCTATGGTGTCTGGAAGCGCTGCTGGCATTATGGGCTACAGGAATCGTGATATCCTGGTATGGCAATATTAGCCTGCTGCATCATACGCAGACTCTGCTTTCAGCATCCTCTCCCCAAAATGAACGGCAGCTGGACGCGTTACAGGAACAGCTTCGCACGCTGGCTGAACAACAGCAGGCCGGAACACCGTGGTATCGTCGCTTCGGTATGGATATTTCCGGAAGGCTACTGCCACACCTGAGGTCGGAATATGTCCGGCAGGCCAGAGCGCAGATAGCTTTACCGGCACAGCGGGCGCTGGAGCAACGGCTTGTGTCCGTTACGACAGATCCGTTACTCCGCTATAATCACCTCAAAGCACAGCTGATGCTGGCTCAGCCGGAGCACATCATCGATGCGGCAGACCAGAACTTCCTTATCGTGCAATTAAAAGCGCGCCTTCCCCGGCTTTCGGCATCGCATCTGGCCTGGTTCATTTCACAGCTCCATGCTCATCCGACATTGCGTATTGCGCCCGATGTCCGCCTGATTCAGCAGACCCGGCTCAGCCTGGCGGAGAGCATGAATAATCCACAGGCGGAAGCGAAGCGTTACCAACAGATAATCGATCAGGCTCGCCTCAGCTATGCAGATGTATCACTGAGCCGGCTGAGCGGTGACGCCAATCTGAACGACTTTTATCAGTCCGAAGTGCCTGTTCCGGGAGCCTTCACCCGTAATGTCTGGGAGGAGCTGGTTCGCCCGGCGATTGAACAACAGGTGAAAGCGATTCAGGAACAAACCGCCTGGGTGCTGGGCCCGCAGCAGGATATGCTAAGTCCTGACGCCGTTCGACAGCGCCTTCGGACGCGCTATTTTACCGACTATGCGGCAGCCTGGCAGCAGATGCTGAATCAGATAACGTACATCTCCCAGAGTAACAGTGAACAGCTTGCCCGCCTGGCAGACCCGAACAATTCGCCGTTGTTGGCGCTGATGCACCAGCTAAGCTGGCAGGGGCTGGCGGACAGCCCCAATGAGGCTCAGGGCCGTGTTAACTCGCTTCTGGTCCCGGTGTTTGGCGGGCTGGTAGGCATGGAAAAAGAGCTGCCGCAGAGTGGACGTAATGGTACCACGCTCAGGCAGTGGCTCTCGGAAGTCAAACGACAGCGGGATCGGTTGCGTAAAATAGACTCAGCCTCCGACAATACGCTGGCGCTGATGAACTCCGTATTTCAGGGAACCCAGCTCGACAATACTGCTGCTGAGCTGCCGGAGCGTGTACAGGCCCAGCTGGGAAAAAACCTCGCTCTTGCCAGAAATGCGATTTTTGTCGCACCTGTCAGCCGCTCCTGGGAAAGGATTATGCAGCAGGGGCTAAGCCGGATGAACAGCCAGTGGCAGCAGACCATCGTCAACAGCTGGCATCAACACTTCGATAACACCTACCCGTTCAGCAACACACAGACGGACTGTAATCTGGCAGAGCTTGGTGAGTTTATCCGCCCTGACAGCGGTAAAATCCACCGCTTTATCAGTCAGAACCTAAAGGGGGTACTGGAATACCGCAGTAACCGCTGGCAGCCCGCCGCGAAACTACCGCCAGGGCTGACAATAAATCCGACTTTTCTGGCGGCCCTGAACCACCTTAGCCCTCTCGGCGTAATGCTGTTTGGTAAACGCAGCGGCGTAACATTCTATCTGCAACCCGGCACCGCCCGTGAAGTAGTAAGTACTCGCCTGTTTATTGACGGCCAGACGCTGGAATATTTTAACCAGATGCCCTTCTGGCAGACGATCCAGTGGCCGGGAGAAACATACAAACCGGGCGCATCCCTCATGTGGAAAAGCCTGAGTGCCGGGGCCAGATTGTACGATGACCGGCCCGGTCAGTGGGGATTTATCCGGCTGCTGGAGAAGGCAAGGGTTACATCGCTCGGAAATAACCGCTATCGCCTTACCTGGACCGCACAGGATGGACTGCCGCTGAATTACCTGCTGGACACCACAGCGCAGCAAAATCCCCTGGATGTTCTGTTGCTGAAAAGTTTTCATCTGCCGGATACGGTTTTTACTTTCTCTTCAACAACAAAGACGGATGCAGCGCACTAACAGCCGGAAAAATTTTAAGGGATCAGTTCATTCCGCAAGCTTCATCGGTGGCGTTTAATTACCTGGCGCATGCTGCTTCTCTTCACCCGTGTGTTCGGGCACCTCGTTGATCAATCCCGGCGTGACAATTACGCCAGAGACGGTTTCATGCGTCTTAAAAGTACAGCTGCAGTTAATATTCTGACACTGATGATACCGCTCTTTCGTTTCCGGCGAGATATAGCGGCTACTTTTGGTATGGGCGGCGTTCTGGCAAAGTGGACAATGCATCATTATGGTATCTCCCTGTAGTAGGTAGCAAATTTTAATACATAAAATACCACAATTGGAAGTAAAATTCACTTTTTGTGAATCACCTATCCTTCTGTCATCTCATACTCGATTTGACCGGTTACTGCTTCGAGCTCCAGTGTGTTGATATACCCGCCGTTGCTGATACTATGTTCAACTGATTTAATCAGCCAGGACTGGGCATCAATAACAGATTTAAAGCCGCTGACTTTTACCGGCATTTCCGGGATCAAATCAGCACGCCCGTTTGCTAACTTCAGGGTAAAGGTTGCTACGCTGCGCTGAAACTCTTGCCACTTCGCCTTTGCTGCACTTATCGCCTCCTCTTTATTTTTATAGATTGCTGACAATACCAGCACGTTATCCGCGCTGCCCATCAGGTAAGAATCCGGCTCGGTTGATGTCTGGCTCTTTTCAGCTCCCTGCTGACCGGTGGTATGACTCTGCCCTTTGTTCTTGCGCTGTAGAGTTACCTGCTTCGGCTGTGTATCTTTCGTATCCAGCCAGCGAGCTACCACGCCGGTATAGGCACCCCGATCGGCAATACTAAAGATATGCGTGTTACCGTCCTGACGAACCAGGGTCAGAGGAGGAACAGGTTTACCGCTCGCCGTCACAGCACCGCCAGGCTCAAAGAAAAGCAGATTTTCCATCTTAATAACCGCCACCGCTCCATACAGCGAGGCAAGGCGTGATATAAACGCGCTATCGGTTTCCTGCGTTTGATCGATATGCTTTATCTCAATATTTTTAAATTTTTCGGCGATAACCGGTTTGAGTCGGTGACGCTCCGCTACCTGTTTGACCACGGCCTCCAGCGTGGTTTCGTGATACGACGCCTCGCGACGGACGTTCATTCGCCCACGGTAGTCAATGCTGTTGGCCGTAATCGATAATTTGTCCGGCGCGCCGCTATGGGTAACCGTATCAATAATATATTCGCCTTTCTCCAGCAGCGCCTGCCCTTTCCAGCCAATAAATAGTTTAATAAATCCGCCGCGTGGCGGCAGCACCAGCTGCCCGTCCGTATCATCCAGTGAAATAGTCAGCCGATCGGCTTCAAAACCACGGTTATCACTTAATTTCAGCTCAATCAGGCGCTCGCGAAACGAGGTGGTGACGTCCTTATTATTAATCTGTATCAGAAAGTCAGGTGCCAACAGCGTTCCGATTTGTACCGGTATCCGGCTCAGTTCGCTCATGATATTTAGCTCCCCGTTCCGTTTATTGACGATGCCACACTGTTCACGGCGTCCAGCGCCTTATCGCGCACCTTATATAAATTTTCAACCGCCTGATCTTTCAGATCGCCAAACAGCGCAATCAGAGATTCATCTACACGCTTCAGCGTCATATCAAATGAAATCTTGCGGGCGCTACCGTCGCTATATAATTCGGAATAAGTTGAATTAATACTCTGGATAACGTACATGCCATAAATTAAGCCGTTGCCGGAAATCAGTGGCCAGGCTCGTCCGTTATCCGCCATCAGCTTAAGCGTTGTCAGGGACGCCGTTCCACCAATCAGCGGCGGACGCAGTTCGCCGCTGATTTTAATGGTTTCATCACCCGGACCAAGGAACTGTGATGCTGCACGCTCCCCAACGCGAACGTTATCTACCCAGCGATAGGCATTAGACCGCGTCATGGTGCTGTAAGGCAGCGTCTGTTGTATAAAAGGCAGCATGCCGTAAATCATTAACATTATTTACGCCTCCCAACTCATACTGGCGCGCTGACGATTCAGAGCAGTAAATCGCTCCTGCTCCTCGTGCTGCCTCAAGATTGCGACAACGTCATCTCTGGACATCCCCGGATGAGTGTTGATTACGTAATTGTTATTAAATGTATTTTCCTGCGAGTTTTGCCTCAACGGCGCAGCCGTCAACGGGCTGTAGGCCGTTAACTGCGGTGGAGCAAAATAGGAGGGCTTATCCAACTCTGGCACATCAGGATCGGGTAAATAATCCTTTGTATCGGTAGGCTCTTCCTTAACAGCACCGATCTTGCGCATAAACCAGCTGGCGCCCTTCATCAGATATTCCAGCGTCTTGGCTGGAATGATCAGCGCCCTGGCAAGCGCTTCGCCGAACATTTTGCCGATATCTCCGGCAGCCGTCAGCTCTTCCTGGGTCGATTTTATCGGCTCCAGCAATTGACTAAACATATCCCACAACACCTTCACTTTATCGCTAAACCATGCAAAAACAGGTTTTAGTGAATTGAAGGCGTCAATTAATGGTGCTATCGCAGCGGTAAAGCCTTCGCCTACACCATCAAGAAAGGCGCTGATGGGTTCCCAATATTTACGAACCAGCAGCGCCCCGCCTACCAGGGCGGTTACAACGGCTATAATAGGCAATGTTAAGCCGCCCATCACCGTAGTTATTCCTCCGCCAAAACTAGCAATAAGAGTCCCCAGCATTTCGGCGCCGGTCATAATGGCATTAATGCCTGTTAATACCGGCCAGACGGCCTGACCTATACCTCCCAACGCGCCAGCCAGCACAATGCCCGCAGCGGCGGCATTAGCGATACCGCTTGCCAACTCCGGGTTGGAATCCATCCAGTCTTTGACGGTGGTTAAGAATTTCGTTACGCCCTGCGTAAGCTGGCGCAGGCTACCTTCAACGGAGCCATAAAGATCAGTACCAATAGCTTCCCAGGCTGACTCAAGTTTGCTGATATCGCCGCCGAGACTGTCCTGTTGTATGGCTAACTGCGTAGCCGTGCTGCCATCTGCCTGTTGATAGTGTCGGGTTCGGTTATCCAGCTGACCGTTCGATGCTGATTTCATCAATGCTTCTGCGGCAGGCGCTGCCGCCTCACCAAAGATAGCTTTGCGATATTCAGCCTGCTGTGAGGCTCCCAATTGGTTCTTTTCAAAAGCGCTTTCCATCTCTTTGAGGATGGCAAAGAATGGACGCTGGTTACCTTCACTATCAACGGTTTGCACACCCAATGTACGCATAGCGGCATCCGCTTTATCCGCTGGCTGCTGTACGCTGAGCAACATGGTCCGCAAATCTGCTCCCGCCGCGCTACCGGTAATACCATTTTTAGCCAGTTCATCAATCATCGCGGAAGTCTGCTCTACGCTGACGCCCGCCTCATTTGCTACCGACGCGATATGAGCCAGCGCCTCATTCAGATCGTCAAAACCTGTCGAGCCATCTTTTAGCGTGGCGAACAGCACATCGCCCAGGTGCGCAAGCTGGCTGTTCGCCAGGCCAAAAGCATCTCTGGTGCGTAGCAGCAGCTGCGTATTTTCTTCCAGGGAGCGATCGTTCGCCAGCGACATTCCTACGGTCACCGGCGTGGCAGCCATGATATCTGCAACGCTGCCGCCTGATTTTGCAATCACGGTTTGTGCATGCGCGGCATCGCCGGCAGAAAGCGGCGTGGAATCACCGATGCTTCGCGCCTGCATCTGCAGGGCCTTAAAGTCTGCCGATGTTTTATCCAGCCCGGTGGCTACACGTAATTTGTTACTTGCTTCGGCAAAGTCATAGCCGGGGCGTAAAACCTTCGATGCTTTTTGCGCACCGTCGACCGCGAAACTTAATGCTGCGCTACTGCTCGCGCGAATTTTTCCGGCTATCTGCTGACCTTTACGGTAGCGATCCTGAATTTTATTCAATCGCGCCTGTTGCTGAGCCTGCCGTTGATAGCTCTGTTCCAGCTCCCACAAAAACGCATAATTATCGGGCAAGCGTAAGCCATTGATATTCGCCATCTGCTTATTCAAAGACTGCATGCCATCCTTCATTCTTCGGATGCTGTCGATCAGCTTTTGGGTCTGTTTTACGATGGCCTGAAACGAGCGTAATGCCTGTTTCACTGATGCCAACAGCGCTTCCGCATTGAGGAAACTACTCATCCGGGTTTGCTCCGCTACGTAACAGGGCTTTATGTCGCCAGTCGAGCAGCTCGGCCAGCGACATCTCATACATTTCAGAAGGGGGCCAGTGAAAAATGACCGCAATATCGGCCATCAAATCATTGACGGTCAGGCTTCGGGGCCATTTGAGGCGTCCGATTTCGCTGACAAAAAACCGATCACCTTGCCGCCTAATGAGATCAGATCAACCGGATCCAATGCGAGGCACTCCGTTTTCGTCAGCGACGGTACGGTAATGCGCGGCAGAACGGTCAACAGCGCATCAACATCTGAAGCGCACAAATCGGCCAGACGTACGCCACGCAGAGCGCCAGCGGTAGGCTTGATGACTTCGATCTGGCTGATTTCGGTTTCGCCACGTTTTACTGGAGATTCCAGTTCAATAAGGTGTTCATTCTGTTCCATCTGTTTTTACTCACTTGTCCAGTTTTAAACAGGGCCAGCGCCTGGCGCTGGCATCCAGGTTAGTTCATACCGAGGTTATTACGGCGCTGTTCCAGCAGATCGACGCCGTCTACTTTCTCAATCATGTTGATGGTGTCGATCTCAATCAGCTCTTTGCCATTCCAGGTAAGCCGGAAATAGGTGTTTTTCGTGGTGATTTTGGTTTCGGTGTCTTCGCCCTGTTTGGCTTCGCCGAAATCAAACGCCTGATGGTGACCACGCACCTCAATTTCTACGGCGATCTCTTCGCCGGTATCGTCGCGTTGGTAGGAGCCGGTAAAACGCAGCGGTACCGCCGCGCGGGCGCCCCACTGTTTCAGCACCAGCTCATCCATACCGCCGATGGTCCACTCCATATCAAGCGCGTCGTCATCCAGCCCGTTATCGATAAAGGCGGCACCGTTCATACCACCGGCCCGGAAGGCGTCCAGCTTGCGTGACAGCTTCGGCAGCGTCACCGCAGTGACCACGCCCTGATAGCTGTTTGAATCGTTGAAAAGGTTCAGCCCTTTCAGTTTGCGGGGTAATGCCATTTATCCGGCTCCTCAGCTGTTAACGGATGCGGCGAAATTCGCCAGATAGCGGTCGGTGATACGCTGACGCAGAGTTAAATCTTCCAGCGGCGGCACCGGCGTGTAGTCATAATCAATAAAGAGCTTGCCTGCTTTCAGGGTTTCTTTATCGTTAGCGGTATCGTCATACCAGCATGACGCGCCCAGCAGATAGCCAGCGCTGACCAGTTCGCGGAATTTTGCGTTGATGCCCGCGATAATTTCGCGCACCAGAACCGGCGTCAGTGGCTTATCGTTAGCCCACATGTGCGCCTCAGCCATAGTGTCAGCAATCACCTGCGCGGTACGGGTATAGTTTTCAAAGGCGAACAGCGGATCGTCGCTACAGGTGCGGTTGCCCCAGAAGCGGAAGCCATCTTTACGGATAAGCGTTGTAACGCATGCTTCATTAAGCAGGTCAGCATCGGTACCGGTCTGCTGTAGATCCCAGAAAACCGAAGCAGAAATGCCGCTCACGCCGTTAACGCCAACGTTAGACAGGGTTTTATGCCAGCCGGTATCGTTATCGATTTTGGCACGCAGACCCAGCGCACGCGCGGTGGCATAGGCATTTTCAGCCTGATTGGTTACCGTATTCCAGGCGATAAAATCGGGCCAGATAACCATCAGTTCACGCTGGCTGAAGTTCTCGCGATACTTCATCGCATCGGAGATAGTTTTACAGCTATACGCAGACACATAGGCGAACGCACGCAGCTGCTGTGCAATGCTGGCCAACGAGGTAGCAACTTCCAGCGTGTCAAGACCCGGTACGCCGAGGATACGAGGTTTAACACCAAGCTGCGTTTGCGCGCTCAGCAGCGCTTTCATGCCGGTGTAACGTCCATTCTCATCGGTGGTACCGATAATGTTGGAGGTTGTTTCCGCTGCGGTTTCACCTTCCGCCACACGCACGACAACCGTGACCGGTTTTGCCTGGTCAGCAATTGCCTGTAGGGCAGCGGCCAACGCCCCCTGCTTACCGGCTTTACCGATGGCAGAAAGTACGTTAGTGACCAGCACTGGTTCATTAAGCGGGAAAACTGTCGCGTCGGCATCTTCTGCGGTACAGACCATGCCGACGATGGCAGTTGATACGGTAGAAATGGTGCGCGTTCCATCGTTGATTTCAACGACGCGGACACCGTGATGATAGTCAGACATCTGATGCACTCCGTGTTATGGGTGCAATCAGATTGACAGTTCAGGCCACTATATGCATGTCTTTAGGTTTTACTGATCGCTGGCAGAACTGAACCCACGTAAAAGGCGTTGTTTTTCAGCGGGGATGTAACGATAAAGGGTCTTAACGGATACCTCGCATACTAAAGATATTTGATGCAGCGTGGCCCCGTTCATCAGCATTCTCTCTGCCCGGCTGACAACTTCGGGCGTCATAATGCGCCGCCGTCCACCAATTCGCCCTTTTTCTCGCGCCGCTGCCAGCCCGGCTCGCGTTCTTTCAACAATCAATTCACGCTCCATTTCAGCCAGCGCGCCCATGACATGAAAGAAAAAGCGGCCCATCGGCGTGCTGGTATCGATACTGTCCGTCAGGCTACGAAAATTAATACCACGCTCACGTAGCTGCTCAGTTAACATCACCAAATGGCGCATGCTTCTTCCAAGCCGATCCAACTTCCATACAACCAGCGTATCGCCGGTCTGAAGGGTTCGTAGCGCTTTTTTCAGTCCTGGCCGATCCGATACTTTTCCGCTTATTTTATCTTCAAAAATCAGCTCACATTTTGCACTAAGCAGTGCACTTCTCTGTAAATCGGTGTTTTGGTCATTTGTTGACACCCTGACATAGCCAATCAGCATGGTAAACCTCGCCTAAATAGCAAGAATTGTGCCAGCATGACGTTTTGTATAGCCAGGAGTTTCTTTCTTTTTTCGGTTGGTTTGGGGGAGGCGGCGAAACGGGAGGTAGGTACTGGATTAAATCAGCTACCTGACATGAACAGCTTTACTGGAAAAAAAGGTAGTGCATGGTATAAACAGCATCCGTCCGGTTTGATAGAAACGGGAGGTTTATTTACTGTAAATGGATCAATCCAGGCGCAAAAGGTTACAGTGAATTACCCTGTTCCATTTCCGACGACTTGTTTAGGAATTTGGTTTTCTTTTCAAACTGAAGACCCAAGTCAGCGTTTTTGTGGAATATTTGACCGTATTTCTAGTCTATCTTCCTTTATTGCATCGGTAGTCACACCTACTGTGAACACGGTTTATTTCCGAGCGCTGGGATATTAGAAACTGTAGATTTACTTACATTGTTGTGTGGTACATGAAACAACAGCTATCTCTCATCAGCCTGAAGAAAACGGCATAATATACCTATTACTATTTTATTGGAGGATTACTAATGAGGTACTGGTTTAGCCCTAAGCACAATGCTTTTTATCCTGAAGCTCTCAAAGAAGCATACATAAACGCGGGAACGCTGCCGGATGATTTGATAGAAACTACTGAAAAGATATTTATTGAATTTTCCGGCATGCCACCGGCCGGAAAAATACGGGGCGCTAATGATAAAGGTCTACCATGCTGGGACGACTTGCCTGTAGTTGAAGTATCAATAAGTGAACTAAAAACTCAGGCCAGAAAGTTACGTGATAGTTTTATATTATCAACAGACAGAATGTTAGTAGAAGACTACACTATTAATGACATTCTGTTGACTCATGAACAACGAGAACAGTTATTAAAGGTTCGTGCCAAATTCAAAACGTGGCCTAATGAGGATGGGTGGCCGCAAATTGATCTACCATTCATCCCACCATGGATATTAAATGAAGCAGTTAATAATGGCTATATGGTTGCTATTTGGCCAAATTAAAAAAAGCCCGTAAGGGCTTTTTTTAATTGGAGATGTTTAACATTTAATTGTTAGTTTGCATGAATTAATACAGTTTAATTGATATATTATTTATTTTTTACCTTATCTGTTCAGATGTTTACATTCCAATAGACAAGTAAAACCCATTAATATTACCTGCTTTAATATTTTCTGATCTTGTGACTTTAAAACCAGAGTTATTTCTTTCTGTTGTTCCATATGAAATGGAGGCAGCACCCGTATCGGTGATAAAAATAGCAAAAACGTCTTTCGGATAAGGTATAGGAAACTGTACTGTTCCGGTTGTGACTTGAGCTGGTATTGCAGCCAAACCCCATTGAATAATTAACCCACCCGGTAATTTTTGCCATCCAGTTCTTGTAAGATTTGCTTTGAAAAATGACATATCTGGTATCTGGTTCTCATTGAGACCTACCTCTCGTTTCGCCGCTTCCCCCAAACCAAGTTTAGGCGATCAATACACATCAGCTAAAGAATTACGCCCCGCCGGCTTGTAGCAGTATTAGCCATAAACATTTATATAATATCGCAATTCTTGGTTATTATGTCAATCAAAAAGGAATAGGGTCACGTTTTATTACTAAAAAAGCATAGATATTCTGATAAATTCCCCATCACTGAAGTAGCAAGCATCATCCAATCTTACCATCCAGTGTTAACCGTCCTACTCCGTTTCGCCGCCTCCCCCAAACCAAGGTTTTTAAGAACCTCAGCTATTAGCCCGGCATCTTTAATTTCAGCCAGCGCGTTGGCGATTTGCAGGTACTGCGGATGTGGGTTTTTCTCGGTCAGATGCGTCTGCATCACCTTGTCAGCGTAAGCCCGTACCTCAATCGCCTTATCATCGACATACTTACGGGTTGCCAGCACGATGGAAGGATCGATTTTAAGCGTTACGGCGGCAGCGCTGTTGACGATTAAAATCATACGTACGGTCTGGGTACGTCCGCTACCCTCCTGCAACTGCGGCTTATAGGTCTCCGGGCAGTTGGCTACGGCTACCAGATCACCATCAGCATCAAACAGACCAATTTCACGGATCCAGAAGCCCCCCTCGCCTTCAGGAATAATTTGTTCCGCAATAATCTGGCTGTTGTTAACTTCGTCAACGCTGAGCGAATTCAACGCAGCGCGACGTTTTTCACCAATAAGAGTGGATTGTGAAGGATCGGGTGTTGGGAGTTGGCCACCACCGTCACCTACGGCCATTTCGGTAATCTGCACTTTCGTGCCAAGCGCAGCCGCATTCGCTAATTTGGCTGCGCCCAGATTGGTCAGCAAGGCAAAATATTTTGTCGTCATGGGTGTATGTCCGTCAGTTCAGTAATATGCACCGCCGCACCGATATAACCCGGCGCTCGCACGGTGATGGTTTCAGAAGTCCAGGGATAAACGGTTAGCTCATCGCCGCTATATGCCGTAGCGGCAACGGGCAAGGTGCCGTTTACATCCAGGTTGATAGAGAGTCCGATAAGGTGGCGACTGCACGGTTTCGCATCAGTGATTAACCGCTCCAGCTCGTTATACATCTCTTCGGTAATGCCGGTGTCCAGCACGCCTACATCAAGTCGAAAAGTGCCGGGTGCCTCGCTGGTGTTAAACCATTCATTAATGCGGATAAGGTAACCAAGCGGCTCCACCACGCGACGCAGCGAACCGATAGTGCCTTTATGCCGGTGAACATATTCAGATGCTGCGACTACGCTACGCTTAGTCTCTTCTGACCAGCTGGTGTCCCAGCGATCAACCGACCAAGCCCAGGCAAGCCAGGGCAGCAGCTCAACCGGACAGGTTTGCGCATTCCAGAGCTTGCGTAGCGGTACCGGAATCTTTTCGATCTTTGCGCAAGCTTCCGCAGCAGCAACTTCCAGTACCGAAGATCCCGCTGGCAGCAGACGATCACTCATCGGAGCCCCCAACCGTAATCTTCCAGCCGGTACACCAGGCCGCCTGCGTCTTGTCCAGCACCATATCGTCAGCAGGTTCCGTCAACTCAACGCGCTGTACGCCTTCAACATGCAGCGCGGCATACAGCGCCGAGCGGCGAATATCTCGTCCCAAACGCGACTGCGCGCTGACAAAAGCGGCAAGCTTTTTCTCCGCGGCGGCGCGTATCGGCTCCGCTTCCGGGCCAGGATAGAGGTAAAGCACCGCATCCACTTCGTAATTGACTATCGTGGCCGATTGCACCGTGACGCGATCGGCAACCGGACGCACGTTCTCATCATTCAGTGCGCTATTCACTACCTTCAATAGCTCAACAGGCGCTTCACCATTTCCTTCGCGTGACAGCACCGTAACGGTGACGCAGGCGGGCGATGGGCTAATGGCTGAGGCATCCGCCACGCGTCCATCGGCACTTTTTGCATGATATTCATAGGCACCCGTTGGTCCGGCCACGCTAAGCCCTTCAAAGGCGGCGGCTACACGCAGACGGAAGTTATCGTCACTTTCCATTACGGCAGGCGTTGGCGGGATGGTTGAATCATCCGCAGGTTTTAGCGTCAGGCGCTTAACACCGTTGTTAGCGCCGAGCTGATCGAGATCGCTGCCGATGGCATAAGCCACCATATTGGCTTTTGCTGCCTCGTTAACGCGCTGGCGCAGGATCATTTCGCGATAGGCGTTTTCCTGCAATAGCTTAACGATCGGCTCGGATTCCAGCGCCAGCGTGCGCGTAATGGCCTCTTGTTGATCGGCTGGATAAAGCGAGATCAGCGCGATCTTGCGCTCCTCCAGCAACGTTTCATAGTCCAGCGCCTCAACCACATCGGGCACCGGAAGCTGGTTCAGGTCAATGGTTGCCATAGTTTCAGCTCACAGGAATAGTTAGTGAAAAATCCTGCGCTGTGTCGGTGCGGCTACCGGCAATTTCCACCGCCATACCGCCGTCAAACGCAGGTTCATAGCTGATAGAAGTCAGCTTTATACGCGGCTCCCACTGCAAAATTGCCATGTAGCAGGCTGACATAATTTGCAAACGCAGTAGCTCATTTTGCGGCTGGTCAATCAGGGCTGACAGCAGCGAACCATACTGGCGCCGCATGAGTCTGGTACCGATTGGTGTAATCAGAATGTCGCGTACCGACTGGCTGATATGCGCCAGATCCGATATCGCCTCGCCGCTTTCGCGGCTCATACCGGTATAGTGTTCAGTAGTCATAATGGAGCTCCCGTTACGCCGCCGCTGTCACCTTTATGGGTATGCGTATGCAAGACTTTGCCGTTGGAACTGAGCTGGCCGCCGCTGTGCAGCACATCGCCTTGCAAAGTGCCGCCTTCGGTCAGCTCAAAGGTGGCCGCTTTCAGTTTTTGAGTACATTCCACCAGCGGGCTATCCAGGGTTATTTTCCCCGCCGCCTTAATCAGCGCGGTCTGGATGCCGGTGGCGATTAACGCGCCGGTATCCGGTTCATATTCGATCACCGCTCCATCCGGGAAGGACCAGTGCAGTGCATCGGCCGAGGTTGACGGTGCCGGGTTGCTATTCGAGAAGACGCCCGGTAGCACAAAACCTGTGGTTAACTCACCGCCCAGGCTAAGAATCAGCACCTGTTCACCTACGGAAGGCGCGCTCCACGAGCGCGATCGTCCGGCCCGTCCGGTAAGCCAGGGCAACCATCCGGTAGTGTTTTGCCCTGTATTCACCCGGCACGTCCCTTCGTCGAGGTTGACGGCGGATACAGTACCGATGCGGATTATGTTGCGCAGCTGGCGCATGACTTCGATAAGGTATGTGTTCATGAGGCAATTTTGCGTAAAGGCGACGCATGGCGCTATCTCTCTCGGCCCGTTCATCTACCAGCAAGAACCGCTGACAAAAAGGCGCTATCTCACCGGCCTGCTCGTTAAAATTTAAGGTTATTTCAGTAAGTTGTAGCAACAGAGGTTAACCGGTGATAGCGAGAGAATGACTACATCTTATTGCCGGGCAAAATGCTGGGCAGCACATCCCGCCGCATGTGTTAAGGAAGTATTTTCGACAAGCAATGCGCCACCCGTTATTCACGGAGCGATAGAAGGTTCATATTGAAAGGATGACAGCACTATCAGCAGTCATTATTGAGGAAAAGCAGAGGCTTACGTTGCCTGCATGATGCAAAGGCTGCGGCAGCAAAAATGCCGATGCCGCCAGCCTTACTATATTTTGATGCGGCTCAGGCCGAAAGCTCGCTAACCAGTACGCCATTCACATACAGCTGTTTTGGCCGATCGACATTTTCCGGCAGCGGCGGCTCATCGAGATGATCAACATGCAGAGCATCCCCCTCCTGCCGCACAATCACGCGTTCAGTCAGTTGTAGCTCAATGCTGATATGGCAGAGCGTGTCACTTAACCTCTCCGTTTTGAAGATGAATCCGGTACGGCGCCTCTCCGCGCTGGTCATCATATCCGGCTGATTTTCATGCAGCCAGGCTAAAATCGGCACGGTAATCAGATCGATATCATCCGCATAGTCTGTAATGTTCACCGTAAGCTGATAGTGATATTCGAACGATAACGACGGCGCGAGTGTAGAGATAACTTGTCCTGACGGCATCAGCATCCTGAGGCTGTCAGGATTTTGCGCCAGCGACGGAACGTGGTTAATCAGCGCTTCGCGCAGCGATTTCGGCTTTAACATCATGTTGCTCCTGGCATTCTTTGATCATTTCAATCTGTAGCCCGCACGAAACCAGTGCGGCTTCCAGCTGGCGGTTATCCGCCGCCAGATCGCCCTGCGTCTTCAGGTGATTTCCCGGCACCGGACAGCTGGTCACACGCGGACAGCCAGTCCAGATAAGCACGGGCGTTGCTGAAGGCGGGACGCGTGTGCAACCGGATAACATCATCAGGCAAAGCAGCACTACTCCAGCTGCGTAATGTTGGACTTGCATCATTTTCCTTTTGTATCTGCTGTTCACGGTTAATCGCAGCCGAACTGGCACGTCCCTGCTGCAAACGGAGCGCGGCTTCACGCTGCGCGCTTTCACGCGCCTCTTCGTTTAGCCGATTGATAGCCCTGTCGCGGCTTTCGATCCCGGCAGAGAGCGTGCCGATTGCACGCTGCGCCTGCTTCAGATCGTTTTCAGCAACGGAGAGTCGCCAGTACACAACGCTCAGCGTCGTCAGCGATGCGGCTAACAGTAGGGCTAACAGGCGCATCATGCTGCCCCCTTAAGGCACAGGGCCAGTTCACGTTCGCGACGGTTTTGTAACCCTTTGCTGAATAAGCCGTTGACATAAACCCAACGCTTCAGCTGCAGGCAGGCGTTGCGCCACTGGCCTCGCTTAATGAATGTCGCCAGCGTCGAATTACAGGCGGCCCGCACACCAACATTAAAGGCGAACGAGATCACCGCGTCATACACCTCCTGCGGCATATCACTGCGCATACAGGCATCAATGCCGCGTTCGACGCGCATCACGTCATGCACCAGATTGATCGCCGCCTGGCGTTCATCAATTTCGCTACTCGACGTCACCCCTTCAGTGTGGCCAATGCCGTTTGTCCAGACACCGGCGCTACACTGATAGGGCGAGGTGCGGCAGCCTTCTGCGTCAGCAATCAGCCGCAGCCCATCTTCCGATATTTTCAATACATCAAATTGCGGTAGCAGCGCGGCTATTGCCAGCACGGCTGCCGCGGTACAGCGTTTAACAATCTGGCTCAAGGTTCACTCTCCCTGTGCGCCCTTCCGCCGTAGTTCGTACATTTTGCGGCGGTAGTGCCAGTTAATAAAAAACGTTGCTATGTTGATCATCAGCGTCACCACGGCCACGCCGGAACCGACCATAAAGGCAATATCCTGCGGCGTATGACGGGCAAACCACATCAGCACAATGCCGATCAGGTAGTTAACCAGCGAACTGATTTTCTCCATAACCCGTTAATCCCACAGATTAACAGTTTCGCTCGTTGCCGCTTCCGGCACTGCCGGTAGCGTTATTTCACAGCCGTGCGGTAGAACTGGCCCGCATTCAGCCAGCCCGGGATTGGCTGCATACACCTGTTCAACCACCTGCTGCGTATATCCGTAGTAGCGCAAGCAGATTTCATCAACGGTGTCTCCCTGTTGTGCATAAACGTTCATCGCAGCTTCTCCATCAGTCGCCCACTCTTTTCAGCAATAGCGCGAATAACCGGCCAGGTCCGCGTACGCTCGGCGATAATACGCACCAGTATTCTGGCAATAAGCCTGATAGCTTCACCTCGATACTGTTTTGCCCAGGTTTTGCCTTGAAAAACGGCTTTTTTTATTGCTGGAAGTGAAAGATCAATAATTTCTTTAACACGACGCCCGTAATGCTTTATCGCCGCCCGGAAAAAGGTATTTTTTCCTGGTGGTCCGGCAGCTTTTATCAGCCGCCATCGGTTGAGTAATGCTGAAATCATTTCAATGGCCTCTTATTTGATGGACAGCAAGGAAAAACAAGATAAGTTCAGGTCAACTCTAGTTTTGTCTTTTCCCACCTTTGTCTCAATCAAAGCCCGTCCGCTCATACAGGAATAAACAGCATCCGCAACCACGAGCGCTTATTTATCAATAACACCGATGTTCTTTGCGATGGGCTGAAGGCTATTCGTATCAGGCAGCGTTGTTTTCTGATTAAGAGAACAAAGCAGTGCAGCAATAGTTAAATGTCACAGGCAGTGAAATGAGGAGGATATGACGCCGGATCGGCAGACAGGAAATAGTAAATAATCGATGTGAAAAAGGGTCAGGAAAGACTCTCGTATTTCCGATACGCGTTATTATGTCATACTGCTGGTGAGCGAGGCGTAAATAAACAGCATAACGCCGTGACTATAAGCCACTACATTAATGTTCTGTTTCATATTATCGCAGGGAAATATTCGCCTGCTGACAATATTTAATTGCGAGTAGTCTCAATGCTAACCTTAAAGCAGCGATCTGTATGTTGTGTGTAAAAGGTGCAACTCAACGGTCTACGTTTTATTCATCGTTGTTAAAATTCCGATAATACTGCCGAAGAAAGCTATTTGTCGGCAGAGAGTGCCGAAAGAGCTGCTGAAAGCTTCTTCGTTTTGACTATACTGCTGCCTGCTATTTCAGCAATGAGCGCAAGCGCAATCTCCCGATCGCGCTCCCGGCAGGTACCCTGTGTTGTTAGCCTGGCAATCAGTTCAACCCGTTCAAGCATTACCTGTTCTTGTAAATCCATTTCTACACTCCCTCCCCCGATAATTACTGTATACATATACAGTAGCACAGCATGACTTTCGATATAAAGAATTTTCAAACCTGCACTAGCCGTAAATATGACGCTGATATGTATGCCTTTTTATAACATAGCCAGGTGCGAGCCATCCCTGCTAATGTCGGGGAAAAGCGCGACTATTCACCATTTCGCCTTCGTAAAAGCAGGCGTTCCTCCATCCATCAGGGGCTTTTTATCTACTATTTCTCTTAAGCGACGGAAGCGTACCAGCGGGCTTTCTTTGCTGTTCTGCTTTATTGCCCGAAAGAGTTCGCCACTGGCGACGCTACGGAACCAGCGTCCGGCGATTTTCGTCTCCGTACCACCAATCAGGCGTACCGCCAGCCCCCGGCTGATGGTTTCTCCGGTCAGATCGCGAACCTGATCGATAACCTTATCGCAGGCCGCTTCCGTTTTATCCGCACGGCGCAGCGTTCGATGCCGTTCCGGTGGGCGAGCGGCTTTAATACGCGCCAGTATGCGCCGCCGCTCTTTGCGGCTGAGCTGTTCCAGCATTGCCCGACGCCAAATTCCGGCAGGTGCAGGATCTTCCCGCTCCGTACAGTTATTGACAGAACTCCAAGGAAACGCAGGCGCATCCCTGACAACAGCCTCAGGGTCAATAACCCGCTTCGGTACAATCTTCCACCGCGTCAGACGAGTCAGAATCGGTGTGTCGCTGCCAACCGCAGTGGCATAGACCCCTTTAATGCGCAGAGTTTCCTCGCCGTACCGGTTCCACTCTTCGCCAGCCTGATACCAGGTGCGCACCGCCAGGTCATCGCGACGTACAAACGGGCCACCCTGAGCATTAACGTAGGCTGCCCAGTCTCCGGCATCGGCGGCATGATGCGCAGCGGCTAGCTCCACGCTCAGACCGCGCGCGGCATCACTCTCGGTCATTCGGCGCAATTCACGATAGACGGTCACCGGCGCGCCACCGACAAACTGAAACTGACGGATATGCCAGCGGGCTGCCCAGGCAGAAACGGCGACAGCGGTCTCTTTTAGCGTTTTACCGCTTTCATTATCCCGATCGCCGTCCAGCGCATAGCCATCAATATTTTTGGAGATATACTTCGCCACGTAACCGGTAGCGCTGCCCTTCAGCGGATCGATCGGTTCAGCATGGAAACGTGCCTGCCTGGCTTTCTCCGAGGTCAGTTCATCGGGCTCCTGCTGGCAGGCGTAATCACGCATCGTCTGGCGTACCTGCGCCACCGCCTCCGGGCGCATAAACAGCAGCATATGCCAGTGTGGAGTACCGTCATGATGCGGCTCCGCAACACGGATACCAAAAATACGAATATTCGCGCGATGCAGCCTGGCGCGAATTTTTTGCCAAAGGCGACAAAGATAACGTTGGGTTTCTGTCGGGCTGGCACCGTTCCATCTACGGTTACGGTGCCCGGTTTTGACAGTGGCATGATAGCGGCCCGGTGCGGTCAGGGTATAAAACTCGCCGACAAAGCCCATCTGATTGCAGATATTTTCAAAACCACGGATGCGGGTCATTAACTCGCAGCGTCGAATCGCCGGATTGGCGACGCTGCCATCATATTTATCGATCAGGCTGATACGATTCCCTTCTTCATCCTCCAGCTCCATCCCTTTAAGAAATTCGCGAATGCGACGCTTCTGCTCACGCCATTCGATAACGGCCATGGTGCTGGCGTAAGGCGTATGAATTTTGCTGACGTTCGCCAGCGCAATCTGCAAATGTTCACGCCACGCGGCAGCGACGCGACGTAGCTGGCCTCGCCACCACTTTTCGTTCTGCATACGCATAATGGCTGGCGTCACCTCTTCCGGGCTGAAAAAGCGGGAGGCGACTCTGTCCCACAGCGGCGGCGTTTGCCCCACATCGCGGGTAATCGTCGCGGCGGTCATATAGATGCGGTGCGTATATCGATAATCGGATTCATGCGCCGCTCGCCCGTGTGCCTGGGTTATCTCCGCCAGGATAAAGCTGGCGATATCGCCGGCCAGCAGGTCCACATCGGCACGGGCCATATCTGGCAGGCGATTAACGCGTTTTACCAGTTCCCATAGCGTGCCTGCGGCCCTGGCCGCACCCGGTTCGGCGGCAGCGTTGGCGCTCAGTAAACTAACCGTGCCACGATGCAGGGATGTCGGACGATACTGCTTGTTAACCATTTCAATGCGCGGCAACGTGCGTTCAACAACATTTTTTATCAGGTAAGCATTGGCGCGGGCCGTGCCATGGGTAATTTCCAGATCGTTGAGGTGATGTCTGATATCCCGCTGCACAATCGTCGGCTGCTGTTCCAGCAAACGCTGCGCCTCAGTCAAAGCCGCAATCATTCGATCGCGGCGGTAAATCTCTTCATAGGTAGGATAGGGGCTGGCGATCGCTTCCCGCGGTGCGTTCCACGGGTAAGCATATTCCTGGCTCATCAACGTCCGCCCTGATAATGTCGGCTTCTCAGCTCCTCAATTTCCTGGCAGGTGACACAGCGCGTCACGCCATGAATGGCGCGACGGCGTGCCTCAGGAATGGCGCTGTCGCATTCTTCGCAGAAAATGGCACTAACCTGCTGTGGACGACGAATGACCGCCGCGATATTACGCTCCAGCGCCTCATCCAGATTCTGCTGTTCTAAATCTATCGCATCCATTAATGCAGCTCCCACATCTCGCGCTCGTAGCACTCAGCTTCCTGACGTAGCAGCTCCGCTGCCTCAGTACCGTTGAGATCCAGCGTATTGATACGCAAAGCAATCGCCCCCAGACGCAGGGCTACCGCCAGCGCGCACTCTTTACGCTCGGCGGCGATAATCGCCTGCAGTGCCGATTCATCTACTTCAAATAAATCGTTTTCGCTATTTAGCATTGTTTTTCCTCCAGTTTTCAGGCAAAGGCATGCCCGGCGGGTTGACGCCATTTACGGGTATTTATGGGTAATGAATTTATTTATGCAGACAGAAAGCTATCCGCGATAGAAAACTGACGCGGCAAAATACGTCCCCAGCGCGATAGCTGATTCATTGCGATAATGATCAGTTCACGACGCTGTTCATCGAACGATTCAAACGGCCTGCCGACGTCATCCGCCCGAAAGGTTCCCGGAGCATCACGGTTTGCCAGCGCCAGTACGCAAAATTTAAACGCCTCATTCTGGCGGTTAAAATAATTCAGCGCCGGGTTGCGGTTATTGCTGCGTAGCTGCCGCCACGTTTTACGGAATTCCTCAAAGGTCATTTTTTCAACTTTATCCACGCGGGAATGCACCAGCCGAATGGTGGTAAAAGGCGCTTTTGCGCGCTGCGGCGCAAGCGCGAGAGCCGTACACTTCACCATGTTTCAGCACCTTCCTGTTCTCCCGGCGGCATTTCACCTGTAATCCTGCCGGGAGAGGTAAATTTATCCGCATCGTTAAATTCACTATTTGTGAATCACGGGCCAACGATGATTTGAAAACGCGAGTGCCCTAATGCTTCGCGTACCTGCTTCTCTTTCCACTGCGCATAGAGAATTTTCACTCTGCCGGTAGCACGCAGTTTCCCTTTCTTGATCCTGCGCGCCTCGATAGGCAGACAGGGGTTCTCCCCGGTGGTCCAGCGACGAACGGTGCGCAAAGAAACCCCCTCCAGAGCCGCAAACTCAGCGGCATACACCTTTTCACGAGGGATTTTGACGATTGTAATTTCACTAGTCATATAGCATGATTCCCAGTTAGCCAATTTACGCCATCCCTGGCCAATAAATGCCGATTAATGCCAACGATGGATACCTTTTTAGGAATAGTAATTCGGTTTTCCGTATTGCGCAATACGTAAGGACGTTTTTTAATGACGTTTAATATCACTTCGACTAATGAGCAGGTTTTGGATCGCATCTGTGAGGTCTACGGCTTCCATCAGAAAGTGCAGCTGGCGCGCCACTTTAATATCGCCGCCAGCTCGCTACAGAACCGGTATAGCCGTGAACATATCTCCTTTGATTTCGCCGCACTTTGCGCACTCGAAACCGGTGCCAGCCTGATGTGGATTTTGACCGGCCAGGGTGAACGCTTTACAGGAAAAGGGGATAGATCCGCAGATAAAAGTGAAGTTTGCACGCTGGAAAAATTCACATTAAGTGAAGGTGAGTTAGCCAGCACGGGCCAGTTTGCTATCGATCGCAGCGTAGTCAGCAAGGCAACGGCCCAGGTCCAGTGCATCGAATCTGACGGCACGCTATTTTTTGTCGAGCAGTCTTCTGCACTTTCCGATGGCTTAAAATTAGTGGATATCGATGGCACCATCAGCATTCGTGAAATCGCTGTATTACCAGGCAAAAAGCTGCACGTTACCGGTGGCAAAGTACCCTTTGAGTGCGCCACTACGGATATAGGTATATTAGGACGCGTAATAGGTTCTTACAGCGACACTAACTGATGCTGCGTTACGGCATATAGCGCAGGAAGATGGCTCACCGCATCACGGAAAGATGCGCCACGTTTCTGAATGCATGCCCGAACGCCGACGCGCATCAGTAGCAAGTGGCCTCTGGTCTGTCAGGCCATCGATCTTGCGCTTCAATCTGTAGAATGGAAAGAGAACAGAATAATAAAGGCATCGAGTGGCATTATTTTTCATCTTTAAACAGAAGATGCTTATTACAGTTTATTTTTTCCACCGTTTGGGATAGATATTTAACATCGCCTGGGCTCTGTTTCAGGCGATAGCCAAACCCGCGCGTTGAATGATTAACTTTGTTCGCTTAGAATATTTCAGGCGGCGTTTTGTCTGTTTTTAACCGTGCTTAACCAATAGCAGATTTACCAACGTTTCGACTTACTGTTACTTCTGACAGGCTTATATAAATCTTCAGCATCGCACTCTGACAATTTTCTATTACGTGGGAATAATTATGAAAAAAATTCTGGGATTAGCTACCTTAATGTTCTCTTTTGCCTCACATGCTGCGTTCGTTCATCCATTAGATTTTGATGGTTCTGAAGCGCAAAAAGCTGAGGTTATAGATTACATTAAGAATAGAGTGCATCAGGATTATTGCGATAGCGCGCTGGATATGTGCCAACCGACAACGCTGCGCATGATGGAAAAACAGAACCTTGCCGCTTTTAAATCATTAACCAGTGCTAAAAATCGTGCGGTGCTGGATAACGTTATTGATACCTATTGTGACAGCAGCCTTGATATGTGCACCTATGCCAATCTCGATATGATGTACAAGCAAAACCTTAAAGCCAGCAATGAATCATTAAGCTGGTAACGAAATAATTACAACCCCTCGTATTGCTTAATACAATTATAATTACTGCTACAAAAACAGGTGCCGAAGCTAAATCTATTCTTTGGCATCCTGATGAAAGAAAGTACGCCCTATAATATAAATTCGCGTTACAGAAATTACCCGGCATATTTTTTCCAACAGGCTGCCAGCGCACCTGAACATGCCCCGTTATAAATTTTATATTGACCAGAGCACATAACACCTCACCGATTAGCGTTAAGCTCCTTGAATTCTTCACTAAACAAGCCAAACACCCAATCATCCTGCCAGCGCCCGTGCAGGTAATAATTCCTGCGCAACACGCCTTCCTGAATAAATCCTACCTTTTCCAGTACCGCTTTTGATGCCAGGTTGCCCATCGTTACGGTTGCCGTCAGCTTGCGAAAATCAAGCGCAAACGCGGCATGACATATCGTTTGCAACGACTCGCTACCGTAGCCTTTGCCATGAAAAGCAGTGTCCAGCAGGAAACCCACTTCAGCTATCCCATTACCACGGTCGATAAAACCGGTAACGCCCACCGGCTGGCCGGTTCCCTTTTCCTGAATCGTCAGGCAGAGCCAGTGCTGACTGCTCGGGTGCCAGGGAAGCAGGCGCACTTCAAACGCCTCACGACGTATCGTCTCAGCGTCACGCACATCGCAAACGTAGCGCATTACTTCAGGGTCTTGGTTCAAAGCCAGGAAAAAAGGCCAGTCTTCTTCCGTCAGAGAGTGATAACTCAGGCGAGGAGAATCAATATGCATCGGACTTTCCGCTGTAGGGTTTCGGAAAACCATAGCAGAAACCGCTAACGGTGTACTTGCTCATTTTTCGCGGACCGCCGGTAAAATACCGATGCTTATAGCGCTTGTTCAGGCGATTGGAAAATATGCAGCTGCGTATGATCGATGAGAGTTAATTAAGACCTTCGCCGGAGCCGCTATGTCTGATAAAGATCCCGTTGTTGAACGCCTGTCGCTGGAGTTACTGGCTCTGCGCCAGATAGTCCAGATGCTGATTGCTTTTGGCAATGTGCCAACCGGCGGCAAGCTGAACAAATATCTGGAAAATCTGGCGCACGATGTTGAGCATCGTGACGGACGAGAGGCGAACAAAGCGATCGCTGACGTCATCCGTACCTATATTCGCCCATAATTCTGCCCCCGACGCCGTGCGGTTTTGCGGCGGCGTCAGCAAAAAAGGCAGAAGCAGTACGCCGGTAGAACACTGTTCGCTCAGCCAGTCACTCCCGCAATAACAGCCCCTGCACCAGTGCGCCCCAGCTGGCGCACAGCAGCGACGCCAGCAGACAGGTGGAAAATGCCCAGCACTTCTGACCCTGCCAGAGGCGTTAAACGGCCCGGCGCACGGTATCAGCATAAAAACAGCGACCAGAACAAACAGAACATTAGCCCTTATCACAGCACTAATTATTAACAGGATGAATCTTCCTCAACGAGCCGCCGAATAAAAAAACGGGCGCTCAATGAGCCCCCGTCCCTGCTTAACGTTTCCTCAGCGCCTCGGTTAGTTAACCGTTACTGGCCATCGGCTAAGCCGGATACCGCGTTCTGGTGCTTTCTCGCCGAAATCTTTGAGCACTGCTTTAACATCCGCATCGAGATAATCGACATTGTCATGTTCCACCACAACTACGCTATTTTCCGGAATCGTCTCCAGCAAATGTTGCAAACGCGGGTTATGCATAAATGTCAGGTTCTGCCGCAGCCGTAACACATAGTGATCCTCACAACGGGTAAGGTGCATGGCGTTACGATGGCTTTTATAAAGGCTGTAGAGGATCTGCGTAGCGATCCCAAGTCCGATCCCGATCAGCATTCCGCAGGTAATAATACCAACGATAGCGATCGTAAAAGGAACAAACTGCTGCGCGCCCAGCCGTATTTGCTCAATAAACAGCCGGGGCGCGGCCAGCTTATAGCCGGTATAAAGCAGCACTGCCGCCAGGCTTGCTAAAGGAATCACATTCAGCAGAGCGCTAAACCACAGGCCGCACAGCAACAGCAAAATACCATGCAGCAATATGGAAAGTTTGCTCTGTGCGCCAACGCTGACATTGACCGAACTGCGCACGATCACCGCAGTAATCGGCAACGCACCAAGCAAACCGGCCAGCGTATTGCCAATCCCCTGGGCCAGCATCTCTCTGTTTGGCGAAGGGGAAGGATGCTGTGGACGCAGCTTATTCAGCGCCTGCTGGCTGAGCAGCGTTTCCAGGCTGGCTACCAGCGCCAGCGTCATCGCCACCACATAAACCGAAGGATTGCGCCACGCTTGCCAGTCGGGGGCTTCCAGCTCAGCGGCCAGCGCTCGCAGGCTACCAAACGCGGGCAGTGAAATACGCGCCAGGTCGGCGTTGAAGTCAGATTGCCAGCGTTCACCGTAAAACGTCACCAGCCCGCCAAACAGTACGGCGATGAGCGGCCCCGGAATCCAGCCCAACGCTTTGATTTTTTTTACCGCAGGCAGGCTCCACAGCCACATAATCAGCAGGCCCGCTGCCGCAACAATGATGGACGCCGTGGAGAAAGGGAAATCCCCACTAAATATTGCCCCCAGGCTGCTGTCGCCGCGGGCACCCAGCGCGACCGGAATCTGCTGCATGATCAAAAGGATCCCGATAGCCGCCAGCATGCCTTTAATCACGCTGCCCGGCACCAGCGCAATAAAACGCCCGGCACGCACCAGGCCAAGCAGTAGCTGGAATATCCCGGCCAATACCAGCGCCAACAGAAAAGCGGAAAACGATCCTAACGTTTCCACTGAAGCGACGACTATCGTCACCAGGCCCGCGGCCGGGCCACTAACCGCAAAGCGTGACGGACTGAATGAGGTCACCACCAGCCCACCGATTACGCCAGTCAGCAGGCCAACAAACGGCGGTAGCCCGCTGGCCTGGGCGATCCCCAGACACAGCGGCAGCGCTACCAGAAAAACAACCAGACCAGCAGGAAGATCCTGCCGTACTGTTTTCAGGTTCATCGCGAATTTACCTCTGCCGATAGCTGAATTAACGTCGTTAAATGGTGTCGCTGCCCGTGGGGCTCAAAGGCGCGCAACGTTTGCTGCGGTACTAATAAGGCCCAACCGTGTTGCACCACTAACCGGCCTTTCAGGGTCATCAAAATTATCGTCTCCATGCAGATAAATAGCGGCAAACCTGGGCGACATTGAAATCACCAGGCAATACGGAAATGAATCAATAAAACGTGGTTAATACTTTTCACGCTAACTTTCATGATAATAAATAACCATCAAAAAACAACCTGATAACAACAATTTAAAATGTAATGTTATTTAGATGCAATGTATATTTATGGTAAACACTCTCCGGAGGCGAAACAATTTCAACGCATCCATCTCTGTTTAAATTTTTTTATAAATCAATGCATTGTAAAGATCTAATTAGTCTGAAAATACTTAAACAGGAATGCATTTCGCATTTAAAAAAAGAATTACATTAGACGTCGATCTCATTAAGAGCATCGTGTCTCAATATTTACTTATTAACATCCTTTTTCCACAATAAGAACAAGCTATAATGATTATCGGCAGGTAAATACCCCTATTAATTTAATTACGCAGGTGAACAATTAAACAGGTGTGGTTGGTATTTGAAATAGCGTAATACCGTCATAATTTCAGCAGGTACTAATGACAGGCGCGCTTTTTATTAATCATTTCAGAACCGTTGTCTATTTACTCCAAATCGGGCGCATAACTCATACTTCCCTGTCTGAGTGGACAACGGTATATTCAAACCTCTCGTCACCAGCAACATGCCTGCTATGCTGGAAGCAAACCACCACGCGACTTATTTCACTCTCAGCAAGGATGACTTATGTCTGATGCTCCTCTGATACGTACCTCCAGGCTGCTCTCTTCACTTAACTGGCTCGAGCATGCTTTCCTTCCGGCGGGTATGGCACCTCCCGCTGAGAGCGCCTTTGGACATCAACGACATACCGCCACGGTTATTACGGCAGAAGAAGCTTTTCCGCCAAAGGTTCGTGAAGCGGATGGCGTGCTCACTAACGGCTCGCGTCCGGCAGCGATTTACACGGCGGATTGCCTGCCAGTGCTGATCGCCGATACACGTCAGTATCAGGTCGCAGCGGTGCACGCAGGCTTAAAAGGTGCGCTGGCCGGCGTGTTAATGCAGGCGGTAACGCGGTTAATTAGCGGCGGCGCCACACCAGACAGCCTGTTCGTTGCTATCGGCCCGGCGATAGCGTCCTGCTGTTATGAGTTAGGTAATGAGGTGATGGATAATATTCGGGCTAACCCGCTGGTGACAGCACCACGCTATTTTTCACAGCAGCCACGCAATGAACGGGCAATTCGCCCGCAGGCGCGCGCTACCCAGCATGGCATATGGTTCGATCTGCCTGCGCTGGGACGCCAGATGCTGCTGGACATGCAGATTCCGGCTGCTCAAATTGAGGTATTACCGGTATGTACCTATTGCAGCGCCGAGCCTCGCTCCAGCTATCGCCGCAATACGCATACCAATGAGGGTTACGATTTACGCTATGCCTGGATACGGCGGCGCTAGCAGAAAGAGAGTATTGATAGTAATGAGATGAGAATAAGAACAAGAGGAAGGTTACACTGAGACTTTCCTGCCGCCTGTTCGGCAGGATAGTTATCCAGTGTGACAGCGCTGTCGGCCGCATGGCTGGTAATAAGGGTTACGAGCGTTCTATCGCTTCGGGACGGGATAAGAGATCGTTGCTGTATTTAAAGAGCTCACTGTCAGAGCGTAAGCCAAGTTTTCTTAATGCCGACTGCTTTTGTCCGCTCACGGTTTTACGGCTACGTTTGAATTTTATAGCAATTTGCGAAACGCTCATGCCGTTCAGAAAACAGCGGATTACCTCTACTTCACGTGGGCTGAGTAGCTTGACGCGCTCATAGAGCGTCCCTTTCTGTGCCGTTCCTGCCTGACCGCTACGCGCCTCTTCATTGATCACATAGAGATCTTCGATTTCATACGCCATATCGCGCGACAGCCAGTTACGGCCTTGCCCTACCTGACGAATCGCCTGAATCATCTCACTCATATCCTGGCTTTTACCGATGAAGCCTTTAACGCCCGCATTCAGCACCATTTTAACTACTGCCGGGCTTTCCATTGCGGATGAAATCAGAATATTGAGGCGTGGGAAGTGGTTGCGCAGCTGTTTAATCAACGCAAGGCCATCCAGCTCGCGCTCTCCCAGTAAGAAATCAAGAACCAATACATCCAGCTGTAAATCTGGCAGTTCGTTAAAAAGCACCTGACTGGAACCGAAAGTACTCACTAACACCATATCTGGCTCTGCGCCGATACAAATTTCAAACGCAGTACGGATCATGGGGTGATCGTCCAGTAGCGCAACCCTCAACGGGTGGGCGATCGTCTTCGTCATCTTTTTCACTCCTTGAATCATTATCGATGATTATGCGCACCAAAAATTAAAATTCTGATACACCGCTTCATGCAGTGTTTAACGGCTGGTTTCGCCATTTTATTAATACTTGTGGTTACTTTTTTCTATATTAAATGCGTATATCCCTGTCGAACTGACGCACACAACAATAGAGAGTTAAAGGCGACTCACAACATTGCTCTTCCCGCGGCGCTGACGCTGTAAAGTCCGTCCGCGCTTAAGGTTGAGACAATTCCCGATCTTTTTAGCATAAAAATACCTTTCCTGATAGCCCATTTCTTAGCGAAACGCAATTGGTTTTAAGAAGAATAAACAACGATGGACAATACAAGAAATGTCTCAAAATAATTATGAGCGGATAACAGCCCTATGTTTCAAAGCGGAAAAAATCTATTATCTTCAGTAAAATCGTAAAATAAAACCCAGCCTTTATAAGACATTACTTCACTCTGAATTTTAATTTTTTGTAAACCCGGGTTTTCAGGACGGCGTTAATGATAAACAGGAAAATTTACTTTTACTTTTGTTTATTTATTCTTAACTTTCCCGTATTCGCCCAACCTCAGGAATTAACATTGCTGATCAATACGGATCTGTTGGTTCCACAGAAAGAAGAAATCAGGGAATTAAAAAATCTTACCTATCCATCATTATTACGCGTTGGTGTTCCCGGCTCTGCCCGTCCTCCGGTTTACATCAATATGGAGTCAGGGAAATTTGAAGGTATCGCCGCCGATTATTTAGGTGCCCTGAAAAAAATGCTGGGCGTTGAGATCCAGATAATTTCCTACGATACGCCTACCGAGGCCTCTCACGCCTTGAGAAGCAACCAGCTCGATATGCTGGCTTTCTATAATTCGCATATCTACGATTCCGATAACGTTGTCGCTACCACGCCCTGGCTACTCGATTATGCGGTCATCGTCGAGCGCGATCGCTCAGCAAGCGAATTTAACCATGCCACACAGCCGATACTGGCATGGGCAGAAGCACCGGGATTTGCGCCAATACTGCAACGCTATTTTCCCCATGCACGCCTGAAGCATTTCAACAGTGTTGAAATGGCCTTAGCCGCCGTGGCATATGGCCAGGCAGATGCGATGTGGGGTAGCGCAGCCAGCACCGAATTTTTACGTCGTTACGGTTATAGCAGCCTTATCGCCGCGCCAGCCGAGCTGTCGATCGCGGATATGAACCTCTCTTTCGGTGTTTCTACCGCTCACCCACAGCTGGCTCAAGCGATTGATATCGCGCTGCAATATATTCCTCTGGCAGGACGTCAACGTGTGGTTGGACGCTGGGGGCTTGATTCAACCTTTGTACTAAAAGCCCATCCCCTGATGTTAAATGCGGAAGATGAACGCTGGCTCCAGGAAAACCGGGTTATTTCCGTTATACCGAGCCGCGGTATGCCGCCGCTCTCCATCATCGGCCACGACGATCAGCCCGAAGGGATCGAAATTGAATTTTTGCGCATGATCAGCGAGCGTACCGGTTTTAAGTTTATCTATGGCCCACCCTCCGCCAGGCGCGATGAAAACCTGCTAACGCTCTATCCAGCATTACTGGAGCCGGAAACCCCCGATGCCAATCTTATCTATTCACGTCCCTATATTGTTACCCCCTGGGTAATGGTACAGCGTGAGCATGGCGTGACGGCAGCTTCGCTGTCACAGCTGCGGGATAAGCTGCTGGCGATTGAAGAGAGCAGCCCGATGCTCAAATGGCTGAAGCACTATTATCCCGGCTATAAAATCATGCAGGTAAAGAATTCACAGCAGGCTTTTAACCTGCTGGTAAAGGGCGAGGTTGATGCCATCATCCAGCCCAAGCTGATCGCAGATTATCAAATTAACAATCGCTATCTGGGGCGCTTAAAAATCGTCCGTACTGTTGGTGACCAGCCGGCACGCTTCGCCATGGCGACCCAGCGTGAAAATATCGAACTGATTCATATCATCAACAAAGCACTGCTGAATATCTCCCGCGTAACCCAGGAGAAAATCGTGTTGCGCTGGCAGAATGCGCACCATACCGATACCAACAGCTACTGGCAGTATTATCACGGCGTATTGGTCAAGGTGGCGTTGGCTGTTGGGTTAATCACCCTACTCATTTTGCTGTGGAACCGTCATTTACAGCGCATCATTCGTGAACGCACCCGAGTTGAACAGGCGCTGAAAAATCAGCTCACCTTCTCCAACACGCTGTTTGAAGAGTCGCCGGTGGTGATGTACGTACGCGACCGACAGATGCGCCTGCTGCACTGCAACAAGGCCTACGTTGATTTCTTACAGCTGCCGCGCGAAAAACTACTGGGCTCGACGTTACAGGAGCTGCCCGAAGATTTTGAAGTCCATGAGAGCTTCTATGCCATCTATGAACAGACCTTTGAAGATGGCAAACCGATGGTGCAGGATCTCAAGCTGCGCTATCAGGGCCGCGATTACTACACGCTGCACTGGGCGCTGCCCTATCGCGATCATGCCGATAATATCGTGGGTATTATCGGTGGCTGGCTGGATATTACTGAACGCTATGAACTGCTCACCGCGCTGGAAAAAGCGAAGGAAGAAGCCGATCGCGCAAATGAGTTTAAGAGCCGTTTTCTTGCCAATACCAGCCATGATATTCGCACTCAGCTACACGCAATTATCGGCCTGCTGGAGCTGGAAATGCGGCGATCCACCCGCCCGCTTGGGCCAAATATTACCGCAGCCTATGAGTCCGCTACCGCGCTGCAAAGCCTGATCGGCAACGTGCTCGATCTCTCGAAAATCGAATCTGGCGTGCTGCAACCAGAGCCTGGGCATACCAACCTGGTCACCATTGTCGAACAGCTGTTTACCCTGTTCCGCAGCAAGGCAAAGGCTCGCGGGCTGCGCTTCCGCAAGCTGATCACAGTTGAAGATCCCTGCGTAATGATTGACGCCACCATGTTCAATCAAATTGCCGCTAACCTGCTCAGCAACGCGCTGAAATTTACTCATAGCGGCGAGGTGGAGATCTCCCTGTTACAGCAGGCCCCGAGGCCGGATGAAGTAGCGCAGGGCCGCTACCTGCTCAGAATCAGCGATACCGGCTGTGGTATCAGCGCACACGAACTGCACAAAATTTTCGATCCCTTTGTGCAGGCGGGCGATCGCGTCAGCCAGCAGGCGGGAACCGGCCTCGGCCTGAGTATCTGCCGCCATCTGGCGCATCTGCTTAACGGCGAAATCAGCGTGGAGAGCGAGCCTGGGGCAGGCTCCGTCTTTACCTTCAGCTTTAGTGCACCTCTGAGTCAGGAAACGCCGCCGACCGTTGTCAAGCCTGAACAGCCCACCGGCGCAGGTGTGAGACATATCCTGATCCTGGAGGATCACGCGCCTAACCGCCTGTTGCTGGCGCAGCAGCTGAAATATCTGGGACATCAGGTCACCGAAGCGGAGCGTGCGGCACAGGCGCTTGAGCAGTGGGAACAGCATAAAAACAGCTTCGATCTGATTATTACCGACTGTAACCTGCCCGATATGGATGGTTTTACCTTTACGCGCACCCTACGTCAGCGCGAAGAGGCGCTGGGCCTGAAACCGATAGTCATTGTCGGTCTGACCGCCTCGGCGGAAACCTCGATCCAGCAGCGCTGCCTGGACGCTGGCATGAACTGCTGCTTGTTTAAGCCTGCCAATATCGAAACGCTGAGCAGCTTTATCTCTACCTCGGTTCCGGTAGGCGCTGCCGAGCCGCCTGCCAACAGTCTGCTCGATCAGGTAGCCGCTGCCGATCCGGTTGCCTGCGGCAAGCTAATTGAAAGCGCCATTGAAAGCCATCGGCAGCTGGCGGAAAAGCTTCAGCATTGCCAGCAGCACGATGAGCTGACTACCCTGGCGCATACGCTGAAGGGTGGCGCACGGCTACTGCATGCCGTCAGGCTGGAACAGCTTTGCCAGCAGCTGGAGAACAGCCAGCAAGGAGATCGGTTGCTGGAGGCGCTCTGCCAGGATGTGATCAACGAAGTGCAGGTGCTGGAGGCGCAGCTGTATGCGCGGCTGAAAGCGCTGAACCTTCCCTGACGCTGGCTCACACCTCGCCCGCTTTCTGTCGCTGAAAGCGGGCAGAACGCTTTTTTGATATACTTCACACCCTGATCGTCTGACGCTTTTCTTTCCTGCCGCAACGGCTACAGTCAACTCATCTGACCACTTACAATATATTAACATTCAGGTGAGCCGCTTTATGTCGATCGCCCCTTCGCTTTTCGATCCGCTCGATCTGGGTTTTACCCAGCTTAAAAACCGTGTGCTGATGGGATCGATGCACACCGGCCTGGAAGAGCGCCCTGACGGCGCTCAGCGTCTGGCTGCTTTCTATGCGGAACGGGCGGCTAACGGCGTGGCGCTAATCGTCACCGGCGGCGTTGCGCCTTCCCCGGAAGGGGCTATTACGTCGGGCGGTGCGCTACTGAACAGCGAAGCGCAATTGCCCCATCATCGCCCGATCACCGATGCGGTACACCAGCACGGCGGTAAAATTGCCTTACAGATCCTGCATGCCGGACGCTACAGCTATCAGCCTTCGCTGGTAGCCCCTTCACCGCTCCAGGCACCGATTAATCCGTTCACGCCACAGGCGCTGACGCACGAGGCGATCCTTCAGCTGATCGCGGATTTTGCCCGTTGCGCCGCGCTGGCACAGCAGGCAGGCTACGACGGCGTAGAAATTATGGGATCGGAAGGCTATCTGATTAATCAGTTCCTTACGGCATGCACCAACCAGCGCAGCGACGAATGGGGCGGCGATTTTGCGCAACGGATGCGTTTTGCGCTACGTATTGTTGAAGCGGTGCGGGCAGCAACCGGAAACCATTTTATTATTATCTACCGGCTGTCGATGCTCGATCTGGTACCGGACGGCAATACCCTGGACGAAACAATTCAGCTGGCGCAGGCAATAGAAGCCGCAGGCGCAACGTTGATTAATACCGGCATCGGCTGGCACGAGGCGCGCATACCCACTATCGCCACCGCCGTTCCGCGCGCCGCCTTCGGCTGGGTTACCCAAACGCTACGTCAGCATCTGACACTGCCGCTGATCGCCACTAACCGCATTAATCAGCCGGAAGTGGCACAGCGCCTGCTGGATGAAGGCTGTGCGGATATGGTTTCCATGGCGCGCCCATTTCTGGCAGACGCGGCCTTCGTCAGTAAAGCGCAGGCCGGGCGCGCAGCGGAAATCAACACCTGCATCGGCTGCAACCAGGCCTGCCTTGACCAGGTATTTGTCGGTAAGGTCAGCTCCTGTCTGGTCAATCCACGCGCCTGCCACGAAACGCTGATGCCGTTGCAGCCAGCATTCCGGGCCAAAAATATTGCGGTAGTCGGCGCTGGTCCCGCCGGGCTCGCCTTCAGTGTTAATGCCGCCATGCGCGGTCATCGCGTAACCCTGTTTGATGCCGCACCCGAAACCGGCGGCCAGTTTA
The DNA here is from genome assembly GCF_009914055.1 of Mixta intestinalis. Classification (NCBI taxonomy): domain Bacteria; kingdom Pseudomonadati; phylum Pseudomonadota; class Gammaproteobacteria; order Enterobacterales; family Erwiniaceae; genus Mixta; species Mixta intestinalis. The sequence continues at coordinate 3,047,984 of NZ_CP028271.1, forward strand.
ACGTGGCGCGCCAGATTCCTGGCAAAGAAGAGTTTAACGAAACGCTGCGCTACTACCGTACCCAGCTGGCGCTTCATCGGGTCGAGCTGCGCCTCAACTGCCGCGCAGATGCGGCGATGCTGCGCGATTTCGACGAGATCGTGCTGGCAACCGGCATTATCCCTCGTACGCCCGATATTGCAGGAATCGATCATCCGAAGGTTATGAACTATCTGGAAGTATTGCGCGAAAAAAAATCGGTGGGACAACGGGTCGCCATTATCGGCGCGGGCGGCATCGGCTTTGACACCGCCAGCTACCTCAGCCACGGCGATCGCGCCAGCAGCCTCGACGGTGACGCCTTCTGCCAGGAATGGGGCATCGATAAAAGTCTACGGCAGCGCGGCGGTTTAACCTTGCCGCAGCCGCCGCACAGCCCGCGCCAAATCTGGCTGCTTCAGCGTAAGGCGGGCAAACCGGGTGCCGGTTTAGGTAAAACTACCGGCTGGATTCATCGCAACAGCCTGCTGGCGCGAGAGGTAAAAATGTGGGGCGGCATCGTCTATCAACGCATTGATGACAGCGGCCTGCATATTATCCGCGACGGCAGCCCGTTGCTGCTGCCGGTTGATCGGGTGATTATCTGCGCCGGACAGGAGCCGAACCGGGCACTGGCTGCACCGCTCCAGGCGCTGGGCAAGTCGGTGCATATTATCGGCGGCGCAGATGTGGCGCTGGAGCTGGACGCGCGCCGCGCCATTGCCCAGGGGACACGTCTGGCGCTGGAACTGTAAGGACTCAGCGCAGCTTAACGGAACGCAGCACAACAAATTTTTTGTTTGACGCTACCAGCGTGCAGTTGCCGAACAGCTTTTTCATCTTACGATGGTAGTCGAGGTGGCGATTGCCGACGATGCGCAGCTCGCCGCCATATTGCAGGCAGCGGCGCGCATCGCGGAACATCTGCCAGGCGATATGATCGGTAATGGCGCTCTGCTGGTGGAACGGCGGGTTGCACAGCACCGCGTGCAGGCGATCGGAGGGGAATCCACTCAGCGCATTACCCACCTGAAAATGGCTGCGCGCCATATCCTGCGGGCGGTTCTGCTCCACGTTAAGACGGCTGGAAGCCACCGCCATCCAGGACTCATCGACAAAATGCACCTCAGCCTGCGGGTTCATTTCTAACGCCAGCAGGCCGATAACGCCGTTTCCACAGCCAAGATCGACAATCTCGCCGTCGATATTATCGGGCAGATGTTGCATAAAAAAGCGCGCACCAATATCCAGCCCGCTGCGTGAAAAGACGTTGGGATAGTTATGGATCTGCCATGGCGTTCCTTCCAGCGGCCAGCTCAGGGTTTCCGGATGGGGCTTCAGCGCAGGTGCAGCAAAGGTGCTGTAAATCAGACGTGCTTTTTTCCATGCCAGCGAGGTTTTGGTCGGGCCGATAATACGTTCAAACAGCTGTAGCGTGGAGTTATGGATCTCTTTCGCCCGCGCCGCAGCGATAATCACCGTTTCCGGTGTCACCACTTCGCGCAGCTGACGCAGCTGGTGCTCCAGCAATGTCAGCGCTCGTGGGATTTTAATCAGCACACAGGCGGGCGCGGCGGGCAGCGGTGCCAGGCTATCGAGCATCACCACGCGATCTTCATCAAGCTGGTTATCGCGCAGATTCTGGCGCGTCGCCTGCTGGCTGATCCATGAGTCGCTGATGCTATAGAGCGGGCGATCCAGCGCGCAGGCCAGCGCGCCGAAGCTGTCGTTGAACACCAGCAACGGCCCCTGTTCCGGCGCGGGCAGCGCCTGTTGCAGCAGATACTCATCTGCGGCATCCCACGCCTGTAGCGGGTTTTCTTCCTGCATACGCGGAAAACGGTGTAGGGTCAGCGTGCGGTGGCTCAGTTCTAAATGGCTCATGGATTCCTCGGCGTGGTACTATTGCGCATCTTTTCGCCCCGAAAGCGGGGGCGCAGTATACTGCCTTTTTATTCGAGTCGCGTCATGTCATCGTTAATTTATCTACAGGGTTACCCCGATACGCTGCTGCGCCAGGTGCAAACCCTGATCGACCAGCAGCGCCTGGGCGAAGTGCTGGAAAAACGCTATCCCGATATGCACAGCGTAACCAGCGATAAAGCGCTGTATGACTATACGCTGGCGCTGAAAAACCGCTATTTACGCAACGCCGCACCGCTGAACAAAGTGATGTACGACAGCAAAATCCGCGTTATGAAACATGCGCTCGGCCTGCATACCGCCGTTTCTCAGGTACAGGGTGGCAAGCTGAAAGCCAGAGCGGAAATCCGCGTCGCTACCCTGTTCCGCCAGGCACCGGAAGCCTTTTTGCGGATGATCGTGGTGCATGAGCTGGCGCATATTAAAGAGAAAGATCACAACAAAGCGTTCTATCAGCTCTGCTGCCATATGGAGCCGGAGTATCACCAGCTGGAGTTTGATACCCGGCTCTGGCTGACGCATCAGGCATTACAGGGCAACGCCGGTTAACTCAGATGAAATCTTTCGCTTTCCTGATCAGGCTGGTTTTGGTCAGCACGCCGAGGTATTTACGATCCTGAGGATTATTCAGCACCGGCAGGCGCTCCAGCGTAACCTGCGCGAACGCCTCCCACCCTTCGCGAATGGTTTGATTACGGAACACGCAGGGAAACTGCCCGTCCATCACCAGCACCACTGGTGAATTGAGCGTCAGTTCGCCATCAAGAATTTTGCGGGATATATCGTGAATCGATACCACACCGAGGAAGTGGCCCAGTTCGTTGATCACATAGACATAGCGCTCTTTTTTCAGCGAGCTAACCGCCAGCGCGCGCCCTACTGATTCATGCGGCAACAGCGCCGCGCCGGGCACGATAAACTGCTCGATAATGCCGTTATCGAAATCCAGCTTGGCATCGGCACGGCTAAAGTGCTGCGTTACTACCGGATAGGTGCTGGCAGCCTGTAAACGCCAGGCAAGCATCGCCGCCAGCACGCTGGCAATCATCACCGGAAACAGCAGACTGCTGTTGAGCGTCATCTCCAGCACCATCAGCATCGCCATCAGCGGTGCCTGGCTGACCGCCGCCAGCACCGCGCCCATGCCAACTACGGCGAACAGCAGCGCGTTACCTGTCGGCATCCCCGCCTGCATCGCCAGCGTAGCGATAATCACCCCCAGCAGCGCCCCGACCAGCAGCGATGGCGTAAACAATCCGCCTACCGCGTTTGAACCGACCGACAGCGCCGTCGCCGCCATCTTCGCTACCAGCAACAGCAGCAGCGCAGGCAGCAGATAGCGCCCGGCCATGATATGTACGATCACTTCATAACCGTTGCCGAGAATATCCGTAGACACTATCGCCAGCACGCCCACCAGCACGCCGCCCAGTCCAAGGCGCAGCGGCAGACTTTTAACATGGGCAAATAGCTGCCTGCTGCGGCTAATTAGCGTGATAAAAACCCAGCCCAGCAGCCCGGACAGCAGGCCAATGACGATTGTCAATAGCAGCGTGGTCGGGCTAAGCTGGAACTGCGCCTCCGCAAACGGATAGATGGCGTTGCGATAACCCAGCGCCCACATCGTCATCACCGCCGTCGCCGCCGCGATAATCAACGGGATCAACCTTTGCAGCGCCGAGATACCGAAGGCAATCTCCGCCACGAAAATCGCCGAGGCCAGCGGCGCGTGGTAAACCGATGCCAGGCCCGCCGCTGCCGCCATCGCCACGATTTCGCTGTTGCTGATGGCGGTACGGCGAAACAGAAAGCGTCCCATCAGGCTGCCACACAGCGCGGAAAGCTGCACCATCGGCCCTTCTTTCCCCACCGACGCACCGCTGCCGATGCTGGCGATCGATGAAAGCGCGCGAAACAGCGAGGTTTTGGTCGGTACCGCGTCAAGGCGGGCGTTAATCACCTCCAGATAGTCGGTTTTGCTGGTCTGCTGGCGCTCAAGAACTGCGGCGTAATTCAGGAAGAAACCGGCAATAACGCCACCCAGACCAACAATCAGCGGCCAGAAAAACCACGGCCAGACGGTAATCGCTTCGGTAATATCTCGATCGCTGTGAAACAGTAGCTGGTTGATCAGCTCAATCAGGCTGCGAAAGCCCAGCGTTACCAGCGATGCCGCACAACCTACCGGGATAGCGACCCAAATAGCGGTCCAGTTCAGAACATGTTTACTGCTGCTCACATCGCATCCTTCTGTTGCGGTTTGCTGGGGTCAGGCGAAGCGCCATGATATTGGAAGGCGGAACGCAGGATCAAATTCTCTCTGCCGCCCGGTGATAGCGTGCCGCGCCACCTGTGTTATGCAGCCTTCTTCGCCAATGCCCGATTATTTCTGATGTTTCGTTTGGCTATTGTAGGCACTAACTGGATTACGTGGCGGTTGGTCGCTGCCGTGCAGCAAACCGACGCGATGCAGCCGAGCGCTGGCTGACAGAAAACCGCCGACAAACTGGTGTGACGTCTTCGGCTGATGGCCTTTCGGCCAAATGATGTGTAAATATTGCTAAATATTTCATACAGACATTGCTTATTTCCTCGCGCCCTTCTATCTTTTGCTTCAGCAAAGGGGAGTAACTTGTAAGCCGATCGATCGTCATTACGATGCGCTACGCATCCGGTCATCGGGCAACCCGGAATCTATTCTGTGTTGTAAGTGAGACCTTGCCGGAAGGCGAGGCTTTGCTTGCAGTAAACGGCAACGGCTGGCGTCTTCCGACGTTAGCCGTTTTTGTTTATCGACAGGACTGAATTATGCAAACCGTAGGCACACCGTTACTCTGGGGCAGCTTCGCCGCTGTCGTGCTGATTATGCTGGCGATCGATCTCTTTTTGCAGGGACGTCGCGGCGCGCAAACCATGACGTTAAAGCAGGCCACTTTCTGGTCGCTGGTCTGGATCTCCGTCTCGCTGCTTTTTGCCGCTGCCTTCTGGTGGTATCTCGATGATGCCGTCGGCCGGGAGATAGCGAATACACAAACGATGGCGTTTTTAACCGGCTACGTGTTGGAAAAAGCGCTGGCGGTGGATAACGTTTTCGTCTGGCTGATGCTGTTCAGCTACTTTTCTATTCCGGCTGCCTTGCAGCGGCGCGTGCTGATTTACGGCGTGCTGGGCGCTATCGTGCTGCGCACCATTATGATCTTTGCCGGGAGCTGGCTGGTTACCCAGTTTAGCTGGATCCTCTATCTGTTCGGCGCTTTCCTGCTGCTTACCGGTATCAAAATGGCCTTCAGCAAAGAGGATGATAAGAACGCCGTCGGAGATAAACCGGTGGTGCGCTGGCTGCGCAGCCACCTGCGCATGACGGATGAACTACAGGGAGAGAAATTTTTCGTGCGCCGTAACGGCCTGCTGTATGCCACGCCGCTGCTGCTGGTGCTGATTATGGTGGAGCTGAGCGACGTGATTTTCGCCGTTGACAGCATTCCGGCTATCTTCGCCGTCACCACCGATCCCTTTATTGTGCTGACCTCCAACCTGTTCGCCATTCTTGGCCTGCGCGCCATGTATTTCCTGCTGTCGGGCGTGGCAGAACGTTTTTCCATGTTGAAGTATGGCCTGGCTATCGTACTGGTATTTATCGGTATTAAAATGCTGATTATCGATATCTGGCATATCCCGGTAGCGCTATCGCTGACGGTGGTTGGCACGATTCTGGGCATGACATTAGTGATTAATGCCTGGGTTAACCGAAAAAATGACCAAAAGCGACTGACAAAATAATATTCGGCGGTGCACATAGTGCACCGTTAATAATTTTGCGTCATCAGCATGTAGTAAATGCAATCACTATCACAGTTAAGTTACACAGTGATAAAAAATTTTGATCCGCACCGAAAAGGCAGAATTTCTCCTTTTCCTGCCAACGCATTTCCTTATACTCCCCCTGGCAAACACTCATGCCGTATTTTCGTCCAGTTGGGCAATCACGGTCACAATAACAATTACTGGTTCTGACGATGGGAAAAAGTTCTTCTACGTTGATTGCGCGCCTGCTGGGCGGCAGTCTGGTAAAACAAATCATGATTGGCCTGGTGGCGGGTATTGCCCTCGCCTGGTTTTCAAAAGAGACGGCGCTTGCCGTTGGGCTACTGGGCTCGCTGTTTGTCAGTGCGCTAAAAGCGGTTGCGCCGCTGCTGGTGCTGATGCTGGTTATCGCTTCCATTGCTAACCATAAGCAGGGACAAAAAACCAATATTCGCCCGGTTATTCTGCTTTATCTGTTAAGCACCTTTTTTGCCGCTGTAGTTGCGGTGGTATGCAGCCATCTCTGGCCGCAGACATTGACATTGAATGCAGCACAGGAAGGTATTACGCCGCCCTCCGGCATTCTGGAAGTGCTGCATGGCTTGCTGATGAGCATGGTTGCCAACCCATTTGACGCGCTGATGAACGCCAACTATATCGGGATTTTAGTTTGGGCGATCGGTCTGGGTATCGCGTTCCGCCACAGTAGCGACAGCACGCGCCAGCTGTTAAACGACGCTTCAGAAGCCGTTACCTGGGTAGTGAAGATGGTCATTCGCTGCGCGCCGTTGGGGATCTTTGGTCTGGTGGCGTCGATTCTGGCCTCTACCGGCTTCTCCGCGCTGTGGGACTACGCCCATCTGTTGACGCTGCTGATTGGCTGTATGCTGCTGATGGCACTGGTATTTAACCCCATTCTGGTATGGTGGCAAATTCGCCGCAATCCCTATCCGCTGGTATTTACCTGCCTGCGCGAAAGCGGCGTCACCGCCTTCTTTACCCGCAGCTCTGCGGCCAATATTCCGGTCAATATGGCGTTGGCGAAAAAGTTACAGCTGGATGAGGATACCTACTCCGTATCTATTCCGCTGGGTGCAACCATCAGCATGGCGGGCGCGGCGATTACCATTACCGTGCTGACGCTGGCGGCGGTCAATACGCTGGGTATTCATGTGGATGTGCCAACCGCCGTGCTGCTCAGCCTGGTAGCCTCACTCTGCGCCTGTGGCGCATCTGGCGTAGCGGGCGGTTCGCTGCTGCTGATCCCGGTTGCCTGTAATATGTTCGGCATCCCTAATGATGTTGCAATGCAGGTTGTCGCCGTTGGCTTCATTATTGGTGTGCTCCAGGATTCGGCGGAAACCGCGCTGAACTCCTCTACCGATATTCTGTTTACCGCTGCGGTCTGTCAGGCGGAAGAGCGCCGTGAGGCGGCAAAAAATCCTGGCTAAGTGCTGTGGATTGCAAAAGTAAGGCGACCTGCGGGTCGCCTTTTTGTTTTACAGCGTAACGCCGCTTTTGAAAATTGCCAGCTCGCGGAAATCGTTGCGCTCGTTGTTGGTTTTCCTGCCGTTCGCTACCTCGACAATATAGTCAACGAAGTTATCCAGCAGGCTCTCCATCGCGGTTCCCTGCACCAGCGGCCCGGCGTTGAAATCGATCCAGTGCGGCTTGCGCTCCGCCAGCTCGCTATTGGTCGCAATTTTTACCGTTGGCACAAAGCCGCCGTAAGGCGTACCGCGTCCGGTGGTAAACAGCACCATATGGCAGCCTGCACCGGCCAGTGCGCTGGTGGCTACCGCATCATTGCCCGGCGCGCTGAGCAGGTTCAGCCCCGGCTGGCGCAGGCGTTCACCATACTTCAGTACGTCCACCACCTGGCTCTGGCCCGCTTTTTGCGTACAGCCCAGCGATTTCTCTTCCAGTGTGGTGATGCCGCCTGCCTTATTGCCCGGCGACGGGTTTTCATAGATCGGCTGCTGATGCGCAATAAAGTAACGTTTGAAATCGTTAACCATCGCTACCGTCTTCTCAAAGGTCGCTTCATCCTGACAGCGGCTCATCAGAATACGCTCGGCACCGAACATTTCCGGCACCTCCGTCAGCACCGTAGTGCCGCCGTTAGCGATCATCCGATCGGAGAAACGTCCCAGCAGCGGATTGGCGGTAATACCGGAGAAACCATCAGACCCGCCACACTCCAGGCCAAAGCGCAGCTCGCTCAGTTTGCCAGGCTCTCTACGATCGTGACGCATCGCTTCGTAGAGCCGGTGCAGATGTTCCAGTCCGGCTTCCACCTCATCTTCCTGTTGCTGGCAGATCATAAAGCTGACGCGTTCGCTGTCGTAATCGCCCAGCGTCTCACGGAAGACATCAACCTGGTTGTTCTCACAGCCGAGACCAATCACCAGTACCGCGCCTGCATTCGGATGGCGCACCATATTTTGCAGCATGGTACGGGTGTTCTCATGATCCTGCCCCAGCTGCGAACAGCCGAACGGATGGCTGAACAGATACACGCCGTCAATACCCGCCGCATCATCGCTTTCACGCAAAAAGCGTTGCAGGATCTGGCGCGCAATGCCGTTAACGCAGCCGACGGTAGGCAAGATCCACAGTTCGTTACGGATGCCGACTTCGCCGTTAGCGCGACGGTAAAGCTGCACTTCACGATCGGCAGCCTGCGGCGGCAACGTAACGAAATCGGGCTGGTACTGATACTGATCCAGATCGTTAAGATTGGTGCGCGCGTTCTGGGCGTGAACGTGTTCACCGGCGGCAATCGGCTGCGTCGCATGACCGATAGGCAGGCCATATTTGATGACGTGCTCATCCGCCGCGATGGAACGCAGCGCGAACTTATGCCCCCGGGCAATCGGCTGACGCAGCGTGACCGTTTCTCCTTCCAGCGTCAGCACGCTACCTTCGTCCAGATCGCTGAGTGCGACGGCGACATTATCGCGCGGCGCTATTTTAATGGCCTGTTGCATAGCCGCAGTTCCTCAATGTGGTATTGCCGCCCGCATTCCCTGAGCGGTAATAGTTTGCAGGTGTTCGGTAACCGCCTCGACCAGGCCCGGTTGCTGACTCAGATCGCTTTCCCAGTGCGCTTCATCGCTCAACACCGCAGCAACCAGCTGTTGCAGGGTAATCGCGCCCTGTGCCTGTTGCGCCCAGAGCGTAGCGAAGCGATCCAGCCACTGCGCATCATCCTGTAGTGGATAGCGCACGCCATCACGTTCGCCCCGGTAGTAAGCCAGCAGCGCCGCCAGCGCGAAGGTAATGCGCGTCGGCCAGCGTCCGCTTTGTTGATGGCCCGCCAGCAGTTGCGGCAGCAGTCGCGTGCGGAATTTAGTCATGCTATTCAGCGCAATCGCAGAGAGCTGATGACGAATAAACGGATTGCGGAAACGGCCCAGCACCGCATCGGCAAAGCGATGCAGATCTTCCGCGGGCAGATCCAGCGTCGGGATAACCTCTTTACGCAGCATGCTATCGATAAAGCTGGCGATTTGCGTATCGGCCATCGCCTCACCCACGGTATCCAGCCCGGAAAGCCAGGCTACCGGCACCATAGCGGTGTGCGCGCCGTTAAGAATGGCTACTTTCTGTTCTTTCCACGGCTTGATATCGTCTACCAGGCGAATATTCAGCGGCAGCGCGTTAAGCCGTAGCTCATCGGCCACCTGTTGCGGCCCCTGAATCACGAACTGATAGAACACTTCACCCGCTACCAGCAGCGGATCGCGATAGCCCAGCGAGGCAAAAATCTCTTCCGCATCTTCGTGCGGATAGCCAGGGACGATGCGATCTACCAGCGTATTGCAGAAGATATTGTGCTGCATAATCCAGTCGCTAAAGGCTGTCGGCAGCTGCCACAGCTCTGCATAACGCAGCACGATCTCGCGCAACGTATCGCCATTGTTGTCGATCAGTTCGCAGGGCAGCAGAATCCAGCCTTTATCCGCCGCGCCGGAGAAGTGCTGCCAGCGCGCCCACAGCAGCTGCGTCAGCTTGCCGGGGAAGGATCGCGCCGGGCGATCCTCCAGCCGATCGTCACCGTTAAATGCAATCCCCGCCTCGGTGGTGTTGGAGAACATAAAGCGAATCTGCGGATCGCGCGCCAGCGCCATATACTCATCAAACTGGCGCCAGGGTTGAATTTCGCGGTTCACCGTGCGAATCAGCCGCGGTTCGCTGATCGTCTCACCCTGCGCGTTCAGCCCACGGATCAGCGCGGTATACAGCCCGTCCTGTTGGTTCAGCGTGTAATCCGCCTGACGATCGATCGGCCTGACTACCGTAACGCCAGCGTCCAGATCGCTATGGCTGTTAAGCAGATCCAGCTGCCAGTCTATAAAGGCGCGCAGAAAATTTCCTTCGCCAAACTGGACGATACGCGTGGGATAGCGCGGGCCGGGAAAAGCGGTGCGGTTAAGGGTTTGCATAGGTTTTCCCCGACTTAAAGCGCGATACCAAAATAGTCGCGTGCGTTATTGAAACAGATGTTTTTCACCATATTACCCAGCAGATCGATATCCGCAGGTGCCTCACCGTTCTCTACCCAGCGCCCGATCATCTGGCACAGCAGACGACGGAAATATTCGTGGCGCGTATAGGAGAGGAAACTGCGGCTGTCGGTGAGCATGCCAACGAAGCGGCTCAACAGGCCCATCTGTGCCAGCTGCATCATCTGACGCTGCATGCCGTCCAGCTGATCGTTAAACCACCAGGCGGAGCCAAACTGCATTTTGCCTGGCTCGCCTTCCCCCTGGAAATTGCCCGTCATGGTTGCCAGCACTTCGTTATCGCGCGGATTCAGGCAGTAAAGGATGGTTTTCGGCAGCGCATTATTACGGTTCTGCGCGTCCAGCAGGCGCGCCAGCGGTTCCGCCATTGGGCGATCGTTAATCGAGTCAAAGCCCACGTCCGGGCCCAGCAGCTGAAGCTGACGACGGTTGTTATTACGCAGCGCGCCGATATGGTACTGCTGTACCCAGCCGCGACGCGCATATTCAGCGCCCAGCCAGACCAGCACTGCCGTTTTGAACTGTGCGATTTCCTGTTCGGAAGGCGCATTGCCCTGTAGACGGCGTGTCAGAATGTTGTCCAGCGTGGCGTCATCCGCTTCGGCGAACAGCACCACATCCAGCGCATGATCGGAAACCTTACAGCCATGCGCGGCGAAATGATCGAGCCGCTTGCCGAGCGCACGGCGTAAATCGTCGAAGCAACGAATATCCACGTCAGCTACCGCGCCAAGCTTATGCAGGTAGTCGCCGAAACCGTCCGCCTCAATATTGAAGGCTTTATCAGGTCGCCAGCTCGGCAGCACTTTGACAGCAAAGCTGCTGTCCTGCGCCAGACGCTGATGATGTTGCAGATCGTCAACCGGATCGTCGGTGGTACCCACCATGCGTACGTTCATCTGCTGCATAATGCCGCGCGCGGTAAAGTCATCCTGCGCCAGCAGCGCATTGCACTCATCCCAGATGCGATCGGCAGTTTTTTCTGACAGCAACACGTTAGTAATACCGAAAGGACGACGCAGTTCAAGGTGTGTCCAGTGATAGAGCGGGTTGCCGATGGTATGCGGTACGGTGCGCGCCCAGGCATTGAATTTCTCACGATCGCTGGCATCGCCGGTGCAAAGCGCTTCCGGTACGCCATTTGCACGCATGGCACGCCACTTATAGTGATCGCCCTTCAGCCAGATGTCATACAGATTTTTAAAACGATAGTTATCGGCAATCTGCTGCGGCGGCAGGTGGCAATGGTAGTCAAAGATTGGCTGGTCGGCCGCATAATCGTGGTACAGACGCCGGGAAAATTCAGTATCGAGTAAAAAATCTTCGGTCATAAAACGGGACATTCCTGACTCCTCTTACATGAACGGCGCAGTTGCGTTCACCTGATGGCAAAAAGTTATCATACCAATTCACGCAGCCGCAGCGATAATTTTGAGATTCAGATCACATATCAGACAACTTAATCCGCCGGATTTTTCAATAAACAGCTGTTAAAACCACTAATTGACTGACATTTCGTGATTTTTAGTATCCCACATTACAAAGGTGGTTTTTGTGATGGCATTCAACTTTTAAATCTGTATGACAAGTTATCTTCTGGCGGTCCAATTTTGTTGGGAAATTTTATTTACAGGCAAGGAATCCAAACGGGGCTCAGGCCCTCGATTACGTCCTAAATGCTCTCTGTCAGGCTTAAGCGCTGACAGACCCGCATAACAACAACAGCGGCACGGGCCGCAAACCAAACTGGAAGAGGTATGACATGCGTAAAATAAAAGGCCTGCGCTGGTATATGATTGGTCTGGTGACCATCGGTACCGTGCTGGGTTATCTGACGCGCAACGCCATTGCCGTTGCCGCACCTACGCTCGAAGAACAACTTCACATCACCACGCAACAGTATTCCTACATCGTTGCCGCTTACTCAGCCTGCTATACCATTATGCAGCCGGTAGCGGGCTACATCCTCGACGTACTTGGAACCAAAGTGGGCTATGCGCTGTTCGCGATTTTATGGGCGGTGTTCTGTGCCGCCACCGCGCTGGCAGGTAGCTGGGGTGGTCTGGCTATCGCGCGCGGCGCGGTAGGTGCGGCAGAGGCGGCGATGATCCCTGCCGGTTTGAAGGCGAGCAGCGAATGGTTCCCGGCCAAAGAGCGTTCTATTGCCGTCGGCTATTTCAACGTTGGCTCATCGATTGGTGCGATGGTAGCACCGCCGCTGGTAGTCTGGGCTATCGTCGCCCACAGCTGGCAGATGGCGTTTATCATTACCGGTATTCTCAGCATGATTTGGGCGCTTTGCTGGCTGATTTTCTATAAGCATCCCAAACAGCAGAAGAAATTAAGCCAGGAAGAGCGCGACTACATTCTTTCCGGCCAGGAAGCGCAGCATCAGGTCAGCAACGGTAAAAAAATGAGTGCCTGGCAGATTCTGCGTAATCGCCAGTTCTGGGGCATCGCTCTGCCGCGCTTCCTTGCCGAACCGGCATGGGGCACCTTTAACGCCTGGATCCCGCTGTTCATGTTTAAAGTTTACGGCTTTAACCTGAAAGAGATCGCCATGTTTGCCTGGATGCCGATGCTGTTCGCCGATCTTGGCTGCATCGTCGGCGGCTATCTGCCCCCGCTGTTCCAGCGCATATTCGGCGTTAACCTGATCGTTTCGCGTAAGCTGGTCGTTACCATGGGCGCGGTTCTGATGATCGGCCCCGGCACCATCGGACTGTTCACCAGCCCCTACGTCGCTATCGGTCTGCTGTGCATCGGCGGCTTTGCTCACCAGGCACTTTCCGGCGCGCTGATTACGCTCTCTTCAGACGTCTTCGGACGTAACGAAGTTGCGACGGCTAACGGTCTGACCGGTATGGCCGCCTGGACCGCCAGTACCATGTTTGCCCTGGTGGTTGGCGCACTGGCCGATACGCTGGGCTTCAGCCCGCTGTTCGCCGCGCTGGCAGTGTTCGATCTGCTTGGTGCCGTGGTTATCTGGACGGTGCTGAAAAACAAACCGGTTTCCGAACTGGAGCAGGAACAGAATCTCGCGACTGCCGGTACGCCGGTACGTAGCTAAGCCGTCGGGGCGGATACGCGCTCGGTGCGTATCCGCCTCCTTCCATCAGGCACTTTTCTTCCTCTCTTTACCTCATTTTTGCTGTTTCTATATCCTTTTCTGCACGCTTCCAGACGTACAGGCCTCCACGGTTATTCCACTGTTGCCTGAAGTGCGCGTTTCCTCGCATTTCCTGCCCTCTGCCGCCCATCGTTCTTGGCCCGCAGGTCGGTTAAGTGGTATAACAACTTACAGAATATTCCCTGCTATGGATGTGCTTATGGAAATCAGCGAACCACGACGCCTTTATCAACAACTGGCGTCAGAGCTAAAAATGCGTATTGAGGCCGGACAGTATCAGGTAGGCGACAAGCTGCCTGCTGAACGCCTTATCGCCGAGGAGATGCAGGTCAGCCGCACCGTAGTGCGTGAAGCCATTATTATGCTGGAAGTGGAAGGTTACGTTGAGGTGCGCAAAGGCTCCGGCATCCATGTCATCTCCAGCCAACAGAGTCACCGCGTGGTGGCCGACAGCCAGCTGGAATTTGCCAATTTTGGCCCGTTTGAACTTCTACAGGCACGCCAGCTTATTGAAAGCAACGTCGCGGAGTTCGCCGCCACGCGCGTTACGCGTCAGGATATTATGCAGCTGATGGATATTCAGGAGCGCGCGCGCAGCGAGGATCGCTTTCGCGACTCAGAATGGGATATGCATTTTCATGTGCAGATCGCCATGGCAACGCAAAATAGCGCGCTGGCCGCCATTGTGGAAAAAATGTGGCTGCACCGCACCCATAACCCTTACTGGCTGAAGCTGCATGAGCATATCGATCAGCGCGCTATCGGCAGCTGGTGCAGCGATCACGATGCGATTTTAAAGGCGTTGATACGTAAAGATCCCGCTGCCGCCAAGCTGGCGATGTGGCAACATCTGGAAAATACGCGCCAGATGTTGTTTAACGCCACTACGGACGATTTTGAGTTCAATGTCGATCGTTATATGTTCGCTGAAAATCCGGTTATTTTGCCTGATACCTCTTCTTCGCGTTAAAAACCGACGCTTTGGTTACCAAAGCGTCTAAAGTCAGAAAACTTACTTTAGTGTCAGCCTGTGTAAAGCTCCTTTCCGCTAATGAGTACCAACGGTAAAACTCTTATGCGGCGGCAACTTTCCCTGTCTCGCTTCCGTATATTTTGTTACAGTTATCCTCCTTTTCTTACCTTTTCATTTGGGAAAAGGAGAATGCTTCGGTTTTTTATGCAATATCGGCAGAAGGCGATTACCCGGCCTGTAGTCGCGGCGACTACACTAAACAAAAATAACCTGCCCGCTCTGTTGGCCCTCCGATCGATGAGCCTGTATTAACAATGAAGTTCAGGAACAATGAATGGATATTTTAAAAGCATTGTTGCAAGCATTGTGGCAACAAGATTTTGAGACCCTGGCCGATCCGACGCTGGTCTGGGCAATATATGGCTTGCTGTTTATGATTCTGTTTCTGGAAAACGGCCTGCTACCCGCCGCTTTCCTGCCCGGCGATAGCCTGCTGATTTTAGTTGGCGTACTGATCGCCAAAGGCACGATGAATTTCACGCTGACGCTGTTTATCCTTACCACCGCCGCCAGCCTCGGCTGTTGGGTAAGTTATATACAAGGTAAATGGCTGGGCAATACGCCCACGGTACAGAAATGGCTATCGCATCTGCCCGCGCAGTATCATCAGCGCGCCCACCAGCTGTTCCACCGTCACGGCCTGTCGGCGCTGTTAGTCGGGCGCTTTATTGCTTTCGTGCGCACCCTGCTGCCAACTATCGCCGGGCTTTCCGGGCTGAGCAACGCCCGCTTTCAGTTTTTTAACTGGATGAGTGGCTTTTTATGGGTGCTGATCCTGACCGTGCTGGGCTTCGCGCTGGGGAAAACGCCGATTTTCCGCCGCTACGAAGATGAGCTGATGTTTTGCCTGATGCTGCTGCCGCTGGTGCTGCTGGTGTTCGGCCTGGTCGGTTCGCTGGTGGTGCTGTGGCGTAAACGCCACGCCAGTACCAATGAAAAAGGTCAGCCATAATGCGCTGGTTACAGCCGCTTTTACGCCAGCCGCTGCGCTGGCTGCTGGCTGGCCTGCTGGCGATCGTCGTCTTTGCCCTGCTACCCGCCCTGTTCCGTCATGAAAACGCGCTGCAAATCCGCGTCACGCATCAGGGCGTAACGCTGCCGGATGGTTTTTACGTCTGGCAGCAGCTCAACGCATTGGGCATACAGGTTAAAAGCATCACGCCCGCGCAGGACTCACTGGTGCTGCGCTTTGAATCTGAAGAGCAGAGCCAGGCTGCACAGCAGGCGCTGCATAAAATCCTGCCTTACGGCGTCGAAATTGCACAACTGGAAAGTAATGGCAACAGCGGCTGGCTGAATAAGATTTCGCTGCGCCAGCAGTCCGTTGGCTAATTTACCCGTTCGACGCGATACGTCCTGCCTGTCTCCTCTTCAGTAACGCTTTTTGAGCTTTCGCCAAAGAGTGTCTATTCTTACAAAAGGTTATGAGGCGGCACGGCAGCCAGCCTCATTACCGTCGCATCTTTACCGTTCACAGGGAACGGCTGAGCTTAACAATGGAAGGCCGCTAATAAATGAAATTTCGTACCTCACTTTTTCTGGCGCTTGTTTCTCTCTCTGGTTTCACACAGGCGGCAGGTACGCTCTGTATGCAGAAAGAAAAGGATATCGAGCGGGAGATCTCCCATGCCCAACAGCATGATAATCAACGCCGGGTGAATGGTCTGGAGCGCGCCCTGACCGAAGTGCGCGCAAGCTGCACCGATGAGAAACTGAAGGCGGCGCATCAGGAGAATATCGAGGCCAAACAGCGTGAGGTGGCCGAGCGAGAAAAGGATTTAAAAGATGCCCAGGACGATGGTGATGAGGAGAAAATTGCCAAACGTCAACGCAAACTACAGGAAGAGCGCGAAGAGCTGAAAGCGCTACAGTCAGCGACTTACTAATCCATTTACAGCGTACATTGCCTGAGAATAAAGGAGTGTTTCATGTCAAAAGATACTACGTCAGAACACCTGCGCGCCGAGCTGAAAAACCTGGCGGATACGCTGGAAGAAGTGCTGAGCCAGTCTACCGATAAATCGAAATCAGAGATAGATAAGCTGCGTAGCAAAGCGCGTGCTGCGCTGGATGAATCCCGTCAGCGTCTGGGCGAAACCGGCGATCGACTGTCGCAGACGACGCGTGAAGCGGTAGGCCGCGCCGACGATTACGTGCGTGAGAATCCGTGGCATGGCGTGGGCATCGGCGCCGCCGTTGGTCTGGTCATCGGCATGCTGATGTCGCGTCGTTAATTATGGCCGATTCTCAGCAAAGCCACGGCCCAGGCAAAGGGGTCATCAACATCGGACAGCGTCTCGTCACTACGCTGGTTAGCATGGTAGAAACCCGTGTGCGCCTGGCGGTGGTCGAGCTGGAAGAGGAAAAGGCCAATCTGATACAGATGCTGTTGATGATCGGTCTGACCATGCTGTTTACCGCTTTTGGTTTGATGAGCCTGATGGTGCTTATCATCTGGGCGGTTGACGCGCAGTATCGCCTGATGGCGATCGGCATCACTACCGGCGTACTTTTTGTGCTGGCGCTGATTTTTGGCCTCTGGACGCTGCGTAAATCACGCAAGTCCACGCTGCTGCATCATACACGTAAGGAACTCGCCTCTGACCGCCAGATGCTGGAGGACCGCCATTCATGAACCGTGCTGACCGTGAACAACGTAAAGCAGACCTGCTGATCGCCATTCACCAACAGCGCCTCGATCTCAGTGCAGCCCGCCGTGACTGGCTGCTGCAGACCGCCCGTTACGATCGCGGTTGGTTGACACTGCTAAGCCTGCGTAGCTATCTGGCGATCGGCAGTAGCGCCATGGCTATCTGGTCGGTGCGTAATCCAAACTTTTTTATGCGCTGGGCGAAGCGCGGTTTTGGTCTTTGGAGTACCTGGCGTCTGGTGAAAGCCAATCTGCCGCAGAAGCATTAAACGAAATCTGACAGCCTGCGCCAGGGTGCAGGCTGTCAGTTTCAATTTTATTGAACTTCTCTGACAGTTTATCTCGCTTACAAAAATTTCCTGCAGCGCCTATCATCCTCCTCAGTTAGCAAGCAATGCGCTTAAACGCTTGCGGTGCCTACCTTTAATCGCCCGGACGCCTGTTGTCCGTCGCACAACAACACTGGGGAAAACCATGAAAAAATTAGAAGATACTGGTCTGTTAATTGCCCGCATTTTAATGCCGATTCTTTATATTGTCTCCGGCTGGGGCAAAATTACCGGCTATGACGGTACGGCACAGTACATGACGGCGATGGGCGTTCCGGCCTTTATCCTGCCGCTGGTGATTCTGCTGGAGTTGGGTGGCGGCCTCGCTATCCTGTTTGGTTTCCTGACGCGCTTTACTGCGCTCTTCACCGCCGTGTTTACCCTGCTGACGGCCTTCCTGTTTCACAGCAACTTCGCTGAAGGCGTCAACTCGATTATGTTCATGAAAAACGTAACGATGGCTGGCGGTTTCCTGCTGCTCGGCATTACCGGACCGGGCGCTTACAGCATCGATCGCCTGCTCGGTAAAAAGTGGTAAGCGAACGCTATACTTAACAATATCAGGGCGAGGATGATTCCATTCTCGCCCGTTTTATTTCGGAGGAGCTATGGGACAACTGATTGACGGCGTCTGGCAGGATACCTGGTATGATACCAAATCCAACGGCGGTCGCTTTAAACGCTCTGAAGCTGCCTTTCGTAACTGGGTTACCACCGACGGTAGCGCAGGTCCAACCGGCAAAGCGGGTTTCGCCGCCGAGCGCGATCGCTATCATCTTTACGTTTCGCTTGCCTGTCCCTGGGCACACCGCACTTTGTTGATGCGCAAGTTAAAAGGGCTGGAGCAGATGATTTCGGTTTCAGTGGTGCATCCGCTGATGCTGGAGAACGGCTGGACCTTTGCGCAGGATTTCCCGGCGGCTACCGGCGATACGCTCTATCAGCATGATTTCCTCTATCAGCTTTATCAGCATGCCGATGCGCGGTACAGCGGACGCGTCACCGTGCCGGTACTGTGGGATAAGCGCCAGCAAACTATCGTCAGTAACGAATCCGCCGATATCATACGTATGCTTAACCGCGCGTTTGACGCGGTGGGCGCACGGGCAGGCGATTATTATCCGATAGCGCTACGTGAAAAGATCGATGCGGTTAACGGCTGGGTCTACGATACGGTAAATAACGGCGTCTATAAGGCGGGCTTCGCCACTTCACAGGCGGCCTATGAAGAAGCGGCTACCGCGCTGTTTCATGCGCTGGAGCGGCTGGAACAGCTGCTTGGGCAACATCGCTGGCTGACCGGTAACCAGCTGACCGAAGCAGACTTACGCCTGTGGACCACGCTGGTACGCTTCGATCCGGTATACGTTACCCATTTTAAATGTGACCGCCAGCGTATCGGTGATTACCTGAATCTGAACGGTTTTTTACGCGATATCTGGCAAATGCCGGGCATCGCAGAAACGGTCAATCTTGACCATATCCGCCATCACTATTATCGCAGTCATAAAACCATTAATCCCAGCGGCGTAATTTCGCTTGGGCCTGAGACACACTGGGACGAGCCACACGGACGCGACGAGCGTTTTCCCACTGCGCAAAACTAGCGTTGCCATCTAAGAACGGGCGCTTCAACTGAAGAGTGCCCGACTAACCAACCTACCCTTTTTTCGCCAGCAGGCGCGGAATTTCACGCAGGCACCAGGCTTTCGCCTCGCCCATGCTGTCACGACGCCAGGCCATAATAATATCGATCTCGCGCGTCGTTTCCGGGCTGACTACGCGCAGCCGCCCCTGCGCGATATCTTCTTCCACCAGGGGATAAGGCATGCTTGCCACGCCCAGCCCCGCCAGCAGCGCACGCCGCTTATCGTCCATGCTGCTGAGCGTCAGGCGCTGTTGTTTATCCAACAGCTGTACCGTTAACACCGGCCTTTCGCGTGCGGTATCCGCTACCGCAATGCCGCGATATTTCACCCGTGTTGCTTCAGAGAGCGGTTCGGGTTCCTGGTGGATCGGATGATCCGGGCTGGCGACGATCACGCTCATTATGCTGTAGAGCTTGCGGGTGTTAATCTCCGTGGAAGCACGAAAATGCATATCGGGTGCCACCACAATATCGGCGCGCCCCTGTTCCAGCCGCTCCCAGGCTCCCGCCAGAACTTCGGTGATCAGGGAGATTTGCGTATTGGCCTTCTCCGCCAGCTTGCTTACCAGCGGAAACAGCGATTCGGTAGGCACCAGCGCTTCGGTTACAATAGTCAGATGCGTTTCCCAGCCGCGCGCCAGCGCTTCCGCATCGGTGGTCAGCTTATCGGCAGCCTCCAGCAATACCCTGCCACGCTCCAGCAGCATACGCCCAACGTTAGTAAATTTGGTGCGGTGGCCGGAACGATCAAACAAAACGACATCCAGCTCCTCTTCCAGCTTCTGCATGGTATAGCTTAATGCAGATGGCACGCGGCCCAGCTCATCAGCCGCCGCCGCAAAACTGCCGCGTCGATCGATAGCGTCCATCACGCGTAATGCTTCCAGGGTCAGGGCCCGATCTTTTGCCATAGCGCGTCTCTGTCAGTAATTTTGAATATGCCTGGCAGATTAACTGGCTAACAATCCGACGTCCAGATATTTACCATGGAAACCTAACCAGCGTTTCTGCATTACAGGCGAACGCTGCCGGGAGGTAAGATAACGATGATGACTTCACGCACCGCGCAACAGTACGGCCAGGCCGATTACGGCTGGCTACAGGCGCGTTATACCTTTTCTTTTGGCCACTATTTTGATCCAAAACTTCTGGGCTACGCCTCACTGCGGGTACTGAATCAGGAAGTGCTGGCACCCGGTGCCGCCTTTCAGCCGCGGACTTATCCACAGGTAGATATTCTTAATCTGATTTTGCAGGGCGAAGCGGAATACCGCGACAGCGAAGGTAACTGTCTTCGCGCCGCCAGCGGCGAAGCACTGCTGCTGTCAACGCAGCCTGGCGTCACCTGGAGCGAACTGAACGCCAGCAAAGAAGGTTCGCTGACGCGCCTCCAGCTCTGGCTCGACGCCTGCCCGGATCGCGAAAATAATCTGGTACAGCAGCTGGCGCTGAATCGTCAGCCGCATCAGCTGATCGCCTCACCTGACGGGGAAAACGGTAGCCTGGTGGTACGTCAGCAGGTCTGGGTTCACCATATTCGGCTGGAACCGGGCGAAAAATGGCAGCAGCCACTGCGCGGTTCGCGCGCCTGGCTACAGTCGATTCACGGCAGTTTTCATGCGCTGACGGCAAACGGCGAGCGGGAGATGCTGGCCTGTGGCGATGGCGCTTTTATTCGTGATGAGGCGCGTCTCTGCCTGGAGGCGCAAACCTCACTGCGCGCGCTGGTTATCGATCTGATGGCGTAAAAAAAGCGGGGCGACTGGCATGTCGCCCCTGACGAACTATTTCAGAATGGTAAAGGCAGTAGTGACATGCTTCACGCCGCTGACCCGACTGGCGATATCCGCCGCCGCGCTCGCCTCCTGCTGCGTCACCAGGCCTAACAGGAAGACCTCGCCGTTTTCGGTGGTCACTTTCACATTAGACGATTTCACCTGATCGCTACCCAGCAGCTGAGAGCGCACCTTAGTCGTGATCCAGGTGTCTGAAGAGGCGGTGCCGAGCGTAACTTTTGGCCCCTGGCGCACTTCGTTATAAACCTCGGTTGCGCCATCGACGCCCATCGCAATCTGTTTCGCACGATCGGCTACATCACTGCTCGGCGCCTGGCCGGTTAGCAGCACTTTCCCCTGATAAGCGGTAGCGACGATATGCGCCTCATTTTTGATCTGCTGATCCTTCGCCAGCGCGTTGCTGACGCGCAGTTCCAGCGTTCCATCGTCTACCTGCGTCCCTACGGTACGTGGATCGGTCGCGGTCTTGGTCGCCACCGCTGCACTGCCGACAACCACGGCGGCGCAGCCCTGTAACAGCAGGGCGGCAAAGATCACGGCCAGTACAGATAGTGCTTTCATGGCATCTCCTTATTTATTCCTGGTGTGGAAAAAGCGTGTTATCAATCAAATCACACAGGCAGTTCACGGTGAGCATATGCATCTCGTGAATCCTGGCACTTCTGTGTGAAGGAATGCGAATCTCCACATCTTGCGGCCCCAGCAGTCCAGCCAGTTCGCCGCCGTCGTAGCCGGTGAGAGCGATAATGGTCATATCGCGCGTTACCGCCGCCTCAACTGCCTTAATAATATCCCGGCTGTTGCCACGGGTAGAGATCGCTAACAGCACATCGCCCGTCTGCCCCAGCGCCCGCACCTGCTTGGCGTAGACTTCATTATGTAGCCGGTCATCGCCGATAGCGGTCAGCAGGATGTTATCCGCGCTTAACGCCAGCACTGGCAAACTGGGACGCTCCGCTTCATAACGGTTAATCATGCTGGCGGCAAAATGCTGCGCATTAGCCGCCGACGTGCCGTTGCCACAGCAGAGAATTTTGTTGCCGTTCAGCAGCGATTGCACCATTGTCATTGCCGCACGCGAAATAGCGTCGGGTAACGCCTCCGCTGCGGCGATTTGTGTCTGTATACTTTCGGTAAAACAGGCTTTAATTCTTTCCAGCACACTACCACCTGGTTCTAAATGTGGGCTTGAAACGCATCGGGCAGCCACGTGAGCTGCTCTCCGGTGATGGCGACGACGTCAAAGCGACAGTCAGCCGTATCGAAACTGGCGTTGCGCGCTACCAACCACAGGGCCGCGCTGCGTAACAGCTTCTGCTGTTTGCGCCAGGTGACGCTCATTGCCGCTCCGCCGAAACGGGCGTCACGGCGATAGCGTACCTCGACAAACACCCACTGTCGCCCGTCACGCATAATTAAATCAAGCTCGCCAACGCGATAGCGCACGTTGGCGGCAACGAAAACCAGTCCTGCCCGCTCCAGATAACGACGCGCCATTAACTCATAGTGCGCGCCTTTTTCCTGACGGCTTAGCTGGCCGGGACCACCTGCCCCTGACGATACTGGCTCCATGTCAACTTCCTGTTGATAACGCAATCCTGGGTCGCGCTCAGCTGACCGGTATTGCCGTCGATATGGTAGCCGGGCACCTGACGTATTTCGCTAAAGTGATTGGCCAGCGTCCAGGCGTCAACGCCCATGGCATAAAGGCGAACCAGCGAATAATCGTTGTTAAAGCTGCGGGCCGCCTGTTGCATCAATGCCGGATTGGCACCTGACAATAGCGGGATATCGCTGAACTGCAACCCTTCCATCTCCAGACGGAAATCAGCCCCGGCCCCGGCCTGGAAGCTGCGGGAGCTGGCATAGAGCGCTACGCTGCTGCGGCTGCTGATACGCATAGCGATCATCGGCTTAATCAGCTGCAGTTCGCTCTGCGTCGCTACGATATAAACCGCATCTACGCTACCGCCGCTGCTTCCGGGCGTCGCACTTTCCTGCTGCGGCGCAGGAATGGTAAGACCGGCAATAGTGACGCTCTGCGGCTCGCTGACGGCTGGTGCAATCGGCGTACCGCTGAGGCTGATCCCGGCTCCGCTGTTGATACCCTGCTTCAGTTCGCCGGTAGATCCGAACGACTGTTGTAGCACCGTATCACCGCCCAGCTTCTGCCACTCCAGGGCAAAAGCCTTGCTGACGCGGTTGCCCAGCGAACTGCGCGGCACCAGCAACAGCGGCATACGCCTGCCCTGCTGCCAGATATGATGCGCGGCATCGCGCGCTTCGTCTTCCGGCGAAAGCGCAAAATAGCAAAGATTCGGATGGTTCTGGATATTCTCCGGCTCGTTAAGCGCCAGCACATTGAGCGGCGTTGAAGCATCCGCCACCTGCTGGACGTTATTTTTTAGCAGCGGGCCGACAACCAGCGTCGCGCCATCCTGCATCGCCTGGGTGATAACCTGCTGAATCGGCTGCGAGCTGGTATCGTATACCTTCACTTCAGTACTGCTGGAAGGCGCGGCGGCGGCAACCGACGCTGGAGCAGGCTCCTGAGGCGCGGCCGGTTCCTGAGGCGCAGCCTGCGGCTCGGAGTCATCGCTGTCGGCGGCATTGACTGAGACGGCTGAAGGACTTACCACCGCATCAGTGGAGCGCTTGTTGTCGCCATCGTCCGGTGTGTTTTGCTGCTCTGTCGCATCGCCGTTGTTATCCAGCGCGACGGGATTTTGCTCGCTGCCGGGTGCCGGTGCAGAAATGGCGCTTAGCGCACCGTTTTTCGCATCAAAAAAGCCTTTCTGGATGGCGTTAGCAAATATCTGCGCCTGACCATTTAGCGGCAGCAGCAGCGCGATTCTGCCGGTAGAAGCGGGCTGATAGTTCTGTAACTGACTCAGCGCGCTGGGCAGGTTCTTTGCCGCCGGGTTCTGCGGATAACGCACCTGCCAGTCACGAATGCCGTTTTTCAACATGTCGGGCTCGGTACGGTTCGCTTTATAGATATTAAGCAGATCGAGCCAACCCTGTAGCGTATTTTCATCCGCATTGATCACCAGGCTGCTCATCTGCTCTGGCGGCAGCTGCAACAGTGCCTGCCAGGTGGCATCGATGTTATCCTGATGCGCTTTATCTGCCAGTAGTGGCTCCTGAGCGATCAGCGCACGAAGCAGATCGAGCGACGGTCTCCCCTGGCTGGCGGCGATCTTCAGGCCGTAATAGCGACGCTGTTGATCTTTAGACATGGCGGAGGGATCAAGTTTCGCCAGTATACCCTGCGCGTTGGCAACATCCTGGCTGCCAAGACGCAGTTGCGCAGTTAGCAGCTGCAGCTCCAGGCGTTGAGCATCGCTCAAACGCTGAGGAAGCTGGTTAATCTGCTGGCCCGCCTGGGGATACTTCCCTTCGTTAAGCAAGGCACGTATAGCAAGTAATTGCCAGTCAGCCTTGTTATCATTTGGGCTTTGCTGCACCTGTTGCAGATAATAGTCGGAGGTGCCCATGGCTGGCCCCTGGATATCCACCGAAGGGGTTTGCGGCGTCTGGCCGGTACAGGCTGCTAAAATCAGCCCCGCCAGCAGAACGGGCACGAAGCGTCCTGCTTTTTTTCGAACGACTTTTGAAGGAAGCATACTGTATCCAGTAAGTTTTTTTCAGGATGCTCAATATTAAATCGGCAATTCGGATGAAACAATGAAACAACACGATCGGGCAGAGATTTCTGCCAGCACGCTCTATATCGTTCCCACGCCGATCGGTAATCTGGGCGACATAACCCAGCGGGCGCTGACGGTGTTACAGAGCGTCGATCTGGTGGCTGCGGAAGATACACGTCATACCGGACTGTTGCTACAACATTTCGCCATCAATGCGCGCCTCTTCGCATTACACGATCATAATGAACAGCAGAAAGCAGAGATTTTGCTGGCTAAGTTACAGGAAGGGCAAAGCATCGCGCTGGTTTCGGATGCCGGTACGCCGCTGATTAACGATCCCGGCTATCATCTGGTGCGTCGCTGCCGCGAGGCGGGCGTGCGCGTGGTCCCCTTGCCCGGCCCCTGTGCCGCTATCGCTGCGCTAAGCGCGGCTGGTCTACCCTCCGATCGTTTCTGCTATGAAGGTTTTTTACCGGCGAAAAGCAAGGCGCGTTGCGATACGCTGCGCGCTCTGTTGCAGGAGCCGCGCACGCTGATTTTCTATGAGTCAACGCATCGCCTGCTCGACAGCCTGCGCGATATGGTCAGCGAACTGGGCGGCGATCGTTACGTGGTGCTGGCACGCGAGCTGACGAAAACCTGGGAGTCGATCCACGGCGCGCCGGTGGCGGAGCTGCTCGCCTGGGTTGAAGAGGATGAAAATCGACGTAAAGGCGAGATGGTGCTGATTGTCGAAGGACATCAGGCTGATGAGGAGGCGCTGCCCGCCGAGGCGCTGCGTACTCTGGCGCTGCTACAAAAAGAGCTGCCGTTGAAAAAAGCGGCCGCGCTGACGGCGGACATTCACGGCGTGAAGAAGAACGCGCTGTATAAATACGCGCTCGAACAGCAAGAAGGATGACAAAGTGGCCAGAATGGCCTATCATCCGCGCCGAAGCTGACCAGACAGTCGCCGCTTTGTCGTCGTCCTCCTTCGGGGGAGACGGGCAGAGGGGAGGAAAGTCCGGGCTCCATAGGGCAGGGTGCCAGGTAACGCCTGGGGGGCGCAAGCCTACGACCAGTGCAACAGAGAGCAAACCGCCGATGGCTCATTATTGAGCACAGGTAAGGGTGAAAGGGTGCGGTAAGAGCGCACCGCGCGGCTGGCAACAGTTCGTGGCACGGTAAACTCCACCCGGAGCAAGGCCAAATAGGGGTTCACATGGTACGGCCCGTACTGAACCCGGGTAGGCTGCTTGAGCCAGTGAGCGATTGCTGGCCTAGATGAATGACTGTCCACGACAGAACCCGGCTTACCGGTCAGCTTCACTCTTTAAAAAACCCCGCTTCGGCGGGGTTTTTGCTTTTCTTACAGCCGACTCAAACAATCCAGCGCCACTGCCTTAAAGCTGTCGAAGTCGTGGCTGTCGCGTAGCCGCGTCATGGCGCGTTCGCGCATAAAGGTGACGAACAGATCGTAAATCGCCATCGCCTCTTCATAATCCTCTTTACTGATCGCCAGCAGGAAGATCACATAGGCGGTCTCTTCGCCCCAGACGATGCCATGCGGTGCCAGCACGGTATACACCACGCTTTTCTTCGCCAGCAGTCCCAGCGAATGCGGCAGCGCGATCCCTTCGCCCAGCATAGTGCTGAGAATCGCCTCGCGCTCCTCTACCGAGGGATAAAAAGCCTCATCGACAAAGCCTTCCTGCTCCAGCTGCTGACAGAGCTGGCGAAACAGCTGCGCCTGATCGATGGGATGATCGATAATGCAGAAATGGCGAGCGTCGAAAAATTTCTCCAACATATAGGGTCGAGTGCGATCCACCAGCACCAGTTTACCCAGCTGCTCCAGCTGATAGTCGGTGGGAAACGGCGACATCACCACCACCGGCTTGCCTTTCTCGCTAAGCCGCACGGTAGAGATAATAAAATCTTCTTCGATAGCCGCCAGCGCCTCATACTCACGCAGCGAAATAATGCGCGTCACCACGATTTGCGGATAGCGGCGCAGCAGCATCGCCTGAATCATGCGCACGGTAGAGTTGCCGGTATCGCATACCAGCAGCACCTGCGGATGGCGCTGGTAGCCAACGTTATAGTGGCGCTCCAGCCCAACGCCGATGTGCAGCACCAGAAAGCCAATTTCGTTTTCGCTGATTTCGTAAGGCGTGTACTTACTCCAGCTGGAGACCGCCGCCAGCGTGACGTCATAGGCCATCGGATAATGCTGTTTGATATTGGTCAACAGCGGATTAGGAATAGTGATCTGATAGCGCACGCGGGTGATCATGGTTTTAATATGCGTGAGCAGATCGGCGCGTAGCTGCTGATCGTTTTGCAGATTGTAGTTGTAGTGGGTATTGATGTAGCTGAGGATATAGTCCACCAGCGAATCGCCATCATCGGCGCTGATGGCGCTGGGCGCAACCTCTTCCACGCGCCGGGCGGCGATATTTAGTCGCAGCCAGGCCTCTTCCGCCGGCGCAATCGCCTTGCCGGCCATCGGGCGCAGCAGGTTGATAATATGATGCGCCGCCTGCTGCACCTCGTCATCCACCTCCTCGGCGCTAAAATCGCAGAGCGGGTAGCCTTCGCTAATGCGACGTACCGCCACCGCGCAGTAAATGCGCAGGTAAAGCTCGCCTTCATCGGTCATGCGGATGTTAAAGCGTGCAAAGCATTGCTGTAGCAGAGGCTGTAGCGTCAACAGCATCCCGCTATTCAGCGCCTCCATTTGCAGAAGCGGACTTTCGCTGTTCTCCTGCGCGATTTGCCAGAGCAGATCGGTAAGACAGGTACGAATCGCCATTTCGCTACCGAACAGCTTCATACCGTAGCGCGGACGCGCCTCAATAGTGAGCTGATAGCGGCTGAGCCACTCACGCACCTCAGCCATATCGCTTTGCAGCGTGGCGCGGCTGACAAACCACTCTTCCGCCAGATCCTCCAGCTTGATGGCCCATGCCGAAGTGAGAAAGCGCGTCAGCAGATAATGTATGCGTTCGGTAGAAGTGCGCGGCACGCGCAGATGGGACGGCGTCTGCTGGCGCAGACGCTGATAGCGCGCCGCATCAAGAATACGCAGCTGGTAGCCTTCACCGCGACTGAGAACGAACAGCGCGCCGTGATCGGCCAGCATCTCATTCAGCATATTGATATCGGTGCGCACGGTGCGCGTGGAGACGGCGAAACGCCGCGCCAGCTCGTCCTGCGGCAGCGTTTCGTTTTGCAATATATCAAACAATTGCGCCAGTCGCTGGTTTGGAAACCTCACGGCGGCTCTCCCCTGTTAGCAGCATGCGAAGGCTGCGAATTAAAACTATTAACCACTGTTCACGGTACGATCACCATCTGCGACGGCGCGCCAACTGCGGTAAAATCGCCGCTGAAGCGTAATCCGCCGTTCTCCGGATCCCGCTGGAAGCGGGTGATATTATCGCTGCGCTGATTAAGCACGTAGAGCGATCGTTCATCGGGCGAGAGCGTCAGCGTGCGTGGATAGTCGCCCTGCGTCCAGATGTGATCCACCAGCTGCAGCTCGCCACCGCTGGCAATACGGAAATGCGCGATGCTGTTATGCAGACGGTTAAGCACATAGAGATGCTTACCAGCCTTGTCGATAACTAACCCGGAGGCAAAACTGGTGCCTTTGTAGCCCGACGGCAGCGATGAGAGCGTCTGCTGTTCGCTCAGCAGGCCCGTCTGCGGGTTAAAACGATAACGCGTCAGCGTTGAAGCCTCTTCGTTAATCAGGTAGAGCGCTTCGCCATGCGGCGCAAAGACGAAATGGCGCGGCCCTGCCCCGGCGGAAGAGGCAGCGAGCCACGGCGGCGTATTCGGCGTCAGCCTGCCCTGCTCGCTAAGCCGATATTGATAAATACGATCTAAACCCAAATCGGTACTGAAGACGTAGCGCCCGGAGGCGTCGCTGGCGATCATATGCGCATGCGGCCCGTCATGATCGCTGCTGGCAAAGCTGCCCTCTACCGCTGCCTGCGGCTGTGCAGCGCCCGGCGGCCCCTGGTGCTGCCTGCTGTCGCTGGCGTTATCCAGGCCGCCATCTTCACGTACCGGCAGCACCGCAATGCTGCCGCTTACGTAGTTAGCCACCAGCAGAAACCTACCGTCAGGCGTCAGCGTCAGGTAAACCGGTCCGTCGCCTGCGCTGCTAACCTGGTTAATCATCGTCAGCTCGCCCGCCGTATTCAGCCGCCAGGCTGTAACGGTGCCGGGGCTGCTTTCGCTGGCGACGTAGAGCACATCGCCGCGCGCGTTAGCCGTCAGCTGTGCGGCGTTGGGCAGCTGGCTGACCAGCGTTTTGCCGCTGAGCGCCCCGTCCGGCGCAACGTTGAAGCGGTAAACACCTTCACCATGCGGCTGATAGCTGCCAACAAAGGCCCAGGGTGCAGCCTGAGCCAGCGGTGCCGCGCTGAGTAGTACCATCAGAGCTGAAAACAGTCGCATCGCATTTACCTCTTCCGTTACGCCGTTGGGGAAACGGCGTTTAGCCAACGCATTTTTTAGTGATAGCCAGCAGGGTTTTAACATCCTCCGGGCGCGTATTTCCACTTTGTTTATCAATAATTGAGCTATAGATATGTGGAATAATTTTGCTAACGCCAGCGTCTAACGCAATTTGCAGGATCGGCTCGAAGTTTTCCAGGTCGATACCACCGGTTGGTTCCAGCCAGAAATCATGCTGCGCACACGCCTGCGCTACCGCCTTAAACTCATCGATCGCTTGCAGACCGCCCATCGGAAAATATTTGATCGAGCTGCCGCCCATATCTTTCAGCATCGCAATGGCCGTTTCCACCGGCACTATTGCATCGGGCGTTTGAGAGCTCAGCGGGCCGGTAGAGATCTTCACCATGCCTGGCGTGCCTGTCGGCGAAACCAGGCCGTTAACCACCGTCTGCGACTGGCCGAGCAGAGCGCGGCTGGCCCCCACGCCGGTAAATACCTGATTTACATGCTGCGGCTGCACTTCGCCGGAGATGGCGCTGACCATCGCCGACTGACGCGGATCGCCTGCGCCGAGGCCGACGGAGAGCGCGTTATCAATCAACGCCGCGTATTCACGCATATCTTCAATGGCGCTTGCCACGCTGGGGTAATTTTTGGAAAGTACGCCAACCAGCACATGACCTTCCGCCGCCTGCCAGATAGCCTGCGCGTTCGCTTTCGATCCCGCCAGTACGTTCAGGCAGACCCGGTCTTTATAAAAATTAGGGGTTAGCGTCATGCTTATTTTTCTCCTGTTATCAGAGCCTGGATATTGATAAAGATGGTATTGAGCTGTTCCGCCGTGACGCTGCGCACGTCTGCTTCCACGATGCCTTCATTGGCCTTATAGCCGCGGAAATAGATTGCCGTCGCACCGTTTTTCAGCGCCTGTACCAGATCGCCAGTGGTTTGACCGATTTTCGCCTCGTCAAAATGAATCTCCGCCCGGGCGATATCGCGCCCTGCTGCATCCCATACTACGCGAGCGCTGACGCCTTTCAGTCCATTCAGGTTGTCGATAAAGGTGGTCATTTTCTCCACCATCTGCGCCCCGCTCTCTTTTTCACGCGTCAGGTAGTTTTCTATCGCCTGCGTCAGGCCGAGGATGCCCTCTTTGCCCACTTTCATGGCGCGACCGATGCCCGCCGACTGGCGTTTCACCCACTCCACATACTGATGACGCCCCACGACCAGCCCGCTGGTTGGCCCTTCAATCGCTTTCGCACCGCTGTAGATCACCAGATCTGCGCCCTGCTGGTAGTAACGTTGCAGATCCTCTTCCGCCGCCGCATCAACGATCAACGGCACGTTATGCTGGCGTGCCACCGCTGCCGCCTGTTCGACGCTAAGATGGCTTTTCTGCACGCAGTGGTGTGATTTGATATACATAACCGCCGCGGTTTGCGGTGAGATGGCGGCAGCAAGCTGTTCTGGCGTACATTCGTTGGCATAGCCCGCTTCAACCAGACGTCCACCGCCCAGCGCCACCATGGTGCCTACCGGCGCGCCAAAGTTGACGTTGTGCCCTTTCGGCAGCACGATTTCATGCGGCACCGTCAGCGCGGCAGCATGCAGGTTATCCAGCAACCAGCGGTCATCTTTAACAATCACCGCCGCTACCGACTGCGCAATCCCTGCCGAGGCGCAGGAAACCACCACCGCATTTTCAGCGCCGAGCAGACCGGCGATGTAGGCACCGGTCTTATCCACTAAATCTTTCATTTCGAAGTAATGGTTGAGACCATACTTCACCGTCTCCACCACATCAGCCGTCGGCGTAGAGACGCCGAGGATGGTCATGCGCCCGGAAGCGTTAATTACCTGCTTCAGGCCATATTTTTCATAAATTGAAGACATGATTGATTTTTCCTTCATCGGTAAGCTTCCACTGTCCGGCAACCACCACCGCCAGCGGTGTAAAATGCTGATGGCCCAGTACGCTTTCGCCTTCTGAATCGATCAGAGGACGCGGCTCGTCGCTGAGGGTAAACAGCGTCAGATCGGCATCAAAACCTGGCTCCAGTCGCCCTTTAGTTTGCAGGCGCAGCCCCTGCGCCGCATTGCAGGTTACGCAGTCAATAATTTGCGGCAGCGTCATACCGAGGCTGAAGAATTTTGACATCACGTGCGCCAGGCTTTTTACCGGGCCGTCAATGCGGTTGCGACAGTAGATATCGGAACTGATGGTATCGGGCAGAATGCCCTGAGCGATGGCCTGACGCGCTACCTCAAAGCTAAAGCTGGCGCTACCGTGACCGACATCCAGCCGCACACCGCGCTGCATCGCCGTCTGTACCGACTGACGCAGCTCGCCAGCGGGCGTCAAAATACGATTCGGTTTGCCGTTATAGCAGTGGGTAATGATGTCACCTGCGCCGAGCAGATCGGCGATATCATCAAGGTTCGGCGGATTATTGCCGATATGCACCATCAGCGGCAGTCCGCCGTTTTCCTGCTGAATCTCTTTCGCCAGCGCCAGCGGCTTAACGCCGTTTTTCTCTACCACGCTGCTGCTGATACGCGCTTTAATGCCGAGAATAAAACCGGGCAGGCGCTGTAGCGCGGCCTTGATCGCGGGTTTATCGATCTGGCTAAGATCGGCCAGTTCGTTTTGCGTCACGATGCCGGTGCGGGCGATATTCAGTAGCGCATAGACCTGCGTTTCCGCCGGGCGGGTTAGCTGGTAAAAATCATCGATATCCAGCGCGCCGGTACTGCCTGCATCCACGACGGTGGTAACGCCGGTCGCAACGCCAACGCGATCCGCCTCATCATGGTAAACCGGCGATTTGGGATAGCAGTGAACGTGCGAATCAATCCAGCCAGCGCTGACCCACACCGTGCCATCCAGCACTTTTTCCTGCTTCGCCTCGCCGTTGATTTCCCCTACGGCGGCAATTTTTCCATCCTGAATTGCGATATCAACCAGCCGTTCGTCCACCAGCCGGGCGCGACGAATAATCAAATCGAACATGATAATTCCTTCTGGCGGGCCAGCTCCTGATGAGCGGCCCGCGGTGAATTACAGCGCCACCGGGTAGATAGCGCCCAGCACCATGGCGCCCAGAATCGCGCCGCCGGTAATCGGTTTGTTCCAGAGGTAGAACAGCAGCGCGCCGAGCAGCGAGCCAAGGCCGATAGGAATGGAAGCACCCATCGCAGAGAGAATGATCAACGGACCGAGGAAGCGCCCGGAGGCGTTGCCCGCGCCCATCATAACGTCCGCGCCGTAGGTGGAATCGCTCTGGTTGATGGTGAATTTACGCGCCAGAATGATCACATAACCGATCGCCACGCCAATCACCAGACCGGTCAGCAGCGACGCGGCGAAGTTAGCCACCGGAAAGACGATGCCTGCGCCAAGCAGCAGCGCCGGAACGCCCAGCCCGACGCCGGTCTGGATCGCCCCGCCGATATCCAAAATCCCCACCAGCGAACCTTCAATGATACGGGCGAACAGGAAGCTGGCACCGAAGGCCGCTACCGCGCCGTAGACGCCGGTTTCCATACCGGAGCGCAGCATGGAGACGAAAGCCACTTCGTTAAACGCGCCGATGCCGTAGAGGTAGTACATATGGGTACCGGCAAATACACCGGCTGAGAGCAGGCCAACAAAGATCGGGAATGACCAGTCGGCGTACCAGAATCCGCTTTTTGTTTCGTTCATCGTTATGCTCCCGGTTATTTTCCGCTCAGTCCGTTATGAATCATCTCAAGCCAGCTCGGTACGCCCGCATGGAACGATTCCAGCAGCTTCATATCAAAGCCGCGGAAGAAGCCGCTCAGTACAAACAGCAGAACGATGGCCACCATCATTACTTTGGTGACTTTGTTCCAGCCGCTCTCTTCCACACCTTTACCGATCAGGATGCCCAGTACCAGACCCGGTACGGCGTTACCCATAATCAGCTGCGCCAGGCCACCGAAAATCGTGGCCCAGAAGCCCGATTTCTTACCGGCATCGATTGCCGCCAGCCAGAAGATCACCGGCATCACCGTGTTAACCAGCAAATTTGCCGCCGGAACCAGTACTTTTACCGCGGTAACCTGTAATGCTTCCGGCACCGCCGAAGCGGTTGAGTTAAGAAACGCCACCACCAGCATGCCGATGATGCCGCAGGCAATCGCCATTTTTTTCGGATCGTGCAGCGTTTCCGCCACGTTGCGGTTTTTAATCATCAGCGCTGCCGCGCCCCAGTTAGGGATAATGCGGTGGTCCACATCCTGGGTAAACGAACCTGCCGCTACCGAGGAAGCCCATGCGTTAAAGAAGAAGCCGAGACCAAAAGAGAAATGCGAGGCGGGATCGCCTTCGCAGGAATTTAATTCGCCCAGTGTTCGAAAGGCGCCCATGCCCTGTGAGGTCGGCGCATGGAACATACGCGCGGCCCCTGCGCCGACGCCCACGCCTACCAGCCCGCCAATCACCAGCGACTTAAGCAAAATAATTAAAAACATGAGTCTTTCCTTATGTTTTATCGCCCAACGTTTTTTTATGGCGCTACCGTAAACTCCACCTTGTCGGTATTAATCACGGTAACATTGACGGTAATCTCCAGCTCCACGCTGTAGTTCCGTCGCTCACGCGGTAGAAAGAAAAACAGAAACTTCTCTTTCCTGATGCGCTGCTGCGCCCGAATCACCTTTACGTCCTGAGGCTCAATGCGCAGCAGAATTTTTTGTGTGGATTGCAGAACCTTCTGTTGAACGTGGCTGAGCGCATCGGCAAAGGCTTTGCCTTGCGTATCGCCCTTGCCACTGACCTGCACTGAAGTCGTGAATTGTTCTTTCATACTCAGCTGCCGTACTTTTTGTTCCAGGCCTGCACCAGCTTCTCGCCCAGCTCCTCTTTATCCATAAAACCAAAACCCAGTACCGTCGCGCCTTCGTTAATCGCCGTCACGCCTTCATCAATGGAGCGCATGCCGTGTTTGGCCTTGTAGCCATATTTGTTCTGCGCCGTAATTGCACCCGCGCCGCCGCTGCCGCAGAAAGAGATGCCGAAGTCGGCGTTTTCCGCTTTCATTACGTCGCCCAGCTTCATATCCGCCGCCACGCCCGGCACCACAACTGCACGTCCACCGGCCTTTTCGATGCCTGCCGCGACTTTCTGCCCTTTACCTAAACGATCGCCAATGACTACGGTTACCATATTGCGTTCCTTCTGTTGTATTTGCTGACTGCCGACAGAGCGATCTCCGTCGGTTTATGCATTCGCTTTTGCGACTTCAAAATGTACCGAGAGCAGCCACGCCTCTTCACGCGGCAAATTGCCGAACAGATCGACCACCTGCTGCGCCAGCCGCATCGATTCCGGGGAGATATCCTCGAACAGCTCGGCCTCGACCTCCGGCAACGGTTCGCCGGTTAACGATCGCAGCGCCATAGCGCGTACATGAGAAGCCAGCATCTGCTGCTGCACCGCATTGGGATGAATAGCTTCGGCGGTAAAGAGTTCATCAATCTGTTTCATTACCCGCTCAGCTAATGCCGCCGTTTCCGCCTCGGTCACCAACGTTTGCTCCGATCTGTTATCCACCTTACCCACTCCTGATTGCCTGAAGGTCCATTTTTTGCTGTGAAAACAAGGTAGCGCTATTGCCTGCCGGTTTGTAGAACGACTTTTTCCGCCACGAAGTGGAAATCAGCGCGCAGGAGGTGAGCAAGGTCGCAAAACGCTCGCTTTGTGCATTGCCAGGGCATGCAGGACGGCTTAAGGCGCGCCATCCGACCAGGCGCTGCACAAAAGCGTTATGCAGAGAAAATTAACCGTTTAAAAGCCAACGGGAAAATAAGAAAAGGCTATGGCTGTGCCTGCGCAGTCTATGAGGTATAGCTTAGCGTGGGACGAACAGAGAGGCGTGGCAAAAAGAGACGGGCAACCGGAAAGTCGCCCGCTGAGACAGCGATTACTGCCCGGCAATACTCATTTCCGGCAGCAGTACCGATCCGCACTGGATATTACTGCGGGTTTCAATATCGTCGCCAACGGTAACAATATTGCGCCACATATCTTTCAGGTTACCGGCGATAGTGATTTCACTGACCGGATACTGGATCTCACCATTTTCCACCCAGAAGCCCGCCGCGCCGCGCGAATAGTCGCCGGTGATGCCGCTGACGCCCTGGCCCATCAGTTCGGTGACCACCAGACCTTTGCCCATCTGACGCAACAGATCGTCAAAGCTGCTGCCCTGGCCTTTGATGCGCCAGTTATGAATGCCGCCTGCGTGACCGGTGCTTTGCAGCCCTAACTTACGAGCGGCGTAGCTGGTCAGCAGCCAGGTTTGCAGCACGCCATCCTTAATGATTTCGCGATCCTGAGTGCGCACGCCTTCGCTGTCAAACGGCGTGGAAGCCAGGCCTTTCAGCAGATGCGGTTTCTCTTCGATGGTAAGCCACTGCGGCAGAATCTGCGTGCCCAACGCATCCAGCAGGAAGGTGGACTTACGATAGACGTTACTGCCGCTGATAGCCCCTACCAGATGCCCGAACAGGCCGGTAGCCACTTCCGGCGCGAACAGCACCGGCGCTTTCATCGTTGGCAGTTTACGCGGTGCCAGGCGCGAGAGAGTGCGACGGGCACACTCCTGCCCTACCCATTCCGGCGACTGTAAATCTTCAATCGCCCGCCCGATGGTGTAGGCGTAATCACGCTCCATGTCGCCTTCCGCCTCGGCAATCACGCAGCTGGAGAGCGAGTGGCGGCTGGAGCAGTAGCTCTGTAGCATACCGTGACTGTTGCCGAAAACTTTGATGCCGACATGGCTGTTAAAGCTGCCGCCTTCGGTATTAGTGATGCGCTTATCCGCCTGTAATGAAGCCTGCTCGGCGCGCGCCGCCAGCTCAATCGCCTTATCGGGATCGATCTCCCACGGATGAAACAGATCGAGATCCGGTGCCTCGAAAGCCAGCAGTTCGCGATCGGCCATGCCGGCAAAAGGATCGGCGGACGTATAGCGGGCGATATCGACTGCCGCCTGCACGGTGCGTTTGATCGCATCGGGGCTCAGATCGGTTGAGGAGGCGCTGCCTTTGCGGTTTTGCCAGTAGACGGTGATGCCCAACGCACCATCGCTGTTAAATTCGACGTTTTCCACCTCACCATAACGGGTACTGACGCCAATACCCGTGGTTTTACTGACTGCCACCTCAGCGCCGTCGGTGCCCGCCTTCGCCAGTTCCAGCGCCTGGGCCACCGCCTGCTCCAGCACTTTACGTTGTTCTGCAACCTGAGTGAGTATTTTCATTGAGCTACCATAATATGATGAGTACGGCCTGCCTGTGCTGGCTTAGCCTGCTAAGCCCGAAAAGCACGGCAATGCGTAAGTTGTATCCTTCTCTGGAGTCTAACAGACTCAGAGAACAATTTCGCAGTAGCCGCGTAACCTGATAGCATTAGCCTCTTTTTCAGGAGCCTGATAATGACGAAACACCACGAAGAGTGGCTCGATGATGTACCGGATAATCAAGAAGAAGAAGATGAAGAGATTATCTGGGTCAGTAAGAGTGAGATTAAACGTGACGCCGAGGAGTTAAAGCGCCTCGGTGCGGAGATGGTCGATCTGGGTAAAAACTCGCTGGATCGCCTGCCGCTGGATGAAGAGCTGCGCGAAGCGATCGAGCTGGCGCAGCGCATTAAGAAAGAGGGCCGCCGCCGCCAGCTCCAGCTGATCGGCAAGCTGCTTCGCGCCCGCGATCCCGATCCGATCTACCAGGCGCTGGATAAGCTCAAGAACCGCCATAACCAGCAGGTGGCGCTGCTCCATAAGCTGGAAGCGTTGCGCGATCGCCTGGTGGAACAGGGCGACGATGCCATCGCTGAGGTGCTGAATCTCTATCCGGATGCGGATCGCCAACAGCTACGCAGTATGATCCGTAACGCGCAGAAAGAAAAAGCGACCAACAAACCACCAAAAGCCTATCGCCAGATTTTCCAGTACCTGCGCGAACTGGCGGAAGCCTAGCTTCCAGCCGGGCCTACCAGCGTTACGCTTTTAACAGGTAACGCTGGCCTGCCGCTGCGCCAGCGATGTTGCGTCTATTTGCCCAACCGATCCAGCAGCTTCTGATGGATGCCGCCGAAGCCGCCGTTGCTCATCACAAGGATGTTATCGCCCGGCTGCGCGTGCTTAGCGATAGTTTCAACCAGCACGTCAAGATCGGCGCTCCAGAAGGCGGGCTGGATACAGGCCTCCGCTACTTCAGCAACCTGCCACGGGATATGGTGCGGCTGATAAAGGAAGACCTCATCGGCGCGCCCCAGCGCCGGAGCCAGATCGTCTTTGCTGACGCCCAGCTTCATGGTATTGGAACGCGGCTCCAGCACCGCAAGAATGCGCGCGGTGCCGCCAACTTTGCTGCGCAGCGCCGCCAGCGTGGCCAGGATAGCCGTCGGGTGGTGCGCGAAGTCATCGTAAACGTTGATATTGTTGACTTCGCCGCGCAGCTCCAGGCGACGACGGGCATTAATGAAGTCGTTTAGCGCGCGTCCCGCATCTTCCGGCTTGATACCAACGTGGCGCGCCGCCGCAATCGCCATCAGGCCGTTATGCATATTATGTTCGCCTACCAGCGCCCAGTTGACCTCCGCCACGCGCTCGCCGTCGAGCCAGACTTCCCAGTGTGAGGCGTCCGGCGTCAGTTTTTTCGCCTGCCAGTGCCCCCCTTCGCCCAGCGTTTCCTGCTCGCTCCAGCAGCCCATCGCCATCACCTGCTTCAGGTTAGCGTCATGTTCCGGCAGCAAAATTTTTCCCTGGCCCGGCACGATACGCACCAGATGATGGAACTGTTTCTGAATCGCGCGCAGATCGTCAAAAATATCGGCGTGGTCGAACTCCAGATTGTTCAGAATCAGGGTGCGCGGACAGTAATGCACGAATTTGGAACGCTTGTCGAAAAAGGCGCAGTCGTACTCATCAGCTTCGATAACGAAGAATGGGCTTTTTCCTAAAGTTGCCGAGACGGAGAAATTGCCCGGCACGCCGCCGATGACGAAGCCGGGTTCCAGCCCGCAGGCCTGTAGAATCCACGCTGCCATGCCTGCGGTAGTGGTTTTACCGTGCGTCCCGGCCACCGCAATGACCCAACGGTCGCGCAGTACGAAATCATGCAGCCATTGTGGTCCGGACATGTAGGGAATGTTGCGTTCCAGCACCGCTTCCAC
Organism: Mixta intestinalis; assembly: GCF_009914055.1. NCBI lineage: Bacteria > Pseudomonadati > Pseudomonadota > Gammaproteobacteria > Enterobacterales > Erwiniaceae > Mixta > Mixta intestinalis. Next base: position 3,086,151 of record NZ_CP028271.1, read on the forward strand.
GCAGGCATTGCCGCGCGTCATTGCGTTGCCGATGATCACCAAATCCGGTGCCGGGTCAAGCTGGCTGGCATCATAACCCTCAATCAAATCAATGCCCTGGTTCTCTAACAGCACGCTCATGGGCGGATAAACATTGGCATCAGAGCCGGTAACTTCATGGCCCAGCGCGCGTGCCAGCATCGCCAGTCCGCCCATGAAAGTGCCACAGATACCAAGGATATGAATACGCATAAAAGATCCATTTACGAAAAAGTTCGGGACACAGTGTAGCGCCGAGCGACGCGGGAAGAAACGGATTTGGTCTATACGCTTTATGGCGCATTCGGCTAAACTGCCTGTGCATACCCGCAGCTTTGTACCCTATGTGCTGCATTCCATCGTAGATTCAGGGATTGTGTTATGAAAACATTAGGCGAATTTATCGTCGAAAAGCAACACGACTTTCCGCATGCCACTGGTGAACTTACCGCGCTGATCTCCGCTATTAAGCTGGGCGCAAAAATTATCCACCGCGATATTAATAAAGCCGGCCTGGTTGATATTCTGGGTGCCAGCGGCGTGGAAAACGTGCAGGGCGAGCAGCAGATGAAGCTCGACCTGTTCGCCAACGAAAAGCTGAAAGCGGCGCTGAAAGCCCGTGGCATCGTTGCCGGTATTGCTTCTGAAGAAGAAGATGAGATCGTTATCTTCGAAGGGGCAGAAAACGGTAAATATGTCGTGCTGATGGATCCGCTGGACGGCTCATCCAATATCGACGTCAATGTTTCTGTTGGGACGATTTTTTCCATCTACCGCCGCGTCACGCCTCCCGGCACGCCGGTTACTCAGGCTGATTTTATGCAGCCGGGCAACAAGCAGGTCGCCGCAGGTTACGTGGTTTACGGCTCCTCCACCATGCTGGTTTACACCACCGGCTGTGGCGTGCACGCCTTTACCTACGATCCGTCGCTGGGCGTATTCTGCCTGAGCCAGGAACGCATGACCTTCCCGGAGAAGGGTTACACCTACTCCATCAACGAAGGCAACTATATTCGTTTCCCACAGGGCGTGAAAAAATATATTAAATTCTGCCAGGAAGAGGATAAGGCCACCCATCGCCCTTATACCTCGCGCTATATCGGCTCGCTGGTGGCGGATTTCCACCGCAACCTGCTGAAAGGCGGCATCTATCTTTATCCCAGCACCGCCAGCCATCCACGCGGTAAGCTGCGTCTGCTGTATGAGTGCAACCCGATGGCATTTCTCGCTGAACAGGCGGGCGGCAAAGCCAGCGATGGCGCTAACCGCATTCTCGATATTCAACCTGACGAGTTGCATCAGCGTTGCCCGTTCTTCGTCGGCAACAATGAGATGGTGGATGATGTAGAACGCTTTATGCGTGAATACCCGGACACCGCACAGAGCTAATCCTTTATCCTGGTCGTCCGTCGGGCGGCCAGGCTAGCCGCATGTTTTTTACCGTTTTTACCTCTCCTTTCTCGCCTCATCCGCTCTGCGTTGTTATAGTGACCGCTTCCCTTTCTGGCTTGCATCCGGAGCGTTAGATGACAGCCTATGCTTCTATTCTGATATTACTGCTACTCGGCAGCCTGAGCTTACTGGTCCATAACACTGCGGTGACTATTTCTATCGCCATTCTGCTGTTGATAAGAATTACGCCGCTCTCGCACTTTTTTCCCTATATTGAGAAACAGGGCCTGACGCTGGGCATCATTATTCTGACCGTAGGCGTGATGGCACCGCTAATCAGCGGTTCTCTGCCTGCCGCTACGCTGCTGAAATCCTTCCTCGACTGGAAATCACTGCTGGCAATTGGCGTCGGCATTGTGGTTTCCTGGCTGGGGGGACGCGGCGTCGCGCTGATGAGCAGCCAGCCCACCATCGTCGGCGGCCTGCTGATCGGCACCATTATCGGCGTCTCGCTGTTTCGCGGCGTACCGGTGGGGCCGCTGATTGCCGCCGGGATAGTTTCGCTGTTTCTGTTCAATAAATAGCGGCGGCTGAAGCATTCTGAAAGCCGAAAAAGAGGGCATACTTTCATAGACAGTTGGCTATAATAGCCGTCACTCAACTTATGACGAATGAAGGAATGCGAGATGAGTTTGAACCTGGTTCCCGCCGGTAAAGATCTGCCAGAAGATATCTATGTAATTATCGAGATCCCGGCTAACGCCGATCCGATCAAATATGAAGTAGATAAAGAGTCTGGCGCGCTGTTTGTTGACCGCTTTATGTCAACCGCTATGTTCTATCCGTGCAACTACGGTTACATCAACCACACCCTCTCCCTGGATGGCGATCCGGTTGACGTGCTGGTGCCGACACCGTACCCGCTGCAGCCTGGCTCAGTGATCCGCTGCCGCCCGGTTGGCGTACTGAAAATGACCGACGAGTCTGGTGAAGATGCGAAACTGGTTGCCGTGCCGCACACCAAACTGTCCAAAGAGTACGATCACATTAAAGATGTGAACGATCTGCCGGAGCTGCTGCGTGCGCAGATCACCCATTTCTTTGAACACTACAAAGATCTGGAAAAAGGCAAATGGGTTAAAGTTGACGGCTGGGATAACGCTGAAGCCGCTAAAGAAGAGATTCGCACCTCTTTTGAACGTGCAGCGAAAAAATAATTTCCACCGGGTGAGAACACTCTCGCCACGCTGATGAAAAACACCGCCCCCTGGGCGGTGTTTTTTTATTCACCTGAAGATGCTTCATCCCGCTGCAACCAGTCGCCGCTGGAAATGCGCGCCAAACCCTCAACCGAACGCTGGTAAACGTAGAGCCAGGCGCTGCCGTACGGCGTCTGAATTAGCTGGCGTTTATACTCACCACCGCTGGTTCGCAGCGCGTCCAGTTCCCCTAACGTACTGGCATCGATCCGATAAACTTCCCCATACACCGTACCCTCTCCCGGCACGACGCCGGGATAAAGGCCCAAGTTGTACAGGTCGTAGCCCTCGATCTGATGATCGCCGAGCCACTGCGCGTTTGTCATCCAGTGACTGTTTCCCTGTTTGCGCCGTAAACTGCCGTAGACAATTATTCGCATTGCTAAAACTCAAACTGATAGAGCAAATCGAGTGCCTGGTCGATGCCGGACACTGCTTCCAGATAGAGCTTGGGCATCAGGCGATAACGCAAGGTTAAGGTCGCCAGTGAATCAAAGATGCCCACTCCATATTTTACCTGTAGACCCGGCAGCACATAGCCGCTGACCTGCACCTGTTGGCTGTCGCCAACCCCAGCGGTATCCAGGGCCAGATTACTGACGCCGAAGGTCTCGCCGATTTTACCCACAACCTGCCCACTTTGTGCAACCCCTAAACCTACCAGAGCGGAAGTCAGGGCGTTACTGTCACCATCGGTATCCAGCCCCTGCCCGCGTAACAGGTAAGAGAGCGCCTCCTGCTGCGACATCGCCGGATCGGAGAAAATCTCCGCTTTCGGCTCATCTGCCAGGCCAGTCACGCGTAGTCCGGCGGTCACGCCATCTTCGGTGGCATCCGGGTTACGGATCGCTTCCATATTGATATAAGGCTGATCCGGCGGGCCGGCAAACTGTAGCTCACCCTTGCGAACCACCAGATCCTGACCGTAAGCATGGAAGCGCCCGGACGGAATGTTAATTTGTCCGTTCAGCCCCAGGCCGCGCTTATCCTGCACCAGCTTCAGATCGCCGTTCAGCTTCGCCTTCAGGCCAAACGCGCTGAGATGCACATCGTCGCCAACATGGATAATCAGATCGCTGTTGATCGGCACCGCCGCCGTCTGCGGCGCTACCGGCTGAAGGTTTTTATCCAGCAACACTTCATCCGAAGAGACGCCGGTAGCGCTTTCCGGCACTTCCTGTACCACGATACGCGCCCATGGCACATCTACACGCCCATCCAGATTGAAGGCGACCGGCGAGGCATCAAAGGTCAGATCCGGCGAAACATCCATGCGCACCATCGGCGGCACGGTAACCCGTACGCGATCGCCTTTGGCGGCGATGTGGGCACGCCAGTTATCCAGCTGGCTCCAGTCCGCGTTGCCGTTGAGATTGATGCCACCGTGCGTGGTCTGAATCAACCCCTGCAAGGTGGAGCGCATGCCGTTAAACGCCACAGAAAGGTTGGCGCTGGTTAAATCAACCGGCATAAAGCTGCCTTTTACATCAACATCACGCAGCCCCAGCTGACCATATATTTGTGGGCGCTGCACATCCCCGCCGAGCCGCAGCGCACTATTCAACATCCCTTTGATCTCTTCACCCTGCATCAGCGCAGGATTCAGCAGCGCCAGCGAAAGGTTATTGATATTGATATTGCCCGACAGGATGCGGCGATTCTGCGGATCGCTGATCTGCACTTTACCGTCAAGCTGGCCGTTGTTGGCAATTCGCAGCAGCCAGTCCAGCTCTGCGCGCCCGTTGCGCATGGCGGCATTAAGGTTCAGCGTATCAAAGGCGATCGGCAGCGCGTTACCTTCGACATCCTGTGTGACCTTCACACCGCTGCCCTTCAGCGCTACGCGTCCAACCGGCAGCGAGCCGTCGCTGTGCCAGTTGACATCGGCATCACCGCTAAATACGCCAGCCAGCTGTGTTTCCGGCGGCAGGAAAGGACGCAGCATCGCCAGGTCGAAACGGTTAAGTTCGATGCGCGCATGGCCGTCCGGCCCCGCCTCAATCGGCTGCGGCACGCAGAGCTGCGCGTTCGGATTGCGCCAGCAGTGCGCGCCGATAGTCGCGGTCTGACGGGCATTAAGGTAATCGATCGACATGGCACGCGTCAGTCGCCATTCGCCTACCGGCGTATCGAAGAAGGTGTTGTTCAGCGTGCCGCGCCAGCGCTGCTGCTGGCGATCGAAACTGCCGTTGAGCGCCAGCTGACCGGAGACCGGATCGCCATTGACCACCAGCTTCAGCTGATGTTTGTTCTCATCGCCATCGGCATCCAGCGTCAGGCGATTGATGGCCAGCGACGCCTGGCTAAGGCGATCAACGCGCAGCTGAAGTTTTCCCGCCACCCGATCGCTGGAACGTACGTCGCTCTCCAGCCGTACGTGAGCAATGTGTAGCTCCTGCCAGCGCAGGCCGTTAGCGGTAAGATCCGCCAGCAGCTGCGGTGCCTGTAGCGTACCGCGGGCTTTAATCGTGCCCTGCACCACGCCGCCGAGTCCGGGTAGCGCATTATCCAGATGCGAGGCGTCAACAATCGCATCGAGGTTAAGCTTCTCGCCCAGTTCTCCCTTAACATTCAGGTTATTGCGCCCCAGCACCAGCTTGATGCCGGGAATATTCCACTGGTTGTAGCTGTTGCCATACAGCGTACCGTCGGCGGACACCGCATTCTGCCGCACCTTGCCTTGCAGCTGTAGCGTTGGCACGCGCATCTGCCAGCTACCGCCGTACAGGCTACCGCGCGTGGTAATTTTGCCATCCAGCGTGGCGGGCCAGTCGGGATACTGCTGGCTGGTATTGATGCCATTGAGCGTCAGCTCACTGCGCCAGCTGATCGCCTTGCTCCAGTCCACCACGCCGCTGAGATCCGCATGTCCTTTCAGTGCTGACAGGCGTAGTTTATCCAGACTGAACTGCTCAACGTTACCTTTGCCGTCCAGCGCCAGTTCGGCAGGCGGTATCGCCTCCCCTTTCAGCGCGGTGCGCAACGACATAACGTAGTCGGTGGCCTTACCGCTAAAGCTGAAATCCAGATCGCTGGCCTGGTACTGCACCGCACCGCTCAACGGCCAGCGTAGCTGCGGGCTGGTCAGTTTTAACTGTAACGGCAGGCCCGGCGTCGCCAGCTCGGTTTGCCCCTTCAGCTGCGCATCCAGCGGCCCGGAAAGATTCAGCGCCAACTGAAGCTGCTGACGCAGCGCGCCGCCGAGCGTCATTTTCAGCTTCTCGCCTTTCAGGGGTTCTATGTTAAGCGCACCGTTAAGGGAGAAATCTATGGGCCAGTTATCAACCAGCTGCGCCTGGCCGCTGGCGTTAACCTGGCCCTGCGGCGAGTCGATATCCAGCGTCTGGAGCTGCAACAGGCGATCCTGAGTTTTCGCCTTCAGCAGCAGGCGGTTTATCGCCAGATCGGTATCGCCAGTCAGGCGTAGCTGCTCACCAGTAATTTCCTGTACTTCAATATCCAGCGGCAGACGGAAATCGGGCAGTGCGGGCAGCAACGGCTGCTCGAACATTGCCTTCAGCGTTTCGCCCAGCGGTTTTTCCTGCGGTTGCGGCTGCTCGATTTTCGGCTGAACCACCTGCTCATCTGCCACCTGCGCGGCTTTAGGTAACGCCACCAGCAGGCTTTGTATATGCGTCGGCGTTAGCGTCAGCGCCCGTTGCTGCCAGTGCATCCCGGTGGTGAAATCCATCAGTGAAACAGCGGTGTTATCCACCTTTACGTTGATATTGTGCAGGCGCAGCTGACGCAGCGTGATGGGATAAGGCGTGCTGATATCGCCCGACGACTTTTCCTCTTCCTCAGGAGGTGCGCTGGTCGGCGCCATTTTGCTGCTGTCGACCACCACATTGACATCGCTCAGCGCCAGATCGTTAACGCAGAAAGCGGAGTTTTTCAGGCAGCCCAGCTGCACCGCCAGATGTAGTTCGCCCGCGTTAACCGTCACACCAGGCATCTCATACTGCACGCCCTTCAGCGTCAGGTTACGCCAGCCGCCATCCACCCGTTCGATTGCCAGCCCCGGCACCCAGCGTGCCGCACTGTTCAGCAGCAGATGCAGGCCGGGCGTTGTACCCACCAGCAACAGCACGCCGCCCAGCAACACCACGATAAAAATCAGTACGCCAATCAGGACCTTTTTCCATAGCTTCATAGTTCAGGCCCCAATCCAATGTAAAACTGCAAACCATGTTCCTCTTTATCGCCGATGGGCCGTGCCAGGTCGAACTTAATCGGGCCGACCGGCGACTGCCAGCGTACGCCGAAACCCGCGCCGGTTTTAAAGTTACTCTGCTTGATATCGTTTACCGCCTCGCCGGAATCGACAAACACTGCGCCCCACCACTTGCCGGTCACGTTATATTGATACTCCAGCGACCCGGTCGCCAGGTTTGAAGCACCGGTCAGCTTGCCATCCTCATCGCGTGGAGAGATACCTTTATATTTGTAACCGCGAATGCTGCGGTCACCACCGGCAAAGAAGCGTAGGTCGGGAGGGACTTTTTCAAAGTTATTAGTTTCAATCCAGCCGAGATTGCCACGCACTACGAAGCGGTGGCGATCCGCCAGCGTACGAATCCAGACGTTTTGTGCCTGAAGCACCAGGAAATCAACATCGGATCCCCATGTTGTGTCGGAAATATCGACGGAGTAGCGCTGTGAATCGCCCCAGGTTGGCATCAATCCGCCTCGTGAGCGCGTGCGATTAACGCTGACGCCGGGATAGATTAGCATCGTGGTGTTAGTTACGTTGGCCTGGGTAAAGTGATCGAGGCTCCAGCGCAGATTTATCGCCTTTTGCCAGCCGGAGCTGCTATCCCAGTAGCGCGACAGCGCAAGCGTGGTGGAATCGGCTTTGGTATCGTTCAGATCGGTACGTTTCAGGCCGCCCTGCATCAGATAATATTGTTCCAGCGGGCTTTTCAGCAGCGGCACTTTGTAGCTGAAATCGAGCTGCTGTTCGGGCGCGGAGATATTGGCACTGGTGGTCAGACTGTGCCCGCGTGAGTTGACCCAGGGTTTACGCCAGGTCGCCTTCAGGCGCGGGCCAACGTCGGTAGAGTAGCCGATACCGGTTTCGATGGTGTTTTCTGTACGCGGAGCCACGACGCCGCTGAGCGGCAGGATTTTATCCGACGTGGTTTTATCAAACTCTGGTGCCACGACTACCGAGTTAAACCAGCCGGTGGCCGACAGTCGACGGTTCAGCTCCGCCAGGTCACGCGAACTGTAGTAGTCGCCCTTTTTGAACGGCACCAGGTTCTGCAAATACTCTTCACGAATTTGCGATCCTTCAAAGATCACATCACCAAAACGGTAACGCTTACCGCTGTCATAGTCGAGATCCCAGTAAGCTTCGCGCCGCTCTACCGAAACACCCAGCTGGCTTTTTTTAAATTCGCCGTCGAAGTAACCGTTACGCAGCGCCAGATTAGTAAAGCCGCTTTTGAAACTGTCATATTGACCGTGATTGAGGATGACGCCATTTTTGGGCCGCCCTTCTTTTATCCACTGTTGATATTCAACGTCGTTGCGCGCATCGCCGCGCAGGATAATGGTGCTGCCCGCAATTTTTACCGGCTCGCCGGGCGATACCCGCGCAATCAGCACCGGCCTCCCGCCCTTTTTCGGTGCGGGACGGCTCTCAAAGTTGATATCCGGCTCATAGTAGCCCAGCGCACGCAGGCCTTCTTCAATCGCTTTTTTCACGCGTGCGCGAAATCGACCGTCCGCCGTGACTTCATCCGTATCAATAGTAGAGAGACTTGCCCTGACGTTTTTCTGTAAATCCCCGGTTAACCCTTCAAGCTGTAAGCGGATATTCGCTGCCTGAGCGGCAGGCGCGGCAATCAGCAAACAGGTCATGTAACAGACATGAATTCGTGGCACGCTTACTCCTGTTAATGTTGCCAGGTCCCCGTGAATGTCAGGGGACAAATAACATCGCCAACCAACAGGCGCTAATGTCGACGTCAGATTTGTTTAACAGCATAGCCGCACTCCTGACGCTTCGTTTGTTTAAACGCCAGGAAAAAAGCGGCGTTAACGCAAATTTTGTTCGTATTGTCCGTAAACCCGCGCTGCGTTACAACCGGGAAAGGCTAATTCTTTGCGCATCGCCGACGAAAATCATGTTTTTCGCTACGGGAATGTAGCTGTATATTTATTATACATTGCGGTGCTGTAACAGCGCTGGCGGGCCATGTAGCGCTACTGCTATAATCGACCGCAGTCGTCGAAACGACTATTGTCATTCCTTTCTGCCCCGACCTTAATGTGTCGAAACGGCGCAGACATTTTTGGCACGGATAGCGCTCAGCTTCACCGGAAATCCAGTAAGGTCGCCGCCGTGCGCGTTGCCCAGGCCAAAAATGACAAGTACCCAAAACCAACGGAATCTCTATGCTAGATAGCTTACTTGTCATACTCGTGTTGATTACGGTCAGCGCTTTTTTTTCTCTGTCAGAAATATCGCTGGCTGCCGCACGTAAAATAAAACTGAAACTGCTGGCCGATGAGGGCAACATCAACGCGCAACGCGTGTTGAAAATGCAGGAAACGCCAGGTATGTTTTTTACCGTGGTGCAGATCGGCCTGAACGCGGTCGCCATCCTTGGCGGTATCGTCGGCGACTCCGCTTTTTCCCCCTCTTTTCAAAGCCTGTTTGAAAACCTGGTTTCGCCGGAGCTGGCCGAACAGCTGAGCTTTATCTGCTCGTTTACGCTGGTGACCAGCCTGTTCATTCTGTTTGCCGATCTGACGCCAAAACGCATTGGCATGATTGCGCCAGAAGCAATTGCCCTGCGCATCATCAACCCGATGCGCTTCTGCCTGCTGCTGTTCCGCCCGATGGTGTGGTTCTTCAACGGCATGGCGAATATGATCTTTCGCCTGTTCAAAATCCCGATGGTGCGCAAGGACGATATCACCTCAGACGATATTTACGCGGTGGTAGAAGCGGGTGCGCTGGCAGGCGTGCTACGTAAGCAAGAACATGAGCTGATTGAGAATGTGTTTGAGCTGGAATCGCGCACCGTGCCATCGTCCATGACCTCACGTGAAAATATTGTTTGGTTCGATCTGCATGAAGATGAGAGCAGCCTGAAGGCCAAGATTGCACTGCATCCTCATTCAAAATTCCTGGTCTGTAATGGCGATATTGATCATATCGTCGGCTACGTGGATTCCAAAGAGCTGCTGCTGCGCGTCCTCGGCAACCAGAGCATGACGCTGAACAGCGGCGTGCAAATTCGTTCCGCGCTGATTGTGCCGGATACCCTGACGCTTTCCGAAGCGCTGGAAAGCTTTAAAACCGCAGGCGAAGACTTTGCGGTGATTATGAATGAATACGCGCTGGTGGTTGGCATCATCACGCTTAACGACGTAATGACCACGCTGATGGGCGATCTGGTCGGTCAGGGGCTGGAGGAGCAGATTGTCGCACGCGATGAGAACTCATGGCTGGTGGAAGGCGGTACGCCGATCGATGACGTGATGCGTGTGCTGGATATCGATGAGTTCCCGCAGTCCGGCAACTATGAAACCATCGGCGGCTTTATGATGTATATGCTGCGTAAAATCCCGAAACGCACCGACTTCGTTAAGTTTGCAGGCTACAAGTTTGAAGTGGTGGATATTGACAGCTATCGCATCGACCAGCTGTTGGTAACACGCATTGATGAGCGTCCGGTGACGCTGACAATAAGTAAAGAAGCTGAAGAATAAACGGCACAAAGAAGAACGGGAAGGCGGCGGAAAAGGTCCAGCCGCCTGACATCATCAGGGCGCGTTCGGCGCGCCCCGTTACCATTACTTATTGATACTCACCTTGCAGACGAAGCACCTGGCGGTTCACCTCTGACATCACGCTATAGTGTTGCTTATCCTTTACGCGCGGAACGAGAATTTTACCTTTATCAAACTCGAACGCGCCCACGTCCTTGATGTAAATCCTTCCTTTAAACAATGTTTTGACGTATTTGGCGATCTGGAAAGGATTATAACGCTGAAAAATCTTCATCTTGCTTCAACTCCGAAAATAGGAATACGCCTCGCCGTTGCCAAAATCGGTACGAACCTATGAAGCGCAAAGGGCCGATAAACTATAGAACATCATCCGTTTCCTGTGTTCCGAAAATTAACGTTTTTTACTGAGTTGACACTTCATTACAGGAGAGTCTGTTACCGCTGTTATATAAAGCAGTATAAACCTTCTGCCATCGACGATTTGTGCAGTCTGCCGCAAAGCTGGCAAGGCATTGAGACAGCAGCATCATGGACGCTTATTATTTCAGAAACATGACTGTATGCTCCGATCGCCAGCCAAAAGGAAAAAATAATGATTCGCGCCCCGCTTGCCTTGCTTCTTAGCCTGATACTGCCGCTTACCGCTGAGGCTCATAATTTTAGCAATGCCCAGCGCGTTGCGCCCGTCGGTATCAGTGATAAAGGAGAGTTTAACTATCAGCACGACAGCTTCAGCTATCGTCCATGGAACAGCGCTCAGCTAATGGGGAAGGTGCGGGTACTGCAACATATCGCCGGACGCTCATCGGCAAAGCAGAAAAACGCGGCGCTAATCGAAGCGATAAAACAGGCAAAACTGCCGCACGACAGTTATCAAACTACCACCATTATCAATACTGATGACGCAATACCCGGCACCGGTATGTTTGTGCACAGCAGTATCGAAACCAATAAAAAGCAGTACCCGTGGTCACAGTTTATTGTTGATGAGAATGGTATAGCGAAACGCACCTGGCAGCTGGAAAAAGGCGGTTCCGCTATCGTGGTGCTGGATAAAGAGGGACGGGTACGCTTTGCTAAAGATGGCGCGCTCAGCCAGCAAGAGGTACAGCAGGTTATCGCCCTGCTGCATCAGCTGCTGCAAGCGCCGTCGCTTAAAAAATAGAGACGCGGAAACCGGGGTTGAGGAAGGATTCACGCGGCGTATAGTCCAGCGTGCGCCCTTTCCAGTCATGTACATGCGCGCCTGCGGCCAGCGCTACCGCGTGGCCCGCACCGGTATCCCAGATGTTGGTCGGCCCAAAGCGTGGATAGAGCTGCGCCTTTCCTTCTGCCACCAGGCAGAATTTCAGCGAAGAGCCGATAGAGATGGTTTGATGCTCGCCTAACTGCTTTAAATATTCTTCCAACTCATCGCCATCGCGATGGGAGCGGCTGACCACAACCAGCGGTGGACGCGCGTCACGAATTTTGATCTGCGCCTTCTGTCCACCCTCTTCTTTCCACGCTTTGCCTTCTGCGGCAGAGTACATAACGCCCAGAACCGGCGCGTAAACCACGCCCAGCACTGGCTTGCCCTGCTCGATTAGCGCAATGTTAACGGTGAACTCGCCGTTGCGCTTAAGGAATTCTTTGGTACCATCCAGCGGATCTACCAGCCAGTAACGCTGCCAGTGCTGGCGTTCTTCCCAGCTTTGCGGATCTTCCTCTGACAGCACCGGCGTCTCCGGCGACAGCTGTTGTAGTCCCTGCATGATAATTCTGTGCGCCGCCAGATCGGCTGCGGTCACTGGCGAATCGTCAGATTTGTGAGAAACGTCGAGCGGAGCCTCGCCATTGTAGACCATCATTATGGCATCGCCCGCTTCGCGCGCCAGCTGGCAAATTTGCTCTAACATTTTTCACCTCTTGGTTGATGACCAGGACAGGCCCGGTACCGTAGCCCGAACTTATCGGGAACGATCATGCATTTTAATCATAGCAGCAGGCACTTCAGCGCTGTTATGCGCCTTTCCAGGCTGCTTTGTCGGCAGACCAGTTAATTATCAATAGCATACTTCTCGCGCTACTGTCATCACTCTTACCGTGACGAGCGTCTTGAGTACCTTTTGCTGCGGCTTCTTGTCACACAGCACTATTTTTTCGTTCTCGGTCACAAAATTGCGCGCCCAAGCAGAACGTTTGCACCTTAATTTGAGATCCTGGCAGGGATTTGTTTCAGGAGGAAAAAATGATTAAAGGCATAACGCTGTCGCTCTCTCTGGTTTCAGTTGCTGTTTCCGCAGCCACGGTTGATTTACGCATTATGGAAACCACCGATCTGCACAGCAACATGATGGATTTCGATTACTACAAAGATAAGCCTACCGATAAGTACGGCCTGGTTCGTACTGCGACATTGATTGCCGCCGCACGTGCCGAAGTTAAAAACAGCGTGCTGGTGGACAACGGTGATGTGATTCAGGGTAGCCCGCTGGGTGATTACATGGCGGCAAAAGGGATTGATTCAGGAGAAACGCATCCGGTATATCAGGCGATGAATACGCTGGATTACCGCGTCGGCAACCTGGGCAATCACGAATTTAATTACGGCCTCGACTATTTACACAAGGCGCTGGCGGGAGCGCATTTTCCCTACATCAACGCCAATATTATCGATGTAAAGACCGGTAAACCGCGCTTTACGCCCTGGCTGATTAAGCCGGAGCAGGTTACCGGGCGCGACGGCAAAACCTATACCTTAAACGTAGGTTACATCGGCTTTGTGCCGCCGCAGATTATGGTCTGGGACAGAGCCAATCTACAAGGTAAGGTCACGGTGGATGATATTACTGAAACCGCACGCCGTTGGGTGCCGGTTATGCGCCAGCAAGGGGCGGATGTGGTGATAGCCATCGCTCACTCCGGGCTATCCAGCGAACCCTGGCATGCGCTGGCGGAAAACTCCGTCTGGTATCTCAGTAAAGTGCCCGGCATCGACGCCATTATGTTTGGACATGCTCATGCAGTTTTTCCCGGCAATGACTTTGCCACCATTCCTGGTGCAGATATTAAACAGGGAACGCTCAATGGCATTCCGGCAGTGATGCCAGGAATGTGGGGCGATCATTTGGGCGTAGTCGACCTGACGCTTAATAATGATAGTGGCAGCTGGCAGGTTACCACTGCGCGTGCTGAAGCGCGGCCGATTTATGATAAAACCGCCAAAAAATCGCTGGCGCAAGAGGATCCAGCGCTGGTGCAGGTGCTAAGCGATGCGCATCGCGCCACACGTGAGTTTGTCGCCAAACCGATCGGCAAGTCTGCTGATGTAATGTACAGCTATCTGTCGCTGGTACAGGACGATCCTACGGTACAGGTGGTTAACAACGCCCAGCGAGCTTATGTCGAACATTTTATTCAGGGCGATCCCGATCTGGCCAATCTGCCGGTACTTTCTGCCGCAGCACCGTTTAAAGCAGGGGGACGTAAAAACGATCCGGCCAGCTATGTTGAGGTGGAAAAAGGCGATCTGACCTTCCGCAACGCGGCCGATCTCTATCTCTATCCCAATACGCTGGTGGTTATGAAAGTAAAGGGTGAGCAGGTAAAAGAGTGGCTGGAGTGCTCTGCCGGACAGTTTAATCAAATCGATCCGCAACAGCGACAGCCACAGCCGTTAATTAACTGGAACTATCGTACCTATAACTTTGATGTAATTGATGGCGTTAACTATCAGATCGATGTAACGCAGCCCGCTCGCTATGACGAAGAATGTCAGCTAATCCATCCACAGGCATCACGCATCAGAGATTTAACCTGGCAAGGTAAGCCTGTTGATCCGCAGGCAACATTTTTAATCGCCACCAATAACTACCGCGCCTGGGGCGGTAAATTCGCAGGTACTGGTGAAAAATATATAGCCTTTTCTTCACCCGATGAAAACCGCTCAATTGTTGCAGCCTGGATTAACACACAAACGCAGACAGAGGGAGAAATTCATCCTGAGGCAGATAATAACTGGCGGCTGGCACCGATTCACAGCGAGATTCCACTGGATATCCGTTTTGAAACCTCACCATCAGACAAAGCAGCGCAGTTTATTTCGCAACGTTCAGTTTATCCCGTGCATTATAAACAGCAGGACAATAACGGTTTCGCCATTTACCAACTGGATTTACAAAATGGAAAAAACTCACCACAGGAATAAGGGCTAATGACCAGAATAAAAAGCCAGCCTGAATGGCTGGCTTTTTTACTGACGTAATCAGGCCTCAGCCTGGCCTTTACGCTGTTTGATAACATCAATACTGTTGTTAACAATACCTACGATGCCCGCGCCCATTTCTGAAATAGCGCCAAAAACATCAAGCTCAAGAATTCGGCCGATACCTGAAGCCAGCAGGCCAGCACTTTCTTCGGCGCTGCTCTGCAGCCCGCGGTCTTTAAGTGCATTATCTACTATTGAACCAATGGCCACACCGATATTTTTAGCAAAATCGCTAATAATGCCAGCGCCAGATACATGGGCGATCTCGGTACTTGTTAATTCTTTCATATTATTCCCTTCATCATTTAATTTAATTATCACCCCAACAGAAGCTTCTATGGAGCGCTAATAATCATAAGCTTTGCAACTATCTGGGTAAAATGATTTACGATTAATGTGTAAATTAACGAGGAGTAAAAATAATAGAACGACCAGTGCGAAATAAACAAATTAAAATAGGTTGTAAAAGTGGAAGGAAGTTTATATGTTACTTATTTTTAATCGACTCTACATCATGACACCGGGTGAGTCAAAAATATCTAATAACATTACTAAAAAATAATCTCTATTGAGCGTTATTTACTATTGGATGATAAACCTGGTCAGCAAGCCATATTTACACATATCTATTTAAATAAAAGCCACCAAGACAACAATCAACCACAATAATAAACATACTTTATTCCCTATCCATGTAAAACAGATCGCGGCTAACTAATAATTCATTACAAGTGAAAGCATGCCTGAAATTATTATATATTAAAGAGCAACCAGAGAAATTAAACGGATTACCTTATTCAGCTCAATAGCCTATTATATAAGGAAAAGCCAGCTTTTGCTGGCTTTTGAAGACAATGGTTATCTGTATTAATTCCTATAGTTACTTGCAAAAAAATACAAATATCCATTTATGGTCTTGCTGCCTGTTACACAATTAAAACAGTGCCAAAGATTGTTTAAATAATTATTTTTATTAATATCCGAACAGCTGTTTCATTGCATTCAGGCCATTATCGATCAGGCTGATAACGCCCTGACCTAAATCGTCAATGCCGCCTATGATTTCCAGACCAACCAGTTTGCCAACACCAGAGCCCAACAGGGTGCCAGTTTCGCTAATATTGGTTGCCACGCCGAGCCATGAAGTAACGGAATCAACAACGCCACCGATACCTGCTCCAAAGTTACCCAGGAAACCTTCAAGGCCGAATAAAGAACCACCCGAAATCTGTTCTACTTCTTTTTCATTTAACTGACGCATAATTATTCCCTTTTGTATGGTTAATTTAATAATTCCTTATAATTAAGGCGAGAAAATAATAATAAAAACCAGGTTAATAAAGCAATCTGTTTCCAGGAATAATTTATAATTTAGTTATTAACTAGTAGTTAATAACTAAATTCCATATGCCTGACAAATAAACAAAAAACAATAGTAAAAAACACCACTCCCTATGCAAAACATTCCGGAGGTAACAATAGCCAGATAGTAAATTACCTACAAAAAACCCAGACAAACCTGATTTTTTTGAATATTAATATTTTATTTTAGGCTACTTATGTGCTTTTTCAGTACCCGGATAAACAGTGGACTGGCAACACAGCACAGACAAATTTCCCCTGCTGCTTTAACCAGATGATAAGGAGGGATCGCTTAACCTTATACCGCAACACTAAGCTCGAGCATTATCTTCATTTTTATATAGATTAGTTTATTTCTGGCAATAATAGTAATCTTTCTGGTCGGCAGAGCGCTGTATATTACTATAAGAGTACTTTTTTCTTCTGTCCAAAGTAGTAAAAAGAACGATAAGAGGGCTTATGATGAGAGATAATCAGAGAGCCATGCTTTTGGTAGGTCCGATAGTAGTAATACTATTTTATTGTTTTTCGATAGCGTATCAGCAATGATCAACCTGTAGTTGTTATCGGAACAGTTGCTGGCAATGTAAGTAGTAATAAATTAATAAAGTGAGCAGAACAAGGTAATAGCCTGAAATTTTATCGATCTCAGGCCATTTTGATGTAACCATCAGAAAAGATAGCCACCTGTGTCTATGCCATAAGTCTGCTTAGCTAAACAGCTTTTCGCAGCCTTTACGCAAGCTCTCTACGCCGCCGGAGAAATTCAGTTCAAACAGTTGACCAATGCCCTGGCCGATGAGGGAAGCGGCTTCGCTGCTGTGATTATTCTGTCCCAACAGACCAGTAATAGAATCATATATTCCGCCCCAAATGCCAGCTAAGGTACCGCCAATGGTAGCAAGTATGCCAGCGCCAGAAACCGCTGCGATTTCTTTTGAATTCAGTTCTTTCATTTTACTTTCCCTAATATTATAAAAATTCCGCTTTGCTTAATAAAAGCAATAAATATTAGCTTCCCAATTAAATAATAGCAATAAAAAGAGAAAAATTGAGACAAGACTTAAATTAAAAAATAGCCACTATTTAATTAATATTAAAAACAATATTACTCACAAATATTGTTAGACTGATATTTTAGCACTCTCAATTGAGATAATGGTGCTTTCCTTTATAAATAACAGATGGGAAATATTGCTGCGTGCCAGGAAATAATTTTTTTGGGTATCACCTTTATTACATTAAAATCATAATTTACTGTTAGCGACATAAAAAAGCGGGCATATTGCCCGCTCTTTAAACCTTGGTAAAACTCATCATTAAATGATGTCTAACAGCTCGACTTCAAATACCAGTGTGCTGAAAGGAGGAATAGAGGCACCTGCTCCGCGTTCACCATAGGCCAGATTATGAGGGATCGTCAGTTCCCATTTAGAGCCTACCGGCATCAGCGTCAGCGCTTCGATCCAACCGGCGATAACGCCGCTGACCGGGAATTCTGCTGGCTCGCCACGCGCGACAGAGCTATCAAATACCGTACCGTCAATCAGTTTACCGGTGTAATGAACGCGCACATGATCCTGGCGGGACGGAATCGGCCCCGTACCCTGATTAATGACGCGGAACTGCAGGCCAGATTCCGTGCTGTTCACCCCTTCACGCTGGCCGTTTTCCTGCAAATAGGTCTGCCCTTCTGCCGCCATCGCCTGCTGGCGTTCACGACGAACAGCATCAGCACGCTCGTGGATTTCACGCAGCGCACGATGTACCACGTCAACCGGCACGGCTGGCGCATTCCCTTCCAGCGCATCACGCAGGCCTGCCAGCATCGCTTCAGGCAATAAACCCTGCAGACCAGAATCGAGTAGCTGCTGTCCTACCTGCAAACCGATACCGTAACTTGCCTGAGCTTCAAGAGTGTCAAAAGAAGGGGTTGTCATATTTTATCCTTTCATTAATACATCAGAGAGCAGGCAGCATAACAGTCTGCGCCACGGCGGTAAAATAGGCTTTCTTACGATGCGATCGGGACGGCAGCCCACAGGGATAGCGCTGAAATTTATCATATCGTCAGAACATGACGTCTACGGTACATGATATCTGCCACGCTGGGAGCAAACCTTATATGCTTGTGCAGGCTCTGCCAATAAAAGCACTGACGCAGTTTATCGTCACGATCGTGCAATAAAATAATAGAAGCCTGAACTATAAAATAGCTCAGGCCTATGTATGTTAGCAGAATGCTAATAATACACTACAAAGCAGGGCTTCCTGCCTCAGGCTGAAAAGCTTTTCAGCAGATCTTTCAGGCCTGCGGTGATCTGGTCAACGCCTTCAGATACTTTGAACTGGAACAGATTACCGATACCCCCGCCGATTTTAGAGGCGATATCTGCAAAAGTTGTATTTTGCTGACCTAGCATGGAAGCGATTGAATCAAGCATAGAACCCACGAAGCGCCCGACATCGGTACCTGTGTCACAGTCGATAAAGCATCCACCTGAAACTTCATTGATTTCTTTTACGTTAAGTTCTTTCATTACTTTCACCTTATAACTGATAGGATATATAAGCTCGTTTCTGATTAATTAGCCTTTATATAAGACAGTAATTAACCTGAGCGATAACATCTGGACAGGCGTAATTTCGCTTAAATAATTGCCAGCAAAGTAACGAAAAGCAATTATTACCGGGCACTGACAATTTTAATCGTAATTGCCCCCGTCCAAAACAGAATAACACCTAAAGTAATAGGCGCAATGAAAATATTACGACAATTTATCATTCCAATGCGCAAATAGTATTTGCGCTTAAAATAGAGAAGGTTTACTTTATTTAGCGCAGCTGGAGAACGGTAAAGACCAAATAAAATATTATTACATTCCAAATATTATATACGGCTATCTGTTTTTTAGCGAAAGACTTACAATATAAAATTACTGATTTTCAGGTAAAGAAAAAGCCTGAGCTAATATCGTCGCTCAGGCTTTTCAATAATAAATTAAAAAGGCGATATCAAATGATATATTCTGTCGGTATTACGCCTTAGCGCCAAATCCGAAGCCTTTGAAGATATTGCTGATTCCCTGGCCGATGGCGTTGAAACCCTCAGCGAAACGAAGCTCGACCAGTTTACCAATGCCAGTACCTACCATAGCCAGATTGGTTTTGTAAGAGGTTTCCCTGTTACCATACTGCAGGATAAGCGCGTCAAGAATTTCACCAATGCTGGTGCCAACGTCATTACCGTAATCAGCAAACATACCAGCACCTGAAACTGCGGCGATCTCATGTGTATTCAGCTCTTTCACTTTTATCTCCTTTTAATTAATGTAATAGCCCTTCCCGTTGCTAATTTATGCTATTATCCAAAGCAAAAAAAAATAATCCGAGAGCCAGGTAAAATGGGATAATCAGGTGTTATCATTAACAAGAAAATAATACAACCTGGATTATTACAGCGTTTTTGATTATTTCAGTCATAATTAATTCCCGTC
This sequence comes from Mixta intestinalis, assembly GCF_009914055.1. Classification (NCBI taxonomy): domain Bacteria; kingdom Pseudomonadati; phylum Pseudomonadota; class Gammaproteobacteria; order Enterobacterales; family Erwiniaceae; genus Mixta; species Mixta intestinalis. Next base: position 3,105,674 of record NZ_CP028271.1, read on the forward strand.
CAGGATAGCATACCACTGGATATTACGAGATCTATAAAAAAATTACGACAAATACCAAATCGCGTTATCCATATTGCTTTCCCAACTGAACCCTTCCAATTCATTTCCTTTTATTCACTAAAAAATTACCAATAAAGAAATACTTTCCCGTTCAGTCGGCATTGCTTACCAGGTAATCCACCCCACAGATATAATACGCGGATAGCTATTGTTTATTTTTATACAAAACTTAGTGATTAAAAAATTATATCATCAACAATAAATAATAAGTGATATCGAGAGTAAAGCATGCTAAGCATAGAGGAAACAGTAAGGTTTATCAGCCTGGCTAACCAGTGAGCAGCGTTGATACAAGGGAGCAGCAAAATAGTCAGGTGAGGTTTATCTTATGTTGGTTGCACGTCAACAGTTAATCATGCAGTGATAAAAAACTTATTCATCCGATGACTTTTTGTAGCGAAAAGGAAACAATAGCACTATCGCAACTTTCGTAATTCAGACAGGCACTTTACGTTTTTTTGCCCATAATCTATCGTTGAAGCAACTGCACGCGACCGAGGTGCTGGAGGTAAATGTTATGCATAAGGAATTCCATTCTGGCATCCGCTTATGGCTGGTAAATATCTGGCATCTGCCGGATCGTCTTAGCTGGATGAACCCGCTACCCCCAGCGCATCGGCGCGGTATTATTTTGGCACTGCTGGTTATGCTGCTGGCGTTTCTCTGGCCGACGCCGCGAGATAACGCCCCCGCGCCAGTCACCGAAAGCGGCAGCAAAGAAGTGCCGTTACAGGCGGAGATCTATGATAACGCACCGGCTCAGCAGCAGCAGCAGCAGCAGCAAGATAATAACCAGTGGCGAAGCTTTCAAATTGCCCAGGGCCAAACGCTGGCACAGCTATTTCGTGACAATAATTTGCCGGTCAACGATGTGTTCGCCATGGCGGGTGTTGAGGGAGATGATAAGCCGTTAAGTAATCTGCACAGCGGACAGCAGGTAAGGATTCGGCTGGACAGCAAAGGTGTGGTTACCGGGTTAACCGTAGAAGGCGACAACGGCCCGGTACTTTTTACCCGTCAGCTGGATGGCTCATTTCTGCGGGCGCAGTAATACGATGCGTAGCGACACAAACAAAAACGCCAGCCCAAAGGCTGGCGTTTTTATATTACTGAATCACTTACTCAGCAACGATGTTCACGTTCAGCGTAGCAAAAACTTCGCTGTGAACCTGGAAGCTTACTTCGTGCTCACCAGTAGTACGCAGAACACCGTTCGGCAGGCGAACTTCGCTCTTCGCCACTTCAACGCCAGCTGCAGTGACAGCATCAGCGATGTCGCGGGTACCGATAGAACCGAACAGTTTGCCTTCGTCACCCGCTTTAGAAGCGATGGTCACGCTGCCCAGCGCGTTGATTTTCTCAGCGCGAGCGTTGGCAGCTGCCAGAACGTCAGCCAGTTTGGCTTCCAGTTCAGCGCGGCGAGTTTCGAAAAACTCAACGTTTTTCTTGGTTGCCGGCACAGCTTTGCCCATAGGCACCAGGAAGTTACGAGCATAGCCCGCTTTAACGTTAACCTGATCGCCCAGGCCGCCCAGGTTTGCTACTTTATCAAGCAGAATAACTTGCATTACCTTATCCTCTCAAAGTCGATAATTGGACAGTGGCCGATTACTGATGACGATCAGTGTACGGCAGCAAAGACAGGTAGCGCGCGCGCTTGATAGCACGAGCCAGCTGACGCTGGTATTTAGCGCGAGTACCGGTGATACGGCTCGGTACAATCTTACCGCTTTCAGTGATGTAGTTTTTCAGCGTAGCGATATCTTTGTAGTCGATCTCTTGAACGCCTTCCGCGGTGAAACGGCAGAACTTGCGACGACGGAAATAACGTGCCATTTGGCTAGTCTCCAGAATCTATCAATTCAATCTGCTCGGCATGCAACACGATTTTATTAAGCCCATTGCGCCCTTGATGGCTGCAAATGAAACCTTCAACCGTGATTTGCGTGCCGACCGTTATATGTTGAGTAATCGCCTGATTCGCCTGTCCGCTAATAATCACGGGCATTCGGCACCAGGCCTGCCGGAAAAAACCGGCTTCTTCCTGCTGCGAGCGGTGTTCAAGCACCAGCTGGCAGTGTGGAATCCCTGACGGACTTACTTTTTGCAGCGGCGTCCTGCATACCATGCCGGACAGACGCAGCCGGTTCGCCGTCACGGTCGATTACTCTTCAGAATCCCCGGCATCTGCATCGTCAGAGGTTTCGTTAGCGAAATCTTCACGACGCTCACGGCGCTCGTCTTTCGCTTTAACCATCGGAGATGCTTCGGTTACGGCGTGTTTGGTACGCATAACCATGCTGCGGATAACGGCGTCGTTGAAGCGGAAGTTAGTTTCCAGCTCATCGATGACTTCCTGCGGCGCTTCAACGTTCATCAGAACGTAATGCGCTTTGTGCAGTTTGTTGATCGGGTAAGCCAGCTGACGGCGGCCCCAGTCTTCCAGACGGTGAATCTTGCCTTCTGCACCAGTGATAGCACCAGTGTAGCGCTCGATCATGCCCGGAACCTGTTCGCTCTGGTCAGGATGAACCATAAAGACGATTTCGTAATGACGCATCGAGTTTGCTCCTTACGGATTATTCAGCCTCCTGTCAGGGTCAACCGCGGCCCATGGAAGCAAGGAACGTTTTAAAGTGCGGCTGAAAAATTGACGCGTAATCATACTGGTCTGGGCAGGGAAACTCAAGCGAGAATCACGGAAAAAACCGCCCGCGCGGCGGAATGATACGCAGCACGAACGGTTTCTGGCACGATAAGCCTGTAATCAAAGGGATGCACGGAAAAAGTCCACCAGCGCTTCAACCGCCTGCGGCGTAATTTTATGGCCGACATTCGGTTCGGTGAGCCAGGTAAGCTGTCGATCGCGCCGCGCCGCATGCAATGCCGTTATCAATCGCTGCGTCTCGGCGGCGGGCACCACCTCATCCGCCTCGCCATGCCACAACAGCAGTGGACGATCCGCCAGCTTCTCCATGCGGCGGCTGGGATCGTACTCCGCCAGCGGTGCCAGACGTTCCGCCAGCGCAGCCTGCTCCTCCGGCGTCCCGGCGTAAAACGGCGGAAACAGCGAGCGGCTCAGCGACATAAAATAGCCCGACCCCATCAGGCAGGCAACGCGTGCGAGATGGGGATAGCGCGCCATTGCTCCCAGCGCGGTCATGCCACCCATAGAAGCACCCGCCACGCTGAAACACCCCTTTTCAACCCAGCCGCGCGCATGTAGCGCCGCTTCCAGCTGCGGCAGCTCATCGATATTGCTGCGCAAAATTTCCCAAAAGTGCGACAGTCGCCAGGCATGATCGCCGGTAAAACGTGAACCGTGAGCCTGCGCATCCGGCATGATTACGCGGAATCCCGCCTGGGCCAGCGCTACCGCTGCCCAGGCATAAACCTCTTTTGAGGAAAGATAGCCGTGCCAAAAAAGCACCGTCGGTAATGCGGCATTGCGCCCGGCGGTGGGCGCGGCGTGCAAACATTCAATACCGCCCAGCGGCTCGGTAACAATATCAATCATCATTTTCTCTGCTGGATCCTTACCGCTCATCTCGCCTCGCTTAGCGCTGTCGCTGTTAAAAAATCACCTTTGATCACAGGTTACCGCACTTCATCTTAGCGCCTGCGCTGTCAGGTATATAGTTTTGCCGATGTTTGCTAACAGGTAGCGGCAACCAGGCCGTACATTAAATATGTGAGGATGATAAGCGCGCCAGAACGCAGAAATGACACATAAATTGGTTTGATGAGTACGGCACGCTAAAAATCTCCCTTTTCCTTGCGTTTTGTAGGGTAAAACTTCGCCATTTTTAGCCGTTTAACGAGATCCCATAATTTTATGCAAAGGTAAAACTCATGAAGCGACTATCACTCAGCCGCGCGAGTTTAGGCGTCAAGCTATCGGTCATCACCTCGTTAAGCGTGGCGATACTGTTTTTCTCCCTCACGCTCGCTTTAAGCAATAACGCAGCAAAACAGCTCCAGGCTCTAACGCTGGAAAATATGCAAAACCAGGTAGCCGGTATCGGCGATATGGCCGGAATGTTTAACGCCACGCTTAGCGAGGAGGTAGCCAATTACACCACGCTGTTTCAAAGCTTCCTGCCGCAGAATTTTAGCCGCGATGAAAGCTCGCGCATAACGGTGGGTGATTTCCCGACGCCTACCCTGCGTGCAGGCGATAAAACGCTGAATCTTGATGAGAGCGTAGTGGATGACTTTCTGGCACGCACCGGCGCTATCTCAACAATTTTTGTACGTGACGGCGAGGAGTATGTCCGTGTTGCCACCTCGCTGCGTAAAGAGGATGGCTCCCGCGCCATGGGAACACGTCTCGATCGTCAAAGCCCGGCGTTTGCGCTGGTTAATAACGGCGAAGCGTATCGCGGCCTGGCGGCCCTGTTTGGCAAACGCTATATCACCCAGTATCAGCCGATAAAGGATGCTGGCGGCTCGGTGATCGGTATTCTGTTTATCGGCGTGGAGATCGGTAAGCAGGTGGCGCTGATGCGCGATAAGGTGCTGAATAAATCCTTCAGCGATACCGGGCGTTTTATGGTGATGAGCGGCGCAACGGATCAGAGCCGCGGCAAATGGCTGATTCATCCTGCACAGGAAGGGAAAATGGCTCGCTGGTCGCCCGAGGTGATGCAGCAGTTGACTACGCAGCAGAGCGGCACGCTGGAAACGTTACAGGACGGCGAACCGCGTATTATCGTCTGGCAACGTCTGCCCGGCTGGAACTGGATTATTCTCGGCGATGTAGATAAAAACAGCCTGTTGGCACCGATTACCTCTGCGCGTAACACCTTTTTGCTACTGGGCCTGGCGCTGGTGCTGCTGTTTGCGCTGGGATTTGTGGTGATTACTCGCCGCTGGGTCAGCTCACCGCTACAGCAGGTGATCCACCTGGCGGAACAGTATGCTGCCGGTAACCTACAGGCGACGCTGCAAACACGCCGCCACGATGAAGTCGGTCAGCTAATTACCGCCATTAACGGCATCGGTGACGGCCTGGCGCGTATCGTCTCACAGGTGCGCGCCGCAGCGCAGGAGATTAGCCAGGGCACCGACGCTATCGCGATAAGCAGCGAAAATATCAGCGAGCAGATTACCCGCCAGGCCAGCAGCGTGGAAGAAACCTCTGCCAGCATGGAGCAATTGGGAGCCACGGTGGATCAGAATGCGGAGAACGTGGCGCAGGCACTACAGCTGGTTGCAGAGGCCGCTCACGCGGTGCAGCAGGGAGATGAAAAGGTTGCCCGTTCGGTAAATACCATGTCAGCGATTAAAGTCTCCTCCCAGAGCATTGCCGATATCACCCAGGTGATTGAATCTATCGCTTTTCAGACCAATATCCTGGCGCTGAACGCGGCGGTAGAGGCGGCGCGCGCTGGTGAACATGGGAAAGGGTTTGCGGTTGTCGCTGCCGAAGTGCGTGCGCTGGCCAGCCGCAGTGCGCAGGCAGCCAAAGAGATCGATGCGCTGATAGCTAACTCAATCAACAGCGTAAGCCAGGGCCATGCGCTTTCCGAACAGACGCGCAGCGCGATGGAGAATATCGTCAACCGTATTGAGCAGGTGAAAGCGCTGATGGACGAGATTAACGTCGCTTCTCAGGAGCAATCCGCCGGTATCGGCCAGGTCAATATCGCCATGACGCAGATCGGTCAGGCAACGCATCAAAACACTGAACTGGTGGCGCAGTCGGAAGATACCGCCCACGCGCTGAGCAAAAAAGGCCATCATTTAACCGAGCTGGTCAGCGTTTTCTCGCTGAAAAGCTAACTAACCCACGGGGATCGCATACACTTTAGCGATCCCCACTGCGAGGAACTCTTGATGCGAACTTTACCTTTGCTGCTGTTAACGCTGACGCTCAGCGGCTGTAGCGCGCTGCGCCAGACGCCGCAACCGCCGCCGCCGCCCACTCATCAGGCACAGGAGATTAGCCGCGCGCAGAGCAGTAACCTGCCGAGGCTGGGCAGCATTACCAGTACCTCACGCGGTTCACCGGACGATGCACAACGCGAAATCGCGCAAAAAGCGAACGCGGCGGGCGCGACTTATTATCAGATTGTCGCGCTAAGCGAAACCATTATGCCTGGACTGTGGTACGCCTCGGCGGTGCTGTATGGTCCGGCAACCTCAGCCGCCGGAAGCACGCAGCAGTAAACGTTCACTGACCGTCTCATTAAGCTGAGCCGGACCGCGTGCATCGAGGTAGTGCCGGCACCAGGCATCAGCCAGCGGCGGTTCCAGATGAGTTAACAGTAACTGTCCGGTAGCCAGCAGCCAGAGCTGGCTGGTCAGCTCGCGCGCCTGTGATTCCTGTGGTTTACGCAACCGCAGCCTTAACTGACGCCAGCGGCGATCGAAATGGCGGTTAAGCCCTTTTACTGCATCAAACTGCGCAGCCAGTATATCTTCGATCGCAGGATGCTTTCTTAACACCCGCAGCACATCCAGGCACATCACGTTTCCGGCCCCTTCCCAGATGCTGTTTACCGGAGCTTCACGGTAGAGCCGCGGCAGCTCGCTCTCTTCGCAATAGCCTGAGCCGCCGACCACTTCCATCGAGGTTGCGACAAAAGGTGCACCGTGGCGGCAAATCTCAAATTTAGCCGCAGGCGTAAACAGGCGGGCCCAGGCGCGCTGTTGCTCATCCAATGGTTCTGACCAGGCGTGCGCCAGCCGCAGCAACAACGCCGTTTGCCCCTCCAGCCGTAGCGCCTGCTGGCAGAGCAACTGCCGCATTAGCGGCTGATCGACCAGCGTTTTTCCCATGACCTGACGCTGATGCGCATGGTACAGCGCGACGGAAAAAGCACGGCGCATCAGGCTGTGGCTGCCTAAGGCGCAGTCGAAGCGGGTATAGCCACCCATTTTCAGGATCTGGCGCACCCCCTCCCCCTCCTCGCCCAGCAGCCAGCCGAGCGCACCGTCAAACTCTACTTCGCTGCTGGCGTTGGAGCGGTTGCCGAGTTTCTCTTTCAGCCGCTCGATGCGCACCGCGTTGCGCGTACCGTCCGGCAACAAACGTGGCAAAAAGAAACAGCTAATGCCGCCCGCTGCCTGCGCCAGCACCAGATGCGCATCGCTTTGCGGTACCGAGAAAAACCATTTGTGCCCGGTAAGGCGATACGCCTCGCCGCTGCCGCGTGACGCCAGCGGTTCCGCACGCGTGGTATTACTCAGCACATCGGTGCCGCCCTGCTTTTCCGTCATTCCCATGCCAATCAGCAGGCCGCGCTTTTGCGGTGCAGGCTGGAGATGGGCGTCATAGCGATCGCTGAGCAACGGCGGCAGCCAGTCTGCAAATAAAGTTGGCAGGCTGGCCTGCAACAGCGGGGTGGCACCGAAAGTCATGGTAATAGGGCAAAGCGTGCCCGATTCTACCTGCCCGTGCAGAATGAAACGCGCCGCCCGTGCGACAAACGCCCCCGTACTGGCCTGCGGCTGCCAGGGCAAATTATGCACGCGATTGGCGCACAGCCCCTGCATCAGCAAATGCCAGGCAGGATGAAAGCGCAGATCGTCCAGCCGCTCGCCGCGTGCATCATAGCGCAGCAGCTCCGGAGGAAAGGTATTCGCCAGCCGTCCCAACTCCAGCGATTCACTACTGCCAAGCTGCTGCCCGACCGAGGCCAGCAGATCCAGATCCCATTCGGCTCCATAGCGCACGACCGCTTCGCGCAGAGGGATATCAGAAAGAAACAGGTTGCTGTTCGTCAGCGGACGCGGCTGGTTAAAAACGGTATGGGTGAAAGGCATCGCGACGGTCTCCGAACGGAAGCCGCCGCTAAGGCCAGGCCGGGCTTCCAGGGTTATTCTGCCATAATAGTAGTATGCAGAAAGTCACCGGGCCTGCCCGTAAACAGGAGAAATTTCGGGGCCAGCGTCACGCCCCAATTTGTCAGGCGCGGCGTTGACGCACCGCTTCAAACAGGCAGATACCGGTTGCTACGGAAACGTTCAGCGAGGAGACGCTGCCCGCCATCGGCAGACTAATCAGATCGTCACAGTGCTCACGAGTCAGGCGGCGCATACCTTCCCCCTCGGCACCCATCACCAGCGCCAGCGGCCCGGTCAGTTTGCTTTCCCAGAGATCGTGCGTCGCTTCGCCTGCGGTACCGACGATCCAGACATGATATTCCTGTAGCAAACGCATGGTACGCGCCAGGTTAGTCACGCGAATCAGCGGAACATTCTCCGCCGCGCCGCAGGCAACCTTCTTCGCCGTCGCGTTAAGCTGCGCTGAACGATCCTTCGGTACGATGACCGCATGTACCCCAGCCGCATCAGCGCTACGCAGGCAGGCACCGAGGTTGTGGGGATCGGTAACGCCGTCGAGGATCAGTAGCAGCGGGGAGTCAATGGAAGCTAACAGGTCGGGCAGATCGCCCTCCTGATAGTGCCGTCCCGGTTTGACCTGCGCCACGATGCCCTGATGCACCGCACCTTCTGATTTGCTGTCCAGCCACTGACGCGTGGCTATCTGGATAACAATACCCTGCGCTTCCAGCGCGGCGATCAACGGCTGTAAACGACGATCGTCTCGACCTTTAAGAATCCAGACCTGCTGAAAACGTTGCGGATCGCGCTCTAACAGCGCCTGTACGGCGTGAATGCCGAAAATTACTTCACTCATGTTTTATCCGATGCTGGTTACGGGCGGCCCCTGCCGCCCTCTGGCCTGCGGCGCGACAGGGTTCGCCTGTAACTGCCGCCTACGCCTCTTTTTTCTTCGCTGCGCGCTTCGCTTTGGTTGCGGCGGCGATTTTACGGGTTTTTTCCGAAGGTTTTTTCGCTTTTTTCTCGCCTTTCACTTTTGCTGACTTTTTGCCTTCGCCACGGAAAGCTTCATTTGGCTCGAAATTAACGTTTTTACGCATCTCGCGACGGCGCTTGTTATGCGCTCCGGCACCGCCTTTCTTCGCCTTCTCGCGCTCCGTTTTGCCTTCACCACGCGGACGACGCTGGCTGGAAATCAGCGCGAAATCGATCTTACGCTCATCCATATGCACCGCTTCCACCCGAACTTCAACGGTATCGCCCAGGCGATAGGTGCGTCCACCCGATTCACCAATCAGGCGCTGGCCTACGGCATCAAAGCGGTAGTAATCATTATCCAGCGTGGAGACATGTACCAGGCCGTCGATAAAGAGATCGTTCAGGCGCACAAAGAAACCGAAGCCGGTGACGCTGGCGATCACCCCGGTAAAGGTGTTGCCTACCTGATCCTGCATGAAGTCACACTTCAGCCAGTCCGCCACGTCACGTGTGGCTTCATCGGCACGGCGTTCGGTCATTGAACAATGGAGGCCCAGCTGCAACATCTGCTGCATATCGTAGTGGAAGCCGCCGGTCGGCGTGCTGTTACCTTCCAGCTTGCCCTGCTGCTGGGCGATCAAATATTTGATGGCACGATGCAGCAGCAGATCAGGATAACGGCGAATTGGCGAAGTAAAGTGCGCGTAAGAAGAAAGCGCCAGACCAAAGTGCCCACGGTTTTCCGGATCGTAAACCGCCTGTTTCATCGAACGTAGCAGCATAGTTTGCAGCATTTCATGATCGGGGCGATCGGCGATAGTTTCCAGCAGCTCGGCGTAATCCAGCGGCTGCGGCTTACTGCCACCCGGCAGAGAGAGGCCAAGTTCCGCCAGCACGGAACGGAAACTTTTGATGCTGTCATCGCTGGGGCGATCGTGATCGCGGAACAGTGCTGGCTCCTGATGCTTCTCAACAAAGCGCGCCGAGGCAATATTCGCCAGGATCATGCACTCTTCAATTAGCTTATGCGCATCGTTACGTACGGTACGCTCTACACGCTCAATGCGGCGCTCGGCGTTAAAGATGAACTTCGCCTCTTCCGTTTCAAACGAAATGCCGCCGCGCTGCTCACGCGCCTTCTCCAGCACCTGATACATGCGGTGCAGCTCTTCGATATGCTTCACCAGCGGCGCATACTGTTCGCGCAGCTCAGGATTGCCCTGCAGGATCGCCCACACTTTGGTGTAGGTCAGTCGCGCATGGGAATTCATCACCGCTTCATAGTGCTTGTAGCCGGTCAGTTTACCGCTGGCAGAAACGGTCATTTCGCATACCATACACAGGCGATCTACCTGCGGATTAAGCGAGCAGAGCCCGTTAGAGAGCACTTCCGGTAGCATCGGCACGACCTGCGACGGGAAATAAACCGAGGTGCCGCGATTATGCGCTTCATTATCCAGCGGCGTACCGGGACGCACATAATAACTGACGTCAGCGATAGCTACCCACAGACGCCAGCCACCACCGCGCTTTTTCTCACAGTAAACAGCGTCATCGAAATCACGCGCGTCTTCGCCATCAATGGTCATCAGCGGCAGCTGACGCAGATCGACGCGCCCCTGCTTCGCCTCTTCCGGTACTTCTTCACGCAGCGTAGCTACCTGTGCTTCTACTTCGGCGGGCCAGTCGTGCGGAATTTCATGGGTGCGCAACGCCATATCGACCGCCAGGCCGGTGCCCATGTTATCACCCAGCACCTCAATAATTTTACCGATCGCTTTAGTGCGGCGCGTCGGGCGCTGTACCAGTTCCACCACTACCACGAAGCCCATGCGAGCATTCATGATCTCTTCCGGCGGAATCAGGATATCGAAACTCAGGCGGCTGTCGTCCGGCACCACAAAGCCAACGCCAGCTTCAGTGAAGTAGCGTCCCACAATCTGGCTGTTGCGCGGTTCCAGCACGCGCACCACGCGCGCTTCGCGCGGCGTCCTTTGCGATCCGCACCCAGCGGCTGAGCAAGAATGACATCGCCGTGCATACAGAATTTCATCTGCTCGGCAGAAAGATAAAGATCGTCTTTCTGACCTTCAACGCGCAGAAAACCATAGCCATCGCGGTGACCAATCACTTTACCGCGCAAGCAGGTCGAGACGTTCAGGCAGGACGTAGCACTGACGGCGCGTAAATACCAGCTGTCCGTCGCGCTCCATTGCACGCAGACGACGGCGCAGCGCTTCCAGCTGCTCATCGCCTTGAATATTCATTTCTGCCGCCAGCTCTTCGCGGCTGGCCGGTTTTTCACGTTTTTCTAAATGGGCAAGAATAAACTCGCGACTTGGAATCGGGTTCTCGTATTTTTCAGCTTCTCTTTCCTGAAAAGGATCTTTTGACATAGCGGTTCCTCCGTTGTCAGCAGCCGGTCAGCGTGGGCGTTCCAGGCTCCGGCAGCAAAATTTTATAAAGCGGATGGTTATCCTTCACCAGATCGGCCAACGTATAATTATCCAGCTCGCGCAGGAACTGCTCGGTTGCCGCATTCAGTGCCAGCCGCAGACGGCAGGCGGGCGTGATAGCGCAGATGTCGCAATTCACCAGATGTAGCGGCTCCATTTCCCGGACAACCTGACCGACGATAATTTCCGAGGCCGGCTTTCCAAGGCGAATACCGCCATTTTTACCCCGTACCGCTGCAACATAGCCCAGGCGACTTAACTGATTGATAACTTTGACCATATGATGGCGTGATATGCCATAAGATGCGGTCACCTGCGTAATATTTGTCATCTGGCCGGCCGGTAACGACGCCATATAAATCAGGGCTCGCAGGCCAAAATCGGTAAAACTCGTCAGCTGCACAGTAACCTCAGTGAATTTCTGGTGAATTTCATCCGCTTAGCATAATTATTATCTAATGATGATAAACCAGCCCGTTAATTTAGGGCATTTTTTTAAGCAAGTCGGATTCAGGAAAAGCGGTAAGCAAAAAGGGCGGGGAAAAGAGCGGAGCGCCTGCTGTTATGCACAATACAAAGGCCGGACAGCGTCCGGCCTTTTGCGCAATCAGGCGTCAAACGGGTGACGCAGGATCATGGTTTCGCTACGATCCGGACCGGTTGAGATAATATCAATCGGTACGCCGGTCAGCGCTTCAACACGTTTAATGTAGTCGCGCGCCGCCTGCGGCAGAGCATCAATTGATTTCGCACCAAAGGTGCTTTCGTTCCAGCCCGGCAGCGTTTCGTAAATCGGCTCAATCCCTTCCCAGCCTTCAGCAGCCAGCGGCGTCGTAGTCATTTCGCGACCGTCCGGCATACGGTAACCAACGCAGATTTTAACCTCTTTCAGACCATCCAGCACGTCAAGCTTGGTCATGCAGAAGCCAGACAGGGAGTTGATCTGCACCGCACGGCGTACCGCAACGATATCCAGCCAGCCGGTACGACGACGACGCCCGGTAGTGGCCCCGAATTCGTTGCCTTTCTCACACAGGAACTCGCCGGTTTCATCAAACAGCTCAGTTGGGAACGGGCCTGCACCAACGCGGGTTGAGTAGGCTTTGATGATACCCAACACGTAATCCACATAGCGCGGACCAATACCGGAGCCGGTCGCTACGCCACCTGCGGTGGTGTTAGACGAGGTTACATAGGGATAGGTACCGTGATCGATATCCAGTAGCGTACCCTGCGCGCCTTCGAACATGATCAAATCGCCACGCTTACGCGCGTTATCCAGCAGATCGGAAACGTCTACCACCATGCTGGTCAGGACATCTGCGATCTCCATGACGTCTTTCAGCACTTCGTCATAGTTAACCGCATCGGTTTTGTAGTAGTTAACCAGCTGGAAGTTATAGAAATCAACGATCTCTTTCAGTTTGCTGGCGAAAGTCTCTTTATTAAAGAGATCGCCTACGCGCAGACCGCGACGAGCCACTTTATCTTCGTAAGCCGGGCCGATACCGCGCCCGGTTGTACCGATTGCTTTCGCGCCGCGTGCTTTTTCGCGCGCCAGATCCATCGCAACGTGATATTGCAGGATCAGCGGACAAGCTTCAGAGAGTAACAGACGTTCACGTACCGGGACGCCACGCTCCTCCAGGCCCTTCATCTCTTTCATCAGCGCAGCCGGAGACAGCACAACGCCGTTGCCGATAATGCTAATAACGTTTTCACGCAGAATGCCAGAAGGGATTAAGTGGAGAACGGTTTTTTCACCGTTGATGACAAGCGTATGACCCGCGTTGTGGCCGCCTTGATAGCGCACCACATATTTAGCGCGCTCTGTCAGAAGGTCAACAATCTTACCTTTGCCTTCGTCACCCCATTGGGTGCCCAGTACGACAACGTTCTTACCCATTTTCTTAAAACCACCGATTGCTTAAAAATGGATTCTACCACCATGATTTCTCTCTTTCAGCTCTTTTGGCATACGATTGCGCACTTTTTTGATCGAGATTTAGTCTATGCCGTTGCCCGCTTTTTCCCCTTTTGCGCATGCTACCTGGATATAGGCTTAGCTGCCGCCATGCACACTCAACATATAGTAAATCACCGCGCCAGCTACGACTAATCCACCGCCAAAGCGCTGTAACAGACGATCGGGCAGCTGCGCCAGCGTAACGATCATTCGCCGCCATACGCGCGGCCACAGCATAGGTCCCAGCCCTTCTAATACCAACACTAACGCCAGCGCCATCCAGATTGTTGCTTTCATTATTTTTTATCGACAATGGGAAGAAGCGAGCGATTATGCACACTGGCAGATACGCCGTAAATATGGCTTCAGAAGAAGCGGCGGTAAAAAGCGTGAGCAAATCATTCAGGGCGCGCCGACAGCCACTGACAGAGCAGAATCTCTTTCAGGCAGCGGTAAAAAAGAAACTGGAAAGGAAAAGGAAGAAGAACGGATAAAAAAAGAGCCGACGCAGTGTCGGCTCTGTAAGCAATCTATCCGTTAGCGCGTTGCAGCGCCGGAAGGTGTTTTCATATAGCGGAAGAAATCGCTATCCGGGCTCAGCACCATCACGTTTTGATCGTTATCGAAGCTGTTTTCGTAAGCGCGCAGGCTACGGATAAAGGCGTAGAAGCCCGGATCCTGACTGAACGCATCGGCAAACAGTTTAGCGGCTTCAGCATCGCCCTCACCACGGGTAATCAGCGCCGTGCGCTGAGCTTCCGCCAGCGTACGCGTTACCTGATAATCCGCCTGGGCACGCAGTTTTTCCGCTTCTTCCTGACCCTGTGAACGCTGGCTACGTGCTACCGCTTCACGCTCGGCGCGCATACGGTTATAGATCGCGTCAGACACTTCGGTCGGCAGATTGATCTGCTTGATGCGCACATCAACCACTTCGATACCTAACGCCGCCATACTGTTTGGATTGATGGATGGCTCATTGCTCTTCGTTTCACGTTCAACACGAGCGGCCGCGTGAGCGATAGCATCATCCGCCGCTGGCGTCTGCACTTCATCATCACGTCCGGCGCTGCCGGTATTCAGGGCATCACGCACGTCGGTAGTCAAACGCCCACGAGAATCGGTGACGATATCTTTAACGTCGAGACGGCCCATTTCAGAACGCAAACGGTCGCTGAACTTACGTTTCAGCAGCACTTCAGCCTGTGAAATATCGCCGCCGCCGGTAGCCAGATAGTAGCGGCTGAAATCACTGATGCGCCATTTGATGTAAGAATCGACGATCAGATCTTTTTTCTCTTTGGTCACGAAGCGATCGGCCTGGTTATCCATAGTCTGAATACGCGCATCCAGCGTTTTCACTGACTCCAGGAACGGCATTTTGAAATGCAGGCCCGGCGCGAACACCAGCGGTTTGTTCTCATCATCACGCAACACTTTGCCGAAACGCAGTACGATACCGCGCTCGCCTTCCTGCACCACGAACAATGACGCGTACAGCCCCACCAGTACAACAATAATTAATACGATTAAAGGTTTACGCATCGTTTACTCTCTCCCCTGGCGCTGGGTGTCGTTGCGCTGTGCGTTGGCACGACGCTGATCCATAATGTCCTGCGGACTGAACGACGAACTGCTATTGCTGGCGCGCTCGTTGCTGCCTGAGGCTGGCGGCAGGCGCAGCAGGCTGCTGCTATCCTGAGCGCTGCGCGGCGCACTGGAGGAACTCTGACCGCGCATCAGCTGATCCAGCGGCAGCACCATCAGGTTACTGTTATTGTCGCTGACCAGCACCTTGCGGGTATGGCTCAGCACACGTTCCATCGTTTCGATATAGAGACGTTCTTTGGTGATTTCCGGCGCGGCTTT
Source organism: Mixta intestinalis (assembly GCF_009914055.1). Classification (NCBI taxonomy): domain Bacteria; kingdom Pseudomonadati; phylum Pseudomonadota; class Gammaproteobacteria; order Enterobacterales; family Erwiniaceae; genus Mixta; species Mixta intestinalis. The sequence goes on from NZ_CP028271.1 coordinate 3,120,794, forward strand.
ATATTCCGGCAGGATCTTCGCAAAGCGCGCAACTTCACCCTGTGCTTCCAGGACGACACGCGCTTTATACGCCCGCGCCTCTTCCAGAATACGCTGTGCCTGACCGTTAGCACGCGGCTGTACTTCGTTAGCGTAGGCTTCCGCTTCACGCACGTATTGCTCGCGATTTTCACGTGCGGCGATCGCATCGTCAAACGCGGCCTTCACCTCTTCCGGCGGACGCGCCGCCTGGAAGTTTACGTCCAGTACGGTAATGCCCATATTGTACGGACGAATAGTTTCATCGATCTCACGCTGCGTTTCGCTACGCACCACGGTACGCCCTTCCGTCAGGATACGGTCCATGCTGGAGCGACCAATTACGCCACGCAGAGCGCTATCGGTTGCCTGACGCAGACTGTCATCCGCGCTGGTGACCGCAAACAGATAGCGTTCCGGGTCGGTAACGCGGTACTGCACGTTCATTTCAACGCGCACGACATTTTCATCTGAGGTCAGCATCACGCCAGAAGCGGCAAGTTCACGCACCGCCTCAACGTTTACGGCTCGTACCTGATCGATAAAGGTAGGTTTCCAGTTCAGGCCTGGCTCAACCAGATGGCTAAACTGACCAAAGCGGGTCACTACGCCACGCTCTGCTTCTTTGATGGTGTAAAAACCGCTGGCGGCCCAAATCACTACCGCTGCTGCGGCAACAATACCAACCAGCTTGCCGCCGTTACCGGCGCCGCGTAGGTTATCTCCACCTTTGCCACCGCCCAGACCGCCAAGTTTTTTGCTCAGCTTACGGAAGATATCATCGAGATCGGGAGGCCCCTGCTCGCGTCCTCCTTTGTTTCCCCCAGAGTTGCCGCCTTGATTATTGCTGCTTCCCCACGGGTCGCGGTCTTGTCCGTTATTACCGGGCTGATTCCACGCCATGTTTATACTCCATTTATTATGTGTGCGGTGGTATCCCATGCCGGGATACGCGTTTCAGGCAACATCAGTCAAACAATATAATCGACCAGCATCGGCTCCTGCTTGCACAGACGACGCCAGTCAACAATCGGCATACGTATCGTTAGCCCTACGCTGCCATCCTCTTCATTCCATTCTTTCTCAATGGCCTGCAGCTGATAAAAACGGCTGCGCAGACGCCCCGCTTCCGGCGGCAGGCGCAGATCGTAATGCACAATTTCACCGGAGAGCCGTTCGGTCAACGCCTGAAACAGCAGCGGCAGACCCGCGCCGCTTTGGGCGGAGAGCCAAACGCGCACCGGCAGGTTTTCATCATTGCGATCGATACGCGGCTCGAAGCCTTCCAGCATATCGATTTTGTTCATTATCTGTAGCGCTGGGATGTCGTTGGCTTCAATCTCTTCGAGAACGGTTTCTACCGCTTCGATATTTTCATCCATACGCACATCGGCGGCATCGATAACGTGCAGCAGTAGCGCGGCCTGGCGCGTTTCCTGCAACGTTGCCTTAAAGGCAGCCACTAAATCGTGCGGCAGATGACGAATAAAGCCTACCGTATCCGCCAGCACGACTTCTCCGACATCAGCGACATCAATACGGCGCAGGGTCGGATCCAGAGTAGCGAACAGCTGGTCGGCAGCATAAACATCAGCGGAGGTCACGCTGTTAAACAGCGTGGATTTACCGGCGTTGGTATAGCCCACCAGCGACACCGTAGGAATATCCGCTTTGGCGCGTGCCTGACGCCCCTGATCGCGCTGTTTTTCGACGCGCTCCAGGCGCGACAAAATCTGGCTGATACGGTTACGCAGCAGCCTTCGGTCGGTTTCCAGCTGAGTTTCACCCGGTCCACGCAGGCCGATCCCCCCTTTCTGACGCTCAAGGTGAGTCCAGCCGCGCACCAGGCGCGTGGCGAGATGGCGTAGCTGAGCCAGCTCTACCTGTAATTTACCTTCGTGAGTGCGGGCGCGCTGGGCAAAAATATCCAGTATCAATCCCGTGCGGTCAATCACACGGCATTCGCACAGGCGCTCAAGGTTACGTTCCTGAGCCGGGGTCAAAGCGTGATCGAACAGCACAACGGAAGCACCTGTGGCTTTAACCGCTTCTGCGATTTCGACAGCTTTACCTTCACCGACAAAATATTTGGGATGTGGCGCTTTGCGGCTACCGGTTATCACGCGCAGCGCTTCGACGCCTGAGGAAGAGACCAGCGTTTCAAATTCCTGCAGGTCTTCTGTCTCTTTGTCTTGCGAGAACCAGATGTGTACCAGTATGGCCTGCTCACCGGCATCATAACGGTCAAACAAGCTTAAACCTCTCTAATAAATTGACCAAAACGGGGAAGTTCATTACCTGTTTCCCCGTTCTGGTAGTGCGATGGCAGGGCTTACTCAGCGCTATCACCGTCTTGCTGCTGCGGCTGCGATTGTGCTGCCTGATTATTGCCACCGTGATGATAGTTGCTACCGCCACCAGCGTTGTTGCTATGGTGGGAGACGGCACGGGACGGAACCACGGTAGAGATAGCGTGCTTATACACCATCTGGCTAACCGTATTTTTCAACAAAATCACAAACTGATCGAAAGACTCAATTTGCCCTTGCAGTTTGATGCCATTGACCAAATAAATTGAAACCGGAACACGCTCGCGACGCAGTGCGTTCAAGAACGGGTCTTGTAATGATTGCCCCTTAGCCATTCTATCTTTTCCTTATATGCTTGTTGTTTATTACTAAGAACCCTGCGGCTCTAAATACTGCGTAAAAAATTTGCGCACGATAACGGTTCAATTGTACACATTCACCCGAGGTTCGCATCAAGAACCTGTAATACCCTGTTAAGAGCCTGGTCTGGATGTTCGCTGTCAAGCCAGTGAACATGTTGCCAGCCTCGTAACCAGGTCATCTGACGCTTGGCAAGCTGCCGGGTGGCGCAAATTCCCCGATAAACCATCTCGTCGTATTGAATCTCGCCTTCAAGGTAAGACCACATCTGGCGATAACCCACACAACGAATGGAAGGCAAATCCGTATGCAAATCTCCCCGTGCAAACAGCGCACGCGCTTCAGCTTCAAACCCTGAAGCCAACATTTGTTCAAAACGCAACGCAATACGCTGATGCAATACTTCACGGCTCGCCGGAGCGATAGCGAACTGAACGACATCATAGGGCAGAGCATCACCCGACGTTTTCGTCAGTTCTGTTAAAGTTTTACCCGAAATAAAAAAAACTTCCAGTGCTCGCGAGAGTCTCTGGGGATCATTCGGATGAATACGTGCTCCGGCAGTGGGATCAATTTCACATAATTGGCGGTGCAGAGCTTCCCATCCCTGTTCACGCGCCATTTGTTCTATCCGCTCGCGTACGTCCGGATCGGCCGAGGGCAGTGGCGACAATCCTTCCAGTAACGCTTTGAAATAGAGCATGGTTCCACCAACAAGCAACGGAATACGCCCTTGCGAGACGATATCCGCCATTTCCGCCAGCGCATCACGACGAAAATCGGCAGCTGAGTAAGCTTCCGATGGATCGCGAATGTCCAGCAGACGATGAGGCGCCAGCGCCAGCTCTTCCGCACCAGGTTTGGCGGTGCCAATATCCATGCCGCGGTAAATTAAAGCTGAATCAACGCTAATCAACTCTACCGGTAAATGGTTACGCAGGCTAATTGCCAGCGCGGTTTTACCGGAAGCCGTTGGCCCCATCAAAAAAATTGCCTTAGGCCGGCCCGCCATTTCACTTTCACTCATGCTTCAGGGCGCTTAACGCCGTTTCTGTGTCGATCGGTTGTAATAAACCCGGAGGCGGCGACTTCAGCAGCGTCGGGCAGAGCCTTTCAACATCCGCCAGCAACGCGATCGCCTGTGAGTGATTCCAGCGCGTATCGTCCAGCTCCGCCTGTCGCGCCAGCCACTGGGCCAGCAACGTCGGCGAAATGTCCTGCTGACGGGCGAGATAGCCTAACAGTTCTGGAATCAAGATTTGTAAATTTTGTTGGCGCAATGGTAAAGGCACCGCGCGAAGCGTCACATGCTGCCCATCGTTTTGCAAATCGATGCCGAGCAGACGCAATAAATCGGCCTGCTGCTGCATTGCCTCGCGCTCCGGCACAGCCAGTTTCAACCGTACCGGAATCAGCAGTGGCTGCGGCTTCAGCCCTTCTTCGCCCGGTTCCAGCTGCGCCTGACGCAGCCAGCGAGACGCAACCGCCAGCGCTATCATTGCCAGGCCGCCCTCTCTTTCCACCACCGCATAGCGATCGTGCAGCACGGTTAATACCCGCCCCAGGCTTTGGCTGTGGGCGCGCAGCGGCGCTTCCGCAACAACCGGGCGCTGGGCACGCGGCGGCGGCGATTCTTCCGCGCGCGGCGCAGGCGTTTGCAACAGCTGCTGGTAAAGCGCCCCTTCTCTTTTCTGGTAGCCCGGCTGTTGTTGCGGCCAGCCAGCGCTCGTTCCCCCTTTTCCTGAGGCGTGACCCGCAGAGGAGGCGCGGGGCGATGAGCCCGCTCCCGACGAAACAGGCATCCGCTCGGCGGGTTCAGGCGGTGGGCTGGAGAAGTGGTTACCGCCCGCCGCCTGCCGGTTCTCTGGCTGCCAGCGTGGCATCTCCTGCTCGTCGTTTAACGGTAGCCGTTCCGCTCCGCTTTCCTGCAAGACGCTAATGACGCCCTGATAGATAAAATCGTGCACCAGCCGCGACTGATGAAAACGCACCTCATGCTTCGCCGGATGGACATTAACATCTACCTGATGCGGATCGATTTGCAGATAGAGCACGTAGGCAGGCTGATGCTCGCCGCCCAGCTTATCCTGATAGGCCTGACGTATTGCGTGATTGATTAATCTGTCACGCATCATACGTCCGTTAACGTAGCAATATTGCAGCTCGCTAACCTGCCGGGCACCGGCCGGATCGGCCACCCAGCCACGCAGCAGCAGATCGCCATGCTGCCACTCAATTTTCAGCGCATGCTCCATAAAAGTGGCACCGCAGATTGCACCCAGCCGCCGCAGCTGTTGGTTTTCCTGCGCTGCGGCGCGATACTGGCGCACCAGCTTACCGTTGTGCGTCAGCGAAATAGCGATATCGAAGCGTGCCAGCGCAATGCGCCGCACCACCTCATCAATATGGGTAAATTCTGTTTTCTCAGTACGCAAGAATTTACGCCGCGCGGGCGTATTGTAAAAAAGATCGAGCACCTCCAGCGTGGTGCCTGGCGGGTGTGCCGCAGGCTTCACCGTCACCGTCATATCGCGCCCTTCTGCATAGGCCTGCCAGGCCTCACTCTGATCGGCAGGACGCGAAGTCAGCGTTAAACGTGAAACCGAACTGATACTGGCCAGCGCTTCGCCACGAAATCCGAGGCTAACGATCGCTTCCAGATCGTCAAGCGAGGCGATTTTGCTGGTAGCGTGACGCGCCAACGCCATCGCTAATTCTTCTTTGCCGATGCCGCTGCCGTTATCACGAATACGAATCAGTTTGGCACCGCCTTTTTCAATATCGATATCGATACGCGTGGCACCGGCATCAAGGCTGTTTTCCACCAGCTCCTTCACGACCGATGCCGGGCGCTCGACCACTTCACCGGCGGCGATCTGGTTAGCTAACTGGGGCGGCAGGATCTGAATGGGCATCGGGCATATCCTCAAACTGGCGTAAAACAAAGGCGTCACGCGACCTGAGCGTAACGGGCCCGCGGCCCGCCACAGTTATGAAGCGGGGATCTTTAACGTTTGCCCCAGCATCACGTTGGTCGATTTCATATTGTTAGCTTGCATGATCGCCTGCGCGCTGACGCCATAGTGAACCGCAATAGCGGTCAGCGAGTCACCACGAACCACTTTATGACGCAACGGGCGACGGCTGACGGATGCCGTAGCGGCAGACGCAGCGCCGTTGGCAGGCACCTTCAGACGCTGCCCTACCCAGACGCTCTGCTTTTTCAGCTGGTTCAGCTGCGTCAGCGTACTCATGGAAACGCCATAGCGCGCGGCGATTCCCGATAGCGTTTCTCCCCGTTTAACCACGTGGCGCGTTACCGGTCCGGTATAGGTTACCGGAGAACTGGCGCGATTCGCTTTAACTTCAACCGCCGTTGCGGACGCCAACGGGCGGTTTTCCTGCTTTGGGACGGATTGTAACGGATGCGTCAGGAAGTAGCTGCGCAGGCCGCGATAGATCGACCCGGCAATCTTCTCCTGATACGCGCTGCTTCCCAGCAGCCGCTCCTCCGAAGGATTACTGATAAAACCCGTCTCCACCAGCAGCGAAGGGATATCCGGCGAGCGCAATACGCCCAGGCTGGCATGTTCCGGACGCCGCTTGTGCAGCGATCCGACCTGTTGCAGCTGCTGAATCACTTTTACCGCCACATCATACCCGACGCGCTGCGAATGACCGAACTGTAAATCCAGCACCGCCTGGCTCAGGTAGGGATCGGCCTGGCTGTTCGCCAGCAGATCGCCCGCGCCGCCCAGCAGTTCAGACTGCTTCTCGTGCTGCTCCAGCCAGTTCGCCATTTCGCTATTGGCGCGACGGTTAGAGAGCACCCACACCGACGCACCATGAGCGCTGCGGTTAGGCGCGGCATCGGCATGGATAGAGACCAGCAGGTTAGCGTTCTGCTTACGCGCCACGTCGGAGCGCCCCATTACCGAAATAAAATAGTCGCCGTCTCGTGTCAGAACACCCTTAAACATCGGGTCATCGTTCAGCAACGCCTTCAGCTTACGAGCGATGGCAATAGTAACATTCTTCTCTTTCAGGCCATTAGATCCGATAGCGCCAGGATCCTGACCGCCGTGCCCGGCATCAATCGCGACGATCACCGTATCGTTAGTACCGCTGTTGCTTTGCCCCGGCGCAATCCGACTGTTGCTGTTGGTCACCGTGGTAACTTTATTACCGTTAAAAGGGTTATGCGCTGGCGCAGTGGGCTGTGAACCGGTGCGGGAAGCGCTGCTAACCGACGTGCGCGTCGCGGCGCTCTGTTTGCCGGTGATGGTAAACACCACTTTATAACCGTCGCCGCTGCGCTGGGTGGCGGCACGGGTTTTACCCGCCTGGGTCAGCTCAAATACCAGCCGGATACTTTGGTTATCCTTTGGCTGGCTGGTACGGATGCGCTTTACCAGGTTATTGCCGCTAAATTCCAGCGGTAGCCCCTTGATCACGCCTGACTGGCGGATATCCAGCACCACGCGATCCGGATTACGCAACGGGAAGAAACCATAGATCGGCTGCCCGTTGAAGCTCAGCGTTACCGTCGCCTGGCTGCTGCCGTTCGATACCTGAATATCGGACAGATTCGCCGCCAGCGCGGTTCCTGACAGCAGGCACAGCAGCATCAGCAGTAACACCTTGATGCGTGCCATCATCTGCCATCCTTATGATTTATCACCTGCGCCACCAGCCGCTCGCCCAACGGCGAATGCGCCTTCAGCTGCGCCTCACGTGCCTGATCGACATAGCTCAGGGTGAGCGACAGATCGGGTTCAGGTAATACGCCCGCCCCCTGCTGCGGCCACTCCACAAGGCAAACCGCATCGCCGGTGAAATAGTCGCGGATACCCATAAACTCCAGCTCTTCCGCATCGGCCAGCCGGTAGAGATCGAAATGATAAACCGGACGGGCAAGCTGATGATAAGGCTCGACCAACGTATAGGTTGGGCTTTTTACGTTACCCTGGTGGCCCAGCGCCTGCAAAAACCCGCGGCTAAAGGTGGTTTTCCCCGCGCCTAAATCGCCGTAAAGATAGATGACCACCGCGCTGTCGCAGGCGCGGGCAAGTTGAGCGCCCAATGCGAGGGTTGCAGCCTCGTCAGGCAATGCGATAACACAGGTATTCATGCTTTATTGTTTAACTTCTCAGGATTAACAAATTGATACAGCTCGGAGAACAGATCGGTCGCCAGCATACCGCGTGTGCCAAAGCGCGCCGCCACCGCATCCGCCGCCGCGCCATGTACCACGCAGCCTGCACAGGCAGCATCATACAGGTTCAACTTCTGACCGCACAGCGCGCCAATAATGCCGGAAAGCACATCGCCCATGCCGCCCGACGCCATGCCCACATTGCCGACATCGGCGAAAGCCATCTCACCGCTTTCGCTGGCGATAACCGTTCCTGCCCCTTTCAGCACCACTACGCCGCCATAGCGTTTCACCAGGCGTTGCGCCGCAAGTAAGCGATCGCTTTCTATTTCCGCCGTCGCCACGTTGAGCAGCCGCGCCGCTTCGCCTGGATGAGGCGTAATGATGCGATTCTGACGTTTATCGGGATTGAATGCCAGCAGGTTAAGCGCGTCAGCGTCCCAGAGCATCGGTTTCGGAAAATTTTCCACTCGCCGCAGCGCTTTTTTACCCCAATCTTTCTGCCCTAGCCCTGGGCCAATCACCACGATATCAGCCCATTCCAGCGCCTGCTGTAGCGCCTCATCCGTTAGCGCATCCACCATAATTTCCGGGCGAGCGGCGAGGATGGGAATAATATTATCCTGGTGAGTGAGCACTCGCACTAAACCCGCACCAGTGCGTAACGCCGCCTCCGCCGTCATTCGGATCGCGCCCGCCGTACCACGATCGCCGCCGACCACCAACAGGCGTCCATGATCGCCCTTATGCGACGTGGGCCGCCGTGGTGTTAACCATCGGATTAGCGACCGCGCATCGTAGCGGGCCATCGGTGCCTGCTGTCCTGCCAGCCAGCTATCCAGTCCCAGCCCGTGATAGTACAGCTCGCCAACATAGTCGCGCGCTTTGCCGGTCAGGTGCCCTGGCTTGATAGCGATCGGTGCCAGCGTCGCTTCTGCCGTGATGACCGCACCCGGCACCGTACCGTTCGCTGCTACCAGCCCGGAGGGCATATCTATAGCAAAAACCGGCGCGGCATAACGATTAGCTTTCTCAATCAGCTGTGCATAATCGTCGGCGGGCGCACGGTTCAGTCCGGTGCCCAGCAGCGCATCGACAATAATATCCACCTGCTCCGGCCACGGCGCGTTCGCCGCATGAATTTCACCACCCGCGTTTAGCCAGCCATTGCGTGCAGCTTCTGCTTCTTCAGGTAGCGGGCGCTCACTTTCACAGGCAAGCAGCGTGACCTGATACCCCGCAGCCAGCGCTAATCGCGCCACCACATAGCCATCGCCACCGTTATTGCCATGCCCACACAGCACCAGCCAGTGTCGCGCCTGCGGCCATCGGCAACGAATAACCTCGAATGCGGCAGCGCCCGCACGTAGCATCAGCTCATACAGCGTGATACCCAGACTATCGGCCCCTTCGCTTTCCAGCCGACGCAGCGCCTGCGCAGGCCAGACAGAATGTGGTAAACTGTGGGCGTTTTCTCTCTCTGTATGGTTAGTCATGTCACACCCTCTCGATCTTCAACAACTCGCTCAGGATATAAAACAGTGGGGACTTGCGCTCGGCTTTCAGCAAGTCGGCATTTGCGATACCGATCTCTCACTGGAGGAGCCGCGTCTGCAGGCGTGGCTGGATAAGCAATATCATGGCGAAATGGAGTGGATGGCGCGACATGGCATGATGCGCGCCCGCCCGCATGAACTGCTGCCTGGCACCCTGCGCGTAATTAGCGTCCGAATGAACTATCTGCCAGCGAAAGCTGCCTTTGCCAGCACGCTAAAAAATCCCCGTCTGGGTTATGTCAGCCGCTACGCTTTAGGTCGCGACTATCACAAAGTATTACGCAATCGCCTGAAAAAGCTCGGTGATTTAATTCAGGAACGTTGTGCTGAGGCGAATTTTCGTCCTTTTGTTGATTCAGCCCCCCTTCTTGAACGTCCGCTGGCGGCAAAAGCGGGCCTCGGCTGGACCGGTAAGCACTCACTTATTCTGAATCGCGAAGCAGGCTCCTGGTTCTTCCTCGGTGAGCTGCTGATCAATCTGCCACTGCCGGTTGATCAACCGCAGGAAGAGCAATGTGGTCGCTGTGTTGCCTGCATGACCACCTGTCCAACCGGCGCTATCGTTGAACCCTATGTGGTGGACGCACGCCGCTGCATCTCCTATCTGACCATCGAACTGGAAGGCGCAATCCCCAAAGCATTCCGCCCGCTGATCGGCAATCGTATCTACGGCTGCGACGACTGTCAGCTTATTTGCCCGTGGAATCGCTTTGGTCAGCTGACCGATGAGGATGATTTCTCGCCGCGCGCCGCACTGCACGCGCCGCCGCTGACCGAGCTGTTCGCCTGGGACGAAGCTAAATTCCTGCGCATTACGGAAGGCTCGGCGATTCGCCGCATCGGGCACCTGCGCTGGCTACGTAACGTGGCTGTCGCGTTGGGCAATGCGCCCTGGGATGAGGAAAATATCGTCGCGCTTAGCCGTCGCCTCGGTGAAAACGCCATGCTGGATGAACATATTGAATGGGCCATTGCGCAGCAGAAAAGCAGACGTGCGGAGAATGCGATAGAGGTGCAGCGCCCGCAGCAAAAACGCCTGGTACGCGCCATAGAGAAAGGTTTACCACGCGATGCCTGAGCGGACAGATAATCACCCGTTAGCGCGTCGTTAACTTTTCCACATGCTGTGAATAAAAATAAAAACTCTTTGTCATTCAAATGAAACAAGAAGCGCAAGCGGCCAATCTAACAAATTGAAATATCATCATATTTAATCAAATCAATTAGTTAAACGATCAATGTAAGCAAATAATAACGCTCAGGCGCAGCGGCAAAAAATGACAGCCTGTGGATAAGTCTGTTTAAAGAGATTTAACTTAATGCGCATTGGGCGCTTCTGGCGGGCGTTGCCGCTGTGGATAATTAAAGCAGACAGATAAAATTTGGAGCGGGAAACGAGACTCGAACTCGCGACCCCGACCTTGGCAAGGTCGTGCTCTACCAACTGAGCTATTCCCGCAATGGCGTGGCAAATCGAAGAATCTGGAGCGGGAAACGAGACTCGAACTCGCGACCCCGACCTTGGCAAGGTCGTGCTCTACCAACTGAGCTATTCCCGCCTGGAAAGAAACGGACAACACCGATTTGGAGCGGGAAACGAGACTCGAACTCGCGACCCCGACCTTGGCAAGGTCGTGCTCTACCAACTGAGCTATTCCCGCTTGGTGTTTCCGGGCACTACATAAATTTTGGAGCGGGAAACGAGACTCGAACTCGCGACCCCGACCTTGGCAAGGTCGTGCTCTACCAACTGAGCTATTCCCGCGCCGTAGCCGATTAAAATTCTTCATCGGTACGGGGAGCGCATTATACGAGAAAACTTTTGCCCTGCAAGCCCTTGAGGGCAAAAATTTGTGCTTTCGGTGCATTTGCTGATTTATGCGGCGATATGCGGTTTTTTTAGCCGCCCACGGGCGTTACAGCTGCAGAAAATGCTCGCGATACCAGGCCAGCTCCGCCACCGATTCGCGAATATCATCCAGCGCCTGATGCGTTCCTGCTTTCTTAAAGCCGGTTAAAATTTCCGGTTTCCAGCGCCGCGCCAGCTCCTTCAGCGTACTGACGTCCAGATAACGATAGTGGAAATAGCTCTCCAGTTCCGGCATATATTTAAACAGGAAACGACGATCCTGGCCGATACTGTTGCCACAAATTGGGGAGGCTTTAGCAGGCACCCACTCTTTTAAAAACGCCAGCGTCGCCAGCTCCGCAGCCCGCTCGTCATACTGACTGGCCTTAACCCTCTCCACCAGCCCGCTGCCGGTATGGGTACGTACGTTCCACTCATCCATCAGCGCCAGCTGAGCGGCGGATTGATGCACCGCCAGCACCGGCCCTTCCGCCAGAATATTTAAATCGGCATCGGTTACCAGCGTCGCAATTTCAATAATGCGATCGCGCTCCGGATCTAACCCGGTCATTTCCAGATCGATCCAGATAAGATTGTTTTCATTTGCGCTCATAATCTATTCCGCAGTTAACCGTATCGTCTTCAGGGGCAACAGCGTAAAGCGCCGTCGCGTCGCTCGCCGTAATTCGGCCCAGGGTGTATCATAGACGTTTTGCCTGACCAGGCGAAACCGTCCTAAAGCATGTGAGGAAGAGTGAGCAAAAATAAACTGTCTAAAGGCCAGCAGCGACGCGTTAACGCGAACCATGAACGCCGTCTCAAACAGCGTGCGGAAAAGCCTGAACCCGATGACAGCCTGTTTGGTGAGGCGCAGGATGGCATTGTCATCAGCCGCTTCGGCATGCATGCGGACGTGGAAGATAGCGCCGGTCAGGTACACCGCTGCAATATTCGTCGCACCATTCGCTCGCTGGTTACCGGCGATCGCGTACTCTGGCGTCCCGGCGTTGAAGGCGGTGCCACGGT